>URXG01000025.1 GCA_900551715.1 uncultured Blautia sp. | reverse complement strand
GCACTTGACTTTTAATCAAGTTGTCCGGGGTTCGAATCCCCGATGCCTCACTTTTAAGCACTGTCTACAGATAGTGCTTTTTTGTTGTCTGCAATTTTATGAAATAAGAAGCTATGAAGAGTTCTAGTTTGGTATAAAAGGCATATATTATAATATGTAGTAGTGGAAAGTGCGCAGTTCGACTGCTTACATGGCGAAACCATAAGTGCATACAGGGAGGGCATTATGAGTAAGATAAAAAATTATCTTAAGATGATAGTGACTACGATGATATGTTTTGCAATGAATATGGTACCGGAGAAGTTCCTGTCTGTTTTTTCGGGTATTGGACAGGCTGTGGCAGCACATAAGAAAAGATATGGTATAGCAGGAAAAAGCTATATTATGAAATCAGCGACAAAAAATAAACAACTGAAGAAAACTCTCCAGTTGTCCATTATTGAATCGAAATCCATTCCATTATTTAAAACTTACATTTATAACACAGATCTCACTATCAGTCCCGATCCGCATGGCCGGTCCCCAGACACCGGCACCGGATGTAACAATATTGGTCATAGAATCTTTTTGCAGAAGCCCCCGGGGATTTTCCCACATAGTTTTTATTGTCAGGTTGCCGGGAAATAACTGACCATCATGAGTATGGCCACACAGATCCAGATCTGCACCTGCATCAGCCAGTTCCTGAAGTCCTTTAGGTTGATGGTCTATGATGAAAACAGGTTTGTTTTTATCAAGGGAGGATATGAGCTGTTCTGGTGTTTTTCTCGTTTCACCGATTTTCTCTGTAAGGGAAGCGTCTTTCCTGCCAATAACATAAAATCTGTTGTCAATCAAAACAGATTCGTCTCGCAGGGGATGAATATTACTGTTCTCCAGGAATTTTTTCATTCGTGGATCTTTTACATCTTCAGGAGCCTGTTTAAAGGTAAAACCTGCAAGAATTGGTTCATTGAGATCATGATTACCCCAACAGGCATAGACGCCATAGTGGGATTTTATTTTTTTCAGAATTTTTTCCATTTTTGTCGGTTCCATAATGGCATCATATTCATTATCAAAAATATCTCCGGCAATACATACGAGATCTGGATTCTGTTTGTTGATTTCTCGAACAATCTCTTTGGCATGAATAACACCTGCATTATAGCCGAAATGAGTGTCTGCCAGGAGAACTATTTTCATGGAATTTATATTTGGAACCTTTTTGTTTACAGTTACCTGGTAGGGGGTCACTGTAATTTTTTTTGCATGAAAAATCCCATACAGACTGAGTAAAAGAAGAAAAGCAGCACAGATTGCACCTGTTACTGTAAAAACATATTTTTGCTGTATCCAGGCTACATGAAGTATATATTTCAGGATCAGTCGTATTCCGTCGGCCATCAGAACTACCATAAGTGTGTACATAAAGATTCCAAGAAAATAATTTCCGGTAATCTTCAAAAGTCGGTGGATAAATCGAGGTTTTTTTATAAGAAATCCGGATAAAAGGCTGGTTGAAGCAAAAAAATATATAATTGCAAAAATAATGCGAAATGTCATTGTCTGAAATAGATAATGACAGCTTCCAATCCACAGATACATCCATCGAAGCAGGTATACATTCAACAGAATATACAAGGGAGCAAGATAAAGGGCAACCATAAGCCGTGTACCTCCCCAAATTTTTTCTTATTATATAACGAACGGTACTGACTGTCAAAAACACTTATAAAGAAGATAGTAGAAACATATACTAAAATAAAACGAAAACAGAGGTTTTTATGAAAAAAAGAAATCTGTTTCGTGTTTTTTGCAGTATGGCATTGTTTCTGATGCCCTGTATGGCTACTTTGGGGATAAATGGGGATACAGTAGTGAAGGCAGGAAAGAAAATAGATATGGAAGAAATACTTCCGGGGATTCTTTCTTTTCAGATTTCGGAAAAATATCAGAAAGGAGCAATTCAGGCACAGGCAGTGATAGCCAGAAGTAATCTTTTCCGTAAGCTGGAAAACAGGAAAAATATATGGGAATTTATGAAGGTGGTGAAAGAGGAACTTCAGGATACGAAAAAAATATGGAAAGTTCCTGACAGTATATATGCAGAAGCGGTGGAAGATACAGAAGGAGTGGTTCTGACTGTAGAGGGAAATCTGAAGCTGGTGCCTTATCATGAATTAAGTGCGGGTGAGACAAGAGATGGAGAAGAGACTTTTCACGATAAAGAATACAGCTATCTGAAATCTGTAGACAGCAGCCAGGACAAAGAATCAGAGGATTTTCTTACAGAGATCAGTCTGTCTGTTGGTCAGATACCGGATGAATTAAAAATAAAGGAATATGACCAGGCGGGATATGTTCTCAGTCTGGAGACTGAAGGAGAAATTCTGGAGGGAGAGGCTTTTGCATGGGGAATAGGGCTTCCTTCTTCTAATTTTCTGATACAGAGAGAGGACGATCAGTTGCGGATTGTAAGTAAAGGTAAAGGACACGGACTGGGATTTTCTCAATATGGAGGAAATGAACTTGCAAAAGAAGGTAAAACATGGAAGGAGATTCTGAATACATATTTTCCGGAAATGGAAATTTCAAATTATCTGTAATAACTGTATAGATCTTTGTATTCTGGACACCCTGTAAATATAGAAAAGATAAGCAGAGGTGAATGGAATATGACAAAAAACAAACTTGCAAGGTACATTGCCAATACTGCAGTTGTGGCAGTGATGGCAGCTGCCGGAATCGGAGTATATCAGCTGGGAACCACACCATCAGAAAAGCAGGAGATCAGGGAAGAAACGGAAGAAGAAAAGCTTCCTGAGGTGTCTGAAGAAAAAGAAGAAGAACAGGAAGATAATAATCAGGAGGATTCTCCGGTGGACACAGGAACTGCTATGGTTGAGATGGAAGTGGATACAGCGGAGAAAGAAAATCCTTCTGACTCAGCTGCTCAGAAATCCATGGATACACAGGAAACTGCAAAAGTAACAGAAAACAGTGAAACAACAGGAACGCATGCGGTTACGGAACAGACGGATACAGCTACAGAAGCGGAAAATGTTTCTGCAAGTGCTTCCGCAGTGACGAAATTAAATTTTTCAGAAGATACATTAATGGAATGGCCGGTTCATGGATCTATTCTGAGAGATTATAATATGGATCAGACGGTATATTATGCAACTCTGGATCAGTACAAACTGAGTCCCTCGATTGTAGTTGGGGCAGAAGAAGGTGCACCGGTAACCTGTTCTGTTAAAGGAAAAGTTTATTCTGTTGAAGAAGATCCTCAGACAGGAACTACGTTGACTATGGAACTTGGAGATGGTTATCAGGCTGTTTATGGACAGTTGAAAGATCTTACTGTAAAAGAAGGCGACATAGTGGAAAAAGGCACGGTAATCGGTTATATCAATGCTCCTACCAGATATTACAGCAATGAAGGAAGCAACCTTTATTTTGCGATGGAAAAAAGTGGAGAACCGGTAGATCCTATAGCCTATCTTCCGTAATTAGAATATCGTTATTCACAAAAAAATAAATAAAACGTATAATAAAGCAGGTGGGAATGACAATCCGCAGTCGGTAATTCTCCTACCTGCTTTATCTGTGCTATGCAAGAATACCATGAAAGAACCGGCTGCTTTTTATAAAGATATGGACGACTGCCTTTGTGTGGTTGTCCTTTACATAAAACAGGAGAAGAAGGATGTAAAAGGTCATGAATTACACATATATAGTGGAATGTGCTGACGGAACACTGTATACAGGATGGACAACCAATGTTCAAAAGAGAGTAAAAGCACATAATGAAGAAAAATCCGGTGCTAAATATACAAAAGCCAAAAGACCGGTAAAGTTGGTCTATTATGAAGGATATGAAACAAAAGAAGAAGCTATGAGAAGGGAATATGCCATCAAGCAGCTGACCCGGAAGCAGAAACTGGAACTGATTCATCTGGATCCGGATGTTTGATCCTGACATCAAAAAACACCATGCCTGTCAGAAAGGCATGGTGGAAATAAAGCAATACATTAAGATAAAGTGGCAGGCACTTCCAAGCATGATAAATACATGGAAGATTTCGTGAGAACCAAAATCTTTGTGGCGCGCATTAAATAAAGGAAGTTTCAGTCCATAGATTACACCACCGATGGTATAAATAATGCCGCCTGCCAGAAGCCATCCAAATCCGGCTTTTGGAAGAGAATGAAAGATCGGTACAAATGCAAGTACACAGAGCCAGCCCATACCAATGTAGAGGACGGAAGAGAGCCATTTGGGGCAGTTAATCCATAATCCCTTCAGAAGGATACCCAGAATGGCAACTGTCCATACCAGACCGCAGAGGATATAACCGATACGGTTGTGAAGAGCGATCAGGCATACAGGTGTGTAGCTGCCAGCGATCATAACAAAGATCATCATGTGATCCATTTTGCGAAGCCTGCGGTTTACTTTCTCTGTGGAATCTACAGAATGGTAAACAGTACTTGCAGTATATAATAAAATCATAGTCAGTATAAAAATGGCAAGTGCAACAATGTGGAGAGGAGCTTCCCTGACACTGGCTGCCTTTATAAGAAGAGGAGCAGCACCTGCAACAGCAAGAGCACCTGCGACTCCATGAGTGATGGCACTCCAGGGATCTTTGAGTCTGGATTTGAGTTTATTCATCATAGTAACGCCTCCTGGAATAAAAAGTTAATTAAAAACATAACACGTAGTAATAAATACTACATATAAAGTATATTGTAACTATATCACTATTATTCAGAAATGTCTACAGGAAGTTTCACAGCCAACAGTAAAAAGTTATTGTGAACGGAGTGAACAATACCATGAAAAACAATAATTACCGGAATACAGTATAAATTTCCTGCTTTTTCATATAATAACCATATGTCACATCTTATGGAAATCATAAAGAAAAATCTTATGAAAAAACAGGCAGGAGGAACAATAGCTATGAAAGCGACGGGTATTGTAAGAAGGATTGATGATTTGGGGCGGGTTGTAATCCCAAAGGAAATCAGGAAGACAATGAGAATCAACGAGGGCAGCCCTATGGAGATCTTTACAGACAGACAGGGAGAAATCATTCTGAAAAAATATTCTCCTATTGGAGAAATGAGTCTTTTTGCAAAAGAATATGCTGAGGTACTGGCACAGACTACCGGAATGCTGGCATGTATCACGGACAGAGATCAGGTAGTGGCTGCTTCCGGACAGGGAAGTAAAGAGCTTACGGGAAAGAGCATTACCAGAGAACTGGAAAGTCTTATAACAGGACGGGAGGGCAAATGTTTCCGACCAGGTGAAAAAAATAAGATCCTGGTTTCTGAAAGCCAGAAAGAACCGGTGGGAAGTGAGATCATTCAGCCTGTTCTGGCTGGTGGAGATGGTATCGGCTCGGTGATCCTTATAAGTAAAGATCAAAATAATCGTTTTGGAGATTCTGAAAGAATGCTGGTACAGACAGCAGCAGGATTTTTGGGACGGCAGATGGAACAGTGAAGAAAAAAGAATCAGGTTTCATAAAATATTAAAACCCCCGGGATTTTCTGATGTGAGAGATCACAAAAGAGAATTCAGGGGGTTGTTTTAAAAAAGTTTATGCAGAGTTAACATTTTTCAGCAATATCATAAATGAGGCGTTCTGTATCTTCCCATCCAAGACATGGGTCAGTGATAGAACATCCTGGAGTCATATGATTGCTGATGTCCTGACGGCCTTCAATAAGATAACTTTCGATCATAACACCCTTAACCAGTTTCTTAAGGTCCGGATTGTAGCTGCGGCTGTGAAGTACTTCAGTAACAATACGGATCTGTTCTTTGAACTGCTTGTTGGAGTTGGAGTGGTTGGCATCTACAATAACAGCCGGGTTCTTGAGATCCTTCTTGGCATAGAGGGCAGCCAGCTGCATCAGATCTTCGTAATGGTAATTAGGAAGAGTCTGACCGTACTGGTTGACACCACCACGAAGAATGGTATGAGCCAGATCATTACCGGAGGTCTCCACATCACATCCTCGGTAGATAAAATGATGAGGATGCTGGGCAGCAGTAACAGAGTTCAGCATAACAGAAAGGTCTCCGCAGGTAGGGTTCTTCATTCCAACAGGAATATCCATGCCGCTGGCTGTGAGACGATGCTGCTGGTTTTCTACGGAACGGGCACCTACTGCCTCATAAGAAAGAATGTCATCCAGGTAGCTGCGGTTTTCCGGATAAAGCATTTCATCAGCAGAAGAAAGACCTGTTTCCTGCATAACTCTCATGTGAAGTTTGCGGATGGCGATGATTCCTGCAAGAAGGTCAGGAGATTTGTCTGGATCTGGCTGGTGGAGCATTCCTTTGTATCCGTCACCGGTTGTACGGGGTTTGTTGGTGTAAACTCTGGGAATGATCATCAGCTTGTCAGATACTTTATCTGCTACGATCTTAAGTCTGCGTACGTATTCGCAGACAGTATCTTCGTTGTCAGCAGAACAGGGTCCTACCAGAACAATAAATTTATCTGATTCACCGGTGAAGATACGGCGTATTTCTTCATCTCGCTGTTTTTTGGCTTCTTTAAGCTCCGGGCTGAGAGGGTACTGGGATTTCAGGACCTCTGGCAGTGGAAGCTCATGATTGATTTTGATGGACATGATTAAATTCCTCCATATTATTATCACATAATGTGTTTTTTTCTTTTCTCAGTATAACATGATACATTTTGAAAATCCAGTACTTTAACACTTTAAATCGACAAAAATATCGAAAATTAAAAAAATCCCCCTGTTATGTCAACAGAGGGAATGGAAAAATTTTTTATTCACCCAGATTTTTTTCGCTCATTTCTTCCAGAAGATTCTTCTTGAGATCAAAAAGTTTCTGAGAAAGATCTACATAGACTTTCTGAGGGTTCACCAGACGTCTGGATTCATCCCAGAGAGTATTCTGTTCCTTGCGGCAGTATTCACGAATATCCATAACTTCCGGTGAGGTATAGATTCGTTTACCTTCCCGGATAACAGGAACCAGAAGTTCACGAAGCTCGTAGGTTCCACCCAGGACTTTAGTCTTTTTCCAGGTGTCAATGGGATCAAAGATCACCATGGTTTCTTCCGGATCAAAGGTTTCGTCTGTGAGACAGATCATATCTGCCTTGATCTTGCCAGTAGACTTGCTGTAGATACGGTAAACAGTTTTGTTGCCGGGATTAGTGACCTTTTCTGTGTTTTCGGAAAGTTTGATCTTTGGTGTGAAAGAGTTGCTGCCTGCGTCTTTAACAGCAGCCAGTTTGTATACACCGCCAAATGCCGGATTATCTTTGCTGGTGATCAGGTTGGTACCTACCCCCCAGGAGGTAATCTTGGCATCTTGGCTCTTGAGGCTGTCGATCAAGTATTCATCCAGGTCACTGGAAGCAGAGATAGTAGCATCATCAAAACCGGCAGCAGCCAGCATCTTGTAGGCTTCTTTGGAAAGATAAGCCAGATCACCGCTGTCGATACGGATGCCATAGTGGGTGAGTTTGACACCTTCTTCTCTCATTTCTTCAAATACGCGGATCGCATTTGGCACACCGGATTTCAGTACATCGTAGGTATCTACCAGAAGTGTACAGGAATCAGGGTACATTCTTGCATAAGTCTTGAATGCAGTGTATTCATCCGGGAAGCTCATGATCCAGCTATGGGCATGAGTTCCAAGAACCGGAACATTGAACATCTGACCGGTAAGAACATTGGAAGTGCCGGCGCATCCGCCGATGATTGCTGCTCTGGCACCGTAGATACCTGCATCAGGTCCCTGGGCCCGACGAAGTCCAAATTCCATAATTCCGTCGCCCCGGGCTGCGTAGCAGACTCTGGCCGCCTTGGTGGCAATAAGACTCTGATGGTTGATAATGTTCAGAATCGCTGTTTCTACAAGCTGTGCCTCCATGATCGGTGCGATAACCTTTACCAGTGGTTCTCTTGGAAACACGACGGTTCCCTCAGGGATGGCATAGATATCGCCGGTAAAATGAAAGTCACTTAAGTAAGCAAGAAAATCTTCTTCAAAAATATGAAGACTACGGAGATAATCAATGTCTTCATCTGAAAAGTGAAGATTCTCAATGTACTCGATCATCTGTTCCAGACCGGCTGTAATAGCAAAACTTCCACCGCAGGGATTGACACGATAAAACATATCAAAGATTACGGTCTGATTGGTTGGGTTTTTGAAATAGCCCTGCATCATGGTCAGTTCATACAGATCAGTGAGCAGGGTGAGATTGTTTGCTCTCATCAGTTTCTCCTTTTAAAGTTATAAAATGTTTTCGGATGGCAATATTATACCATTAATATTTACAATCAGCACTAAAATTTTACATAAGATTAAGGAAATACCAGAGGGTCATAAAAAAAATAAAAAAATTTCAAAAAAGGGGTTGATTTTTTCTGAAGCATATAATATAATACCATTTGTCGCGAGTGATAAATAAAAAATAAGCGAGCGAACAAATGAAGGGCTATAGCCAAACGGTAAGGCAGCGGACTCTGACTCCGTCATTTCAAGGTTCGAATCCTTGTAGCCCTGTTAAGTGGAGCACCTCGGAAGAGGTGCTTTTTTCATATTATGGAATACTGAAAACACAGGTCTGAAAGAGAGTGTGAATTATGGCATATAGTTTTAGCGGCAGGATCCGCTACAGTGAAATTGGAGAAAACGGACTTCTGACATTACCGGGAGTGCTGAATTATTTTCAGGATTGCAGTACCTTTCAGTCAGAGGCAGTGGGGCTTGGAATGAAAGTCCTGAAAGAGCGCAAAAGATTCTGGGTATTGTCTGCATGGCAGGTGATCATAAACAGATATCCGGAACTGGGAGAAGATATCCGGACTTCTACATGGGCTTATGGATTCAGAGGGTTTATGGGAATGCGTAATTTTACCATGGATACGGAAGCAGGAGAGAGTCTGGCATATGCCAATACCTACTGGTCTTATATAGATGCAGAGAATGGACTGCCTGTGAAACTTACACCAGAAGATATAAGAGGTTATGAACTGCCTGACGGAACCATGGAACCGAAACTTGAAATGGACTATGCTCCACGTAAGATCCGGCTTCCTGGTGAATATAAGGAAGAAGAGAATTTTGTGATCCAGAAGCATCATCTGGATACCAATCATCATGTCAACAACTGTCAGTATGTCCGAATGGCAATGGATTATCTCCCGGAGGATTATCAGATCAGCCAGATGCGTGCTGAATATAAGCAACAGGCAAGACTTCATGACACAATCTGTCCTGTTAGGGCAACTGTGGATAACAAAGAACTCATTCTGCTGAATGATACAGAGGGAGATCCTTATGCTGTTGTGGAGTTTATGAGAAAACAGGATATATAAAGTAAAATATATTAAGAAAGAATATATCAAGAAAGAATATATCAGGAAATAAGTTTTACAAAGAAACAGAGGTTACTGCAGGTTACAGTAACGACAGAACATTATACGGGAGGACTTTTTATGATGGAATTAGGTAAAAAACAGACACTGCTGGTAGTTAAGACTGTAGATTTTGGTGTATATCTGGCAGAAGATATGAATGCAGATACCAGACACCAGGTACTGCTTCCTGCCAAACAAGTACCGGCAGGTACTTCCGCAGGAGATAAACTGGAAGTTTTTATTTATAAAGATTCTCAGGACCGAATGATTGCTACAACCAGAGAACCACTTCTTACTGTTGGCGAGGCAGGTCTTCTGAAAGTAAAACAGATCACAAAGATTGGTGCTTTTCTTGACTGGGGACTGGAGAAAGACCTTCTTCTTCCTTATCATGAGCAGACTACTCGTATTTTTGAGGGACAGGAATGTCTGGTAGCTCTCTATGTGGACAAAAGCAGCAGACTTTGTGCAACAATGAAAGTTTATCCTTATCTTTCTACAGAAACTCCTTATAAAGAAGGAGACCACGTAAAAGGAAGAGTTTATCAGATCAGTGATAATTTTGGAGTGTTTGTTGCAGTTGATAATAAATATTCTGCGCTGATCCCTGCAAGAGAAGCATCAGGCAAATATCGTCCGGGTACTGTTCTGGATCTTCGTGTAACAAAGCTTCGTGAAGATGGAAAAATGAATGTCAGTGACCGCCAAGAAGCATATCTTCAGATCAATGAAGATGCAGAAAATGTATATCAGGTTATTGAAGAGTTTGCAGGGGTACTGCCTTTTGATGACAAAGCATCACCGGAAGTGATCAAAAGAGAATTTGGTCTCAGCAAGAATGCATTCAAACGTGCCGTAGGACATCTTATGAAAGAGGGTAAGGTGGAGATCAGAGACAGACGGATTTATCTTGTAAATAAGTAAAGGATGAGATTATGAATTTTACACATCTTCATGTTCATACAGAATACAGTCTTCTGGATGGATCCAACAAGATAAAAGAATATGTAGAACGGGTAAAAGAGCTTGGTATGGACAGTGCAGCCATTACAGATCATGGTGTTATGTATGGGGTTATTGATTTTTACCGGGCAGCAAAGGCAGCAGGCATCAATCCGATTCTGGGCTGTGAAGTTTATGTGGCACCTGGATCCAGATTTGAGCGTGAAGCGGGAAGTGGAGAAGACCGTTATTATCATCTGGTTCTTCTTGCAGAGAACAACCGAGGCTACAGTAATCTGATGAAAATCGTATCCAAAGGATTTGTAGAGGGATTTTATTATAAACCCAGGGTGGATCTGGAACTCCTTGGGAAATATCATGAAGGGCTCATTGCTCTGAGTGCCTGCCTGGCAGGTGAAGTAGCCAGATTTCTTACCAGAGGGATGTATGAGGATGCAAAGGCAGCAGCTCTTCGTTATCAGGATATTTTTGGAAAAGGAAACTTTTTTCTGGAACTGCAGGATCATGGGATACCGGAACAGCAGAATGTTAATCAGCAGCTTCTGAAGATGCACAGAGAGACGGGAATCGATCTGGTTTGTACCAATGACGTACATTATACACTGGCAGAGGATGCGCAGCCTCATGATGTACTTCTCTGTCTCCAGACGAACAAAAAACTGGCAGATACCGACCGTATGCGTTACGAAGGCGGGCAGTATTATGTAAAATCTCCGGAAGAAATGGCAAGACTTTTTCCTTATGCACCTGAGGCACTGGAAAATACCCACAAGATTGCAGAAAGATGCCATGTGGAGATTGAATTTGGTGTTACCAAGCTGCCGAAGTTTGGAGTGCCGGAAGGTTATAATTCCTGGGAATACCTGAATGAACTTTGTTTCAAAGGACTGGAAGAAAGATATCAGCCGGTAACAGAGGAACTGAAAGAACGACTGACCTATGAGCTTACTACTATTAAAAACATGGGCTATGTAGATTACTTTCTTATTGTATGGGATTTTATAAAGTATGCCAGAGATCATGACATTATGGTTGGTCCCGGACGAGGTTCTGCAGCGGGAAGTCTTGTAGCGTATACTTTAGGAATTACTCAGCTTGATCCGATACGGTATGATCTGCTGTTTGAGCGTTTCCTGAATCCGGAACGTGTATCCATGCCGGATATCGATGTGGATTTCTGTTTTGAAAGACGACAGGAAGTTATTGACTATGTAAGGCGTAAATATGGAGATGACTGTGTTGTTCAGATTGTTACATTTGGTACACTGGCAGCCAGAGGTGTGATCCGGGATGTAGGGCGTGTTATGGATATGCCTTATGCACAGGTGGATGTGATCGCAAAGATGATTCCACAGGAGCTGAATATTACCATAGATAAAGCTCTTACTATGAATCCGGAACTGAAAAAAATTTACGAAGAACAACCGGAGATTCATGAGCTGATCGATACGGCAAAGCGTCTGGAAGGGCTTCCGCGCCATACATCCATGCATGCGGCAGGTGTGGTGATCAGTCAGAAAGACGTATCTGAATATGTACCTCTTTCCAGGGCACAGGATGGTTCTATTGTTACCCAGTTTACCATGACTACTCTGGAAGAACTGGGACTTCTGAAGATGGATTTCCTGGGACTTCGTACTCTTACAGTTATCCAGAATGCAGTACACCTGGTGGAACAGGATACCGGTGTGAAACTGGATATGCAGCACATTGATTATGATGACAAAAAGGTTCTTGATTCTCTGGGAACGGGACGTTCTGATGGGGTGTTCCAGCTGGAAAGTGCCGGTATGAAAAACTTCATGAAAGAACTGAAACCACAGAGTCTGGAAGATGTAATTGCGGGAATTTCTCTGTATCGTCCAGGACCCATGGATTTTATTCCACAGTATATCAGAGGCAAGAACCGTCCTGATACTATCAGTTATGACTGCCCTCAGTTGGAACCGATTCTGAAACCTACTTACGGCTGTATCGTATATCAGGAGCAGGTTATGCAGATCGTACGGAACCTGGCGGGGTATACACTGGGACGAAGTGACCTTGTGCGAAGAGCCATGTCCAAGAAAAAAGCAGCAGTCATGGAGAAAGAACGGCAGAACTTTGTCTATGGAAATGAAGCGGAGGGAGTTCCCGGATGTATTGCCAATGGGATCTCGGAGCAGGTGGCAAACAAGATTTATGATGAAATGATCGATTTTGCAAAATATGCTTTCAATAAATCTCATGCAGCAGCCTATGCAGTGGTTTCTTATCAGACTGCTTTTCTGAAGTATTATTATCCGGTAGAATTCATGGCGGCACTGATGACCTCGGTAATTGAAATGCCGGTTAAAGTGGCTGAATATATTCAGGTGTGTCGTCAGATGGGAATAAAGATTCTGCCACCGGATGTAAACAGAGGAAGCTACGGCTTTTCTGTAGATAATGGTTCTATCCGTTATGGGCTTTCTGCGATCAAGAGTGTGGGACGTCCTGTGATCGAAGCTCTTGTAAAAGAGCGAGAAGATAGGGGAGAATACCGTTCACTGAAGGATTTTATTGAGAGACTGACAGGGACTGTAAATAAAAGAGCTATCGAAAACTTTATCAAGGCAGGGGCACTGGATTGTCTGGAAGGAAACCGACGTCAGAAGATGATGGTTTATGGAAGAATTGTAGACAGTATTGCTCAGGAAAAAAAGAATTCTATGGCAGGTCAGATGAGTCTCTTTGACCTGGTCAGCGATGAGGATAAAAAAGATTTTGAGATCCGTATGCCGGATGTGGAGGAATATGATCCGGAAATGGTACTTGCCTTTGAAAAGGAAGTTCTGGGGATTTATTTAAGTGGTCATCCGCTGGAAAGATACAGAGGGATGATGGAAAAAATGATCTCATCCAGAACCGCAGATTTTCAGCAGGATGAGGAAACCGGCATTCCCAGGGTAGTTGACGGACAGAAAGTCATTGTTGGTGGAATGATTACGGATAAAAACATCAAATATACAAAGACTAATAAAGTCATGGCTTTCCTGACACTGGAAGATCTGGTGGGAACTGTGGAGATCGTTGTATTTCCAAGAGACTATGAGAAGTGGCACAGTCTTCTGGAAGAGGAGGCAAAAGTATTCATTCAGGGAAGAGTGTCAGCAGAAGATGACAGACCAAGTAAGCTGATCCTTGAAAAAGTCCGTTCTTTTGATGAAATCCCCAGAGAGGTGTGGCTCCAGTTTAAAGACAGGGCAGAATATGGTCAGGAGGAAGCAGAACTGCAGGAAATTCTGAAAAAAAACAGGGGTACTTCTGCAGTGGTTATTTTCCTGAAAGACGTAAAAGCCATGAAACGTCTGCCGGCAGCATATCAGGTGGAGATCAATGAAACTTCTCTCCGGGAACTGAGACAAAAATATGGGGAATCTAACGTTAAACTTGTGGAAAGAGTATTGAAAAACTTCTGAAAATGCTTTACACTATAAACCGAATATGTGTAGAAAAGATAACAAATGACTTCCTGTTTAGGGACAGGAAATCAAAAAGATGGAGGAATGAATCATGGCAGAGAAACAGATAAAAACCATCGGTGTACTTACAAGTGGCGGTGACGCTCCTGGAATGAATGCGGCAATTCGTGCAGTTGTAAGACGAGGCTTGAGCAGTGGACTGAATGTAAAAGGAATTTATAAAGGCTACAATGGTCTTCTTAATGAAGAAATCGTAGATATGACTGCCAGAGATGTATCTGATACAATCGAACGAGGCGGTACAATCCTGTATACAGCAAGATGTGCAGAATTCCGTACACCGGAAGGACAGGAACGTGGTGCTGAGATCTGCAGAAAACATGGCATTGACGGACTGGTAGTTATTGGTGGAGACGGTTCTTTTGCAGGTGCACAGAAGCTTGCAAATCTCGGAATCAATACCATCGGTGTTCCGGGAACAATCGACCTTGATATTGCCTGCACTGAGTATACCATCGGATTTGACACTGCTGTTAATACAGCAATGGAAGCAATCGACAAAGTTCGTGATACTTCTACTTCTCATGAACGTTGTAGTATCATTGAAGTTATGGGTCGTAATGCTGGTTATCTGGCTATGTGGTGCGGTATTGCCAACGGAGCAGAGGATGTTCTGATTCCGGAAAAATATGACTATGATGAGCAGAAGCTGATCAATAACATTATTGCAAGCCGTAAAGCAGGAAAGAAACATCATATTATCGTTAATGCGGAAGGTATTGGTCATTCACAGGCAATGGCAAAACGTATCGAAGCAGCTACAGGTATCGAAACTCGTGCAACAATCCTTGGACACATGCAGCGTGGTGGAAGCCCGACATGTAAAGACAGGGTATATGCATCTATGATGGGTGCTCTTGCTGTAGACCTTCTGATCGCAGGCAAATCCTGCAGAGTCGTAGGTTATAAACATGGAGAATTCGTTGATTTTGATATCAATGAAGCTCTTGCCATGCAGAAAGACGTATCTCCATATATGTGGGAGGTATGTAATTCACTTTCTCATAATTACAAAAAATAAAAGAATCTTTGTAGATTCTCATAATAACAGCGGAGGTCACCATCAGGCGGCCTCCGCTGTGGATTACGAGGAATATATTTATGATCACCAGTATACAGAATACACAGGTAAAAAATATCATAAAACTGAATCAGAAAGCGAAAGTCAGAAGAGAACAGAAGCTTTTTATTGCGGAAGGACGCAAGATGTTCATGGAAGCTCCTGACCAATGGATAGAAAAGGTCTACGTGTCGGAGCATATTCTGGAAGATCAGGAACTGATGGAAAAGGTCAGAAAGTTTAGCTGGGAAGCAGTAGAAGACAATATTTTCCGTCAGATGAGTGATACACAGACTCCACAGGGAGTACTGACTGTCCTGAAGCAGCCTACATATAACATAGAAGAAATTCTGAAAGAGCAGAATCCTTTATTTATGGTGCTGGAAGATCTGCAGGATCCGGGGAATGCAGGAACTATTATCCGTACAGGTGAGGGTGCCGGAGTGAAGGCTGTTTTTCTCACAAAAACCTGTGTGGATATCACCAATCCCAAGGTGATTCGTGCAACAATGGGTTCTGTTTACAGAATACCTTTTTTCTACGTTGAAGATGTGATATCATTAAAACAGAAGCTTCAGGGATATGGGATCCGCTTTTTTGCAGCACACCTGAAGGGAAAGAATTCCTACGATCAGGAATCCTACAGGGAAGGCACTGCATTTCTTATAGGAAATGAAGGCAAAGGGCTTACAGATCAGGCAGCAGAAGCAGCAGACTGTCTCATCCGTATTCCCATGTGTGGTAAAGTAGAATCTCTGAATGCTGCCATGGCGGCAGGAATCCTTATGTATGAGGCTTCCCGGCAACGGAGAAACTAAGCTCAGACTGTTCCGGAATTTTGAATTCATATGGAACAGAGGTTACAGATTTTCTGGAAGGAGGAGTGTTTATGGAACCTTTACTGTGGCTGATAGTACTGGCAGTGCTTCTGATCATAGAGGCTATTACGGTAGGACTTACAACCATATGGTTTGCCGGAGGAGCACTGATCGCAGCTGTTTTGTCCTGGATGGGAATGGGAATTGCTGTTCAGTGGGGGGCATTTCTTCTGATCTCACTGGTTCTTCTGATCTTTACCAGACCACTGGCAGTCAGATATATGAACCGGGGCATGACCAAAACCAATGTAGACAGCCTTATAGGAGAGAAGGCAGTGGTAATCCAGGAGATCAACAATCTGGCACAGACCGGTCAGGTTCGTATTAATGATATCGAATGGATGGCACGAACTGTTTCTGATGAAGAGTTGATTCCTGCAAATACAGTTGTTGAGATCGAAGCTGTCCGGGGCGTGAAACTTATTGTAAAAAAACAGAATATTTCAGAGGAGAAGGAGGTTAAGTAATATGGGAGGACTTATTTTTGTAATTGTTGTTATTGCACTGATACTCTGGGTTCTTGCATCTTGTATCCGTATTGTACCACAGGCTTATGCGATCGTAGTAGAACGTCTGGGTGCATATAAGGAAACATGGAACACCGGCATCCATTTCAAGACGCCGTTTATCGACAGAGTAGCCAGAAGAGTGAATCTGAAAGAGCAGGTGGTTGATTTTCCACCGCAGCCGGTAATTACCAAAGATAATGTTACCATGCAGATCGACACAGTTGTATTTTTTCAGATTACAGATCCAAAGCTTTTTACCTATGGCGTGGAAAATCCGATCATGGCGATCGAAAATCTTTCTGCGACCACACTCCGTAATATCATCGGGGATATGGAACTGGATGAGACCCTCACATCTCGCGAAGTGATCAACACCAAGATGCGTGCATCTCTGGATGTGGCAACAGATCCATGGGGAATTAAAGTCAATCGTGTAGAACTGAAGAACATTATTCCTCCGGCTGCTATTCAGGAAGCCATGGAAAAACAGATGAAAGCAGAACGTGAACGTCGAGAAGCAATCCTTCGTGCAGAAGGTGAAAAGAAATCCACCATTCTTGTTGCAGAAGGTAAGAAAGAGTCAGTTATCCTGGATGCTGAGGCAGAAAAACAGGCTGCAATCCTTAAAGCAGAGGCACAGAAAGAGCGTATGATCAAAGAAGCAGAAGGCCAGGCACAGGCTGTTCTGAAAGTGCAGAATGCTACTGCAGAAGGAATCAAAATGATCCGGGAAGCAGGTGCAGACCAGGCAGTCCTTACTCTGAAGAGTCTGGAAGCATTCACAAAGGCAGCAGACGGCAAGGCGACCAAGATCATTATTCCATCTGAGATCCAGGGAATTGCAGGACTGGCATCTTCCCTGAAAGAGATTGTTACAGAAGAAACCACAAAAGAAAATTAAGTTGCTGTGAACAGTAACAAATAGTATACAAGAGGAGAAGCTATTATGGATTTAAAAGGACGTAATTTTCTTACACTGAAAGACTTTACACCAGAAGAGATTACTTATATGATCGATCTGGCAGCAGACCTGAAAGCAAAGAAAAAAGCAGGAGAGCTTCATCAGTACTACAAAGGTAAAAATATAGCTCTTATTTTTGAAAAAACAAGTACCAGAACCCGTTGTTCTTTTGAAGTAGCTGCTCATGACCTGGGTATGGGAACTACTTATCTGGATCCTACAGGATCCCAGATCGGCAAGAAAGAAAGCATTGCAGACACAGCAAGAGTTCTTGGAAGAATGTATGAAGGAATCGAGTACAGAGGATTTGGTCAGGAAATCGTTGAAGAACTGGCAGCGCATGCAGGTGTTCCGGTATGGAACGGTCTGACCAATGAATACCATCCTACACAGATGCTGGCAGATATGCTGACCATTCGTGAACATTTTGGACATCTGGAAGGTATCAAACTAGTATACATGGGAGATGCCCGTTACAACATGGGTAATTCACTGATGATCGCATGCTCCAAACTGGGAATGCATTTTGTAGCCTGCACAACCCAGAAATATTTCCCGAACCAGGAACTGGTTGATCTCTGCAAGACTTATGCAGCAGCTTCCGGTGGATCCGTAACTCTCACAGAAGATGTGGAATCAGGAACCAAGGATGCAGATGTTATCTATACAGATGTATGGGTGTCTATGGGAGAACCTGACGAAGTATGGGAAGAGCGTATTCGTGAACTGACACCATACAAAGTAACTTCTGATGTTATGAAAAATGCAGGAGAAAAGGCAATTTTCCTTCACTGCCTGCCGGCATTCCATGACCTTAAGACAAAGATCGGCAAGGAAATGGGAGAACGCTTCAATCTGACAGATATGGAAGTAACAGACGAAGTATTTGAGTCTCCACAGTCACATGTATTTGATGAGGCAGAAAACCGTATGCATACTATCAAGGCAGTTATGGTAGCAACTCTGGGAGAACCTGAAAAGAAATGATAATGGAATACGATCAGAAAACAATTTCAGAAAGTATACACACAGAATGGGCGGGCAAAACCGTCCATTTTGCAAAAGAAACAGATTCTACCAATGAGTGGATCAAAAAGCTTTCCAAAGAAGGGGCACCGGAGGGAACTCTGGCAGTTGCAGAATTCCAGTCAGCAGGAAAAGGGAGATTGGGAAGAAGCTGGCAGGCACCGGAAGGCAGTTCTGTAATGATGTCCATTTTACTCCGTCCAACATTTGAACCACAGTATGCATCCATGCTGACACTGGTTATGGGACTTAGTGTGGCAGAGGCTGTCAGAGATACAGGAGTGAAAGTTTCTATCAAATGGCCCAATGATGTAGTGGTGTCACATAAGAAAATCTGCGGAATCCTTACAGAAATGGGGCTGGAAAAAGGCAGGATCCGGGAAGTGGTCATCGGAGATGGGATCAATGTAAATCTGGAAGAAATTCCGGAAGAACTTCAGGATAAGGCAACTTCTCTTTATCTGGAAACAGGAAAGAAGTTTGACCGCAGCGAACTGATCGGAAAGATTATGGAGAAATTTGAAAAAAACTATGAAAAGTTTATTCAGACCTGTGATCTGTCTATGATGGTGGAGGAATACAATGATATGCTCGCCAACAGGCAGCAGCCAGTCCGTATACTGGACAAACTGCATCCTTACGAGGGAACTGCCCTGGGTATTAATGAGCAGGGTGAGCTTCTGGTAAGAGACAGGGAAGGGACTCTTCAGGTGGTAAGATCCGGAGAAGTATCTGTCCGGGGACTGTACAGTTACGTGTGATTCAGATCAGATACATAACGGAATAAGTGATAGATTAAGGAGTTTTTTATATGTACCAGGAAAATATTGTACTCTGTGGAGCAAGCTCCTATGAGCAGAAATATTATTTTAATCCGGATTTTAATTCCCTTCCGGAAAGTATCAAGCAGGAATTGCAGATTATGTGTGTTCTTTATACAGAGGACATCGGTGGAATCCTTACACTGGAATTTGATGAGGATGGAAATCTGCAGTTCAAGACAGAAGCACTGGATGCAGATGCCATGTATGATGAGATCGGAAGTGTGTTGAAGATCAAGAAACTGCAGACAGAAAAGAAAGAACTTCTGGAATCTCTGGAACTGTATTATCGTGTATTCTTCCTTGGGGAAAACTTAGAAGAAGATGCGGAAAATGTGGATAACGGAGACTGATTCATGAATAGAATGTGGAAAATCGGCTCAGTAGAAATAGAAAATCCATTTGTCCTGGCTCCCATGGCAGGGGTTACGGATCTTCCTTTCCGGGGATTGTGTAAAGAACAGGGAGCCGGACTGATCTGTACAGAGATGGTCAGTGCCAAGGCGATTTCTTTTCATAATAAGAATACAAAGGCACTGATGGAGATCAATCCAAAGGAACATCCGGTATCTCTTCAACTTTTTGGAAACGAACCCGAGCTGATGGCAGAAGTAGCCAGAAGTATTGAGGAACAGCCTTTTGATATTCTGGATATCAATATGGGATGCCCTGTGCCGAAAGTAGTAAACAATGGAGAGGGTTCCGCCTTACTGAAAGATCCGGCATTGATCGGAAAGATTGTAAGAGAAATTTCCCATGCCATAAAGAAGCCTGTAACAGCCAAAATCCGTATTGGATTTGAAGGATATGATGTAGATCCTGTGGAGATTGCAAAGATCATTGAAGACGCAGGAGGAGCAGCAGTGGCTGTCCATGGCAGGACCAGGCAGCAGTATTATGCAGGGGAAGCCAACTGGGAAGTAATAGGCAGGATCAAAGATGCAGTTTCGATTCCTGTGATTGGAAATGGAGATGTAGATTCTCCTCTGAAAGCGGAAAAAATGATGAAAGATACCGGTTGTGACAGTATTATGATCGGAAGAGCTGTAAGAGGGAATCCATGGATCTTCCGGGAGATGAATCATTATTTTGAGACAGGAGAACTTCTGGAAAAACCTGATCCAAAAGAAATCCGGGAAATGATACTTCGCCATGCCAGATGGCAGATAGAACTGAAAGGTGAATTTACCGGAATCCGGGAGATGCGAAAGCATGTTGCCTGGTATACATCCGGTATGAGACATAGTGCAGGACTCAGAAGAGAATCGAACACAATAGAAAATTATGAAAGCCTGGAAAGATTACTGTCCAAACTTGAATAGGTGAGGACAGTAATTTTTTCAGGCTTTTTTACTTTATAATGTTTCAGGATTCGGCGGCAATCTGTTTTCGTCGTTTGAGAACTACATAGATCAGTATGATGATAAACTGGATGAACAGAAGACTGCAGGAATAAAAATAGTTGAGGCAGGCGCCCATAACTCCCCATTTCCGTACCATCAGTCTGGATGGAAGAATGGTAAGAACTGCAGTGATGGTGTATACAACAATCAGACAGTTTCCTTTGCGGATAGCAATAAGGATGTTGTAAGTCATATAAACCGCTGCACCAATGGTGCCACCGGCAAGAAGTACGATAAAATGGAGCTTGTAAGAGGAAAGATCTACACCGTAGATAATCTCCAGAAGGGTTCTTCCAAGGAGATGGCCTGCTACGATGATAAAAGCTCCACATCCTATGATAATACAGAGAATCCGCACTACATACAGGGAGAATTTTCTGAGGTTTTTCAACCACCATAGTTCCGCAATGGTGGTGATGGTCGGCTTGAATACAAATTCACACATCAGAGTGATCACAAAAGATGGCATGAACAGGACACTGTAATAAGTCTGGTATTCATTGGACATAACACTTGCCATGGCATACTTGGGAATGTTATACAGGAGCAGCGAAAGAAAAGTTGCCACAAACAATGGGGTACAGATCTTGAGAAGCTCCCATACATTGGAAAAAAGGAAGTCTCTGGAAGTATGAGAAACTTCTGCAGGATATTTTCGGGTAAAAATACTGTTGATCACCAGACACAGTACCAGTGATGTAATGGCTGTGGAAACACAGGTGAAAGCCAGATTCCCGGTGAGGATAAGTGCTGCCGTAAAATAAACTGCAGAGAAAAGGTTTCTGGCTGCCAACATTTTTCCCATAATTTCTACATGATAAGTCTGCTGGAAATTTCCATGGTAAACATCTTCCACAGCATCTACCATCTTCATAATGATAATAAAAATACTGATGACGATATATTCGCCGGAAAAACTGAATGCACTGTAAATGATACCGAAGATAAGCATCAGACCACAGGTAAGAATACGGGAAACTCCATATTCAGAAAAAAGATATTTGCGCCTCAGGTCTGTAGCCTGATAAGTACGCATTCCGTACCTTCCAAGAGTAAGAAGAAGCTGTGCAGTAGCATAACTGAGGGAAAAGAAGCCGGCAGGTTCCACTCCACAGACTCTTGTTACCACCATAAGATACAGAAAAGAGGATAATGAGTAGCAGGAGCTGCCGATCATATTCCAGAGGAATGCTTTTTTCACATTTTTTTCTTTGTTCATAAAATCAACCTTTTTTTCCTAAAACAATGTTGTACATTTTTCCAGCCAGATTGTAAAGTCCGGTTTTGCGGAGAACAGGAGAGAGAATCCGGATCATTCTGGTAAGAAGAGAGCCTTTCATATATTTACGCAGAACCAGTTCTTTGTCGGAGGTACCCTTGTAATCTTTCCAGAATTCTCTGTATTTCTTTGGAGGTCTGGCAGAGTATTCCAGATGAGGCTGCCATCCTTCTTTCTGGGTAAGAGGCTGAATACTTGCCTGATCCTTTATAAGATTAAAAAGTTGCTTTCCTTTTGGAGTGTTGACCAGTATTTCGCTGACACCCTGGCTGATATCAAACTTCAGTCCGGCAGTTTCGCCTGTCCAGAAATCTCCAAGAGTGATATCTGAAGGACGGAGATAACTGTTAAAGTGACAGTTAAAACAGGAAGGTCTGGTAGCATAAAGACTGGCAAAAATTCTGTTAAAAGAAAAATCTTTTATGACGGAATCGATATTTCCTTTTCTGAGAGAAATATCCATCTGTTTTTCTTTCCAGGAAACTTTTTTGCTTCGCATGTTGATCATGGTGATCTCATCATCAGTTCCAATATAGTTGCTTTTCAGGATTTTCAGATAATCTTCCCAGACTTTTCGGCTGGGAACTCCATGGCAGATGTTGTCACAGGTATAAAGGCTGGCAACAGGAATACGACGGAAATTCAGATATCTGGTGACACCGGAGATCTGACAGGGAGTACCGGTAAGAAGTACTGTGAGTCCGGTCTTCAGATCTTCACCGATATGCTGATAAACTTCTGAAATATCACTTTCCACGTATTTGGAAGTACGGAATTTCTGCACCTTTGATACAGTCTGTCCACGCATATGTTTTACAGAAAAGGCATCATCAAAGCCAACACCGTAGACAACTCCACCCTGGGACAGTATCCATTTGGCAAGAAGGGTAAAAACTCCACCGGAAGAACTTTTGCGGACAGCAGCAGTATCCTGATTGCGGACAGCATAGATTGAAGGATTTCCCTCCTGACCTGTAAAGGTGATGGACAGAGGACAGACTTTGCGGCACCTGCCACAGTGAACACAAAGATCATTATTTATATGAGGATAAAGAAATCCGCAGGAATCTTCTTTCATGGTGATAGCTGATACGCTGCAGATATTGCTGCATGCTGAACAGCCGCAGCAGTCTTTTTTTGAATGACTGTCAAAAAACATATTTATTGTCTCCTGTTAATATAGAACTTATTTTATCTCAGGCATCAATCATTTCTTTCAGTTTCTGAAGGGAAGACAGACGGAATTTGTCAATCTGCTGGTTTGCATAGGTAAAATCCAGTTCTTCCGTAAGCTGTTCTTCTGTAACATGATTCATGGTCCGGTCTGTCATATTTACCAGTTTCAGCAGTTCTTCCACACGACGGTTTTTGTGATGTCCGTCGGATTTGGCAAAGAATTTACGGTTAAATAATAATGAGAATACGATTCCATGGAAAGAATCGGAAATTACATATTCAGCATTTTTGAAAAGTCCCATCCATTCTGCCGGACCAATAGTAATCTCACAGCGGCATTTCAGAAGTCCTACCAGAGGAAAGGGGATGTAAATGATCTTGTATCCGGTTTTTTGCTTCAGACGGCGGGCAAAATCGACGATCTCTTTGTTGATGCCCAGTTGATAAACCAGGATGTACTTGCCCTTGATGCGAGGTTCTTTAAGTAGTTTGCTCCATTCTTCTGCAGTAAGGAGAAGTGTGGGATCGCAGACAACTTCCGGTTTCTTACCGGTAAGTTCGTTTACAATATCTGCACCATAGCTTTCTCTGACGAGAATTTTATCAAAAGCAGAAAGAAGTCTGCTGTAAGATTCCCGGTACTGTTCCGGAGGAACATGTTCACCGATACTGGCAGCATAGCTATATTTCTTTTTGCCTTTGACAGGGAAGTTTAGAAAATAAGTCTGATCAAAATTGGTAAGTTTGTAGTCCCAGATCTGGTCACTTCCCGCAATATAAATATCGTATTTTCCTGCTACAGCCTGCATCTTGTCCCTGGTGACTGGCTGGCTGTATTTCATATGTTTGCGGAATTTGTTGCATTTATGGCGGCGGGGAATATAACAGATATGACCGATAGCACCATAAATGTAGTTAAAAAGTCCTTTTTCCTTCAGATTGACCAGACGGAAAGGATTGCTGATATACTGACAACTGTAATCAATAATCTCCGGATAAGTACCAAGTTCCCGGAGTTTCTTCTGGAGACCATAGCTCTGGAGAATGGCTCCATAATTATCATAGTTATGAAATGTGATAACACCTACTCGCTTTTTTTCCATAAAAATCACCTCTCAGATTTTTGTGTTGACTGTGTAAGAAAGAGCCCGAATAACAGTGGCAGCCCATACATAATAGGATAAGTATAGCGTGCCTGACGCAATACCATAGGTCCAACAAATGCGACTGCCAGAGTCAGAAGCAGAGGCATACAGAGGAAAAGCAGTTTGCCTCTTTTTTCAACCAGTGCATACAGGGATATGATCAGGAGCATAAGATCTGTAAATCCCTGATTGACCAGAAGTCCAACTCCCGGAATAAAACCGAAAATATAGTAATACTGACCAAGAAGTCTGTTGGGAGCATTAGGGGTTGCTTCGGCTTTAGTGAGCTCAGGAATTATATATCCTTCAGTGTCCATAAGCACATCAAAAGGTCTGTAGTAAAACTGATTAACTACTTGTGAACTGAAAAGATCATAAGTTTGATTCAGTGTGGCAAGGATGCAGGTGGTGGGATATTTCTGGAAAAGCTTGCCCCATGCCTGCAAAAATCCTTTTATATCTTCGGAGGATGCTTTTAAGTTAAAGCCCTGTTTGATACTGTCAAAAGATCTGGGATTGTATATATATTTATAAAAATTTGCGTTCCATTTCAGAACTTTTTTGACAGCTGTCTGGATTTCCGGATCTATTTCATCACCATATTCGGCAAAACAGCGGGAAACCTGTTGGATAGGCAGGGCAAGCATAGCTCTGGTGCTGTATTTCTGTGCATCATATTGCTGATACAGGTTGTTGGATAATGTTCGGCTGCCAAAAAGCGGGAGCAGGAGAACTGCCAGAAACAGAATGGAGTATCTGATTTTGTTTTCCTTTTTAATATGGAAGAAAATTTCCATAAAAATGGCCAGAACTGTAACGAGCAAACCAGTATAAAAACCGTTATGTCGAAAAATGAGCCCAAATACTGCTACGGCAGTAAGCAGATAATGATACCAGCATCTGACGAATTTCTTATGAGAAAAAAGGTAATAAACAAGTTCAATCATCAGAAGCAGTGCGAAGGAGTTGTAAATTCCATCTACCACTATAGTAGTAGCCGGAGCTATAAAAATTGGTCCGAATGAAAAAAACAACAGACTTAATACCAGAAGCCACTTTGGAAAATGAAATCTGTTCATGGTATATACAGCATAAGCCAGTACCAGGAGAAGCAAAACAGTCTGTATAAGAACGAAAATATACAGACTCAGAGCAGGATGCCCAAGAGCAATGCCCAGATCCATAATTTTACCAAGTGCAAGAGTATAAAGAATCGGATGCTGAGTGGTAAAAGGGTTGGCACCCCAGTACTGCAACAGACAACGCTGTGAATCAGGAGTAAGTGCTCCTGGATAACGGACAAGTACCTGGGGAAGCCATACAACAGCAATAAACAGCAGTGCTTTAGGGAAAGTTTTGCTGTTAAACATAAAGTCCATAAATTTTTTGATACGATCTGAAATCGGATAATCAAAAGAAATTTTCCTTATAGACCCAATAATCTGAATTACTGCAAAAAAAGTAAAAAGTCCTCCAACAAAGATCAGGGCAAGTTTGGGTAAAGCCAGACTTGATGTATGAATATATTCTACAATGGAATATTCTACTTTAAAAAATCTGGTATTGATACTGACAATGGAAAAAAATCCGGCGATGATGAAACTCAGAAAATAAAAGAGTTTGCAATGAGGCTGCCTGATCAGAGGAAAGAATTTCCGGCAGATAAGTAAAAGTCCTGTAAATGCCAGAAGACTGAATACTGGATTGTTGCTGAAGCGTATCAAATATACGAGATTATCATCATAGATACCAAAGGATAAATAAAAATATACCATAATGGTATAAAATATGACTGGAAGGGTCAAAGGTTTGAACTTCATGATAGAACTCCTCATTTTATTAGTGATTTTGTAGTTAGTATACCATAAAAAAACAAAATGTAACGAAAAAGTTGTGAAACTGTGTTTATTTTTTTAAGATATTATGATATAGTGACTTCGAATGTGTATAACAAGAATGTAACTTTACAGGAGAAATTAAAATGATAGATAAAATAGCGGTACTGATACCCTGCTATAATGAGAGTAAGTCTATTGCCAAGGTCGTGAAGGATGCCAAAGAAGCACTTCCGGAAGCTACCATATATGTATATGATAATAATTCCACTGATGGAACAGACGAGATCGCACGTCAGGCAGGTGCCATTGTAAGATACGAACGTCAGCAGGGAAAAGGCAATGTAATCCGAAGCATGTTTCGTGACATAGATGCACAGTGTTACCTTATGCTGGATGGAGATGATACTTATCCTGCAGAATTTGCGCCGGAAATGTGCAGGAAGGTTCTGGAAGAAGGGGTGGACATGGTAGTAGGGGACAGACTTTCCTCTACTTATTTTACGGAAAACAAAAGACCTTTCCATAATTTTGGTAATACCATCGTAAGAGCGTTTATCAATCATCTTTTCCGCAGTAATATCAAGGATATTATGACAGGATACAGAGCTATGAGCTATGAATTCGTCAAAACATTTCCTGTATTGTCCAAGAATTTTGAGATAGAGACAGAGATGACCATCCACGCGATCGACAAAAAAATGCATGTAGAAAATGTGGTGGTTGATTACAGAGACCGTCAGGAAGGCAGTGTGTCCAAGCTGAATACGTACTCTGACGGATTCAAGGTTCTTAAGACAATTTTCCGTATGTATAAGGACTATAAGCCATTACAGTTCTTTTCTACGATAGCAGCAGTTCTGTTTGTACTTGGAGCAGCATTCTTTGTGCCGATTCTGACGAAATATATCCAAACAGGTACAGTGACCAAAATGCCCAGTCTGATAGTGATATGTTTTGTGATTCTTACTGCCATTGTCTGCTGGTTTTCCGGTATCATTCTTTCCACACTGGTGCAGCAGCACAAACAAAACTTTGAGCTTCATCTGACCAGTGCAGCTGACCGTCTGAAAGATCTGATGAAAGAAGCGGAAAAAGACGACAGAAACAACGGTGAACAACGGCGAAATTGCTGAAAAATATAGTGTATTGACAGGGAGTCCGGATGCTTGACAATCCGGGCTCTTTTCGGTATAATACTGGAATTGTGAATATCCTAGAATAAGTCTGTCCTTTTTGCGATATGATGATTTCAGGAGACAATGTCCAATGTGAATATTGAAAGGGAGTAAGGTCATGGAAGAAAAGAAAAACTTACTAACTTATGCAGGACTTAAAAAATTAGAGGAAGAGCTGCATGATTTAAAGGTAGTAAAAAGAAAAGAAGTTGCAGGTAAGATAAAAGAAGCAAGAGAGCAGGGCGACCTGTCCGAGAACGCAGAGTATGATGCAGCAAAAGATGAGCAGAGAGATATCGAAGCACGTATTGAAGAAATCGAAAAAATTCTGAAGAACGCAGAAGTTGTTGTAGAAGATGAAGTAGAGCTGGATCGTATCAATGTTGGCTGTAAAGTAAAAGTATATGACTATGAATTTGAAGAAGAAATGGAACTGAAAATCGTAGGATCTACAGAAGCCAACAGCCTGGAAGGTAAGATTTCCAATGAATCTCCAGTAGGAAAAGCTCTTATGGGAGCACATACAGGAGATGTTGTAGAAGTAGAAATGCCTTCAGGAATCATGAAATACAAAGTTCTTGAAATCCAGAGAAACGTATAAATAATCAGATAAAGAATAGAAGGAGGCCAATACAGTGGCAGAGAAGAAGCAGGACATAAACCAGCTTTTAAAGGTCCGTCGCGAGAAACTTGCAGATCTGCAGGCAAATGGCAGGGACCCATTTCAGATCACCAAATTTGACCAGACACATCATTCACTTGAGGTAAAAAAGCTCTACGAAGCACATGAAGCAGAGCTCTTAAAAGACCACAAGGCACCAAGTGTGGAAGGTCTTGACGAAGCACAGGCAAGAGAAGTTCAGAAGAAGGACTATGAAGAAAGAAGAAACATCATGGATGCAAGCCCGATCCATGTGGCAATTGCGGGACGTATGATGTTTAAACGTGTCATGGGTAAGGCTTCTTTCTGTAATATACAGGATCTGCAGGGGAATATCCAGGTTTATGTGGCAAGAGATGCTATTGGAGAAGAATCCTATGCAGATTTCAAGAAATCTGATATCGGTGATATCTTCGGTCTGGAAGGTTTTGCTTTCAGAACAAGAACAGGGGAGATTTCCATTCATGCAGAAAAAATGACTCTTTTATCCAAGAGCTTACAGATTCTGCCGGAGAAATTCCATGGTCTGACAGATACAGATACACGTTACCGTCAGAGATATGTTGATCTGATCATGAATCAGGACAGCAAGAATGTATTTATCAAACGTTCTCAGATTCTCAAAGAAATTCGTAACTTCCTTGCAGGACGTGACTTCATGGAAGTAGAAACTCCAATGCTGGTATCCAATGCCGGAGGAGCAGCTGCAAGACCTTTTGAGACACATTACAATGCACTGAATGAAGATGTAAAGCTTCGTATCTCACTGGAACTTTATCTGAAGAGACTGATCGTAGGTGGTCTTGAAAGAGTATACGAGATCGGTCGTGTATTCCGTAATGAAGGTGTTGATACTCGTCATAACCCGGAATTCACTCTGATGGAGCTTTATCAGGCATACACTGATTATGAGGGAATGATGGAACTGACAGAGTCCATGTTCCGTTATCTGGCAGAGAAGGTTTGCGGTTCCACAAAGATCTCTTACAATGGTATTGAGATTGACCTTGGAAAGCCTTTTGCACGTCTGACTATGAATGATGCGATCAAGAAATATGCAGGAATTGATTTTGATGAAGTAGCAGATGATGAAGCAGCCAAGAAGCTTGCTGCTGAGCATCATATCGAATATGAAGAACGTCACAAGAAGGGTGATATTATCAACCTCTTCTTTGAAGAATATTGTGAGAAAGAGCTGATTCAGCCAACTTTCATCATGGATCATCCGATTGAAATTTCTCCGCTGACAAAGAAGAAACCTTCTGATCCGTCAAAAGTAGAGCGTTTCGAGCTTTTCTGTAATACATGGGAAATGTGTAACGCATATTCCGAGCTGAATGACCCGATCGACCAGAGAGAGCGTTTCAAAGCACAGGATGCTCTTGCTGACGCTGGTGATGAGGAAGCAAACCACACAGATGAAGACTTCCTGAATGCACTTGAGATCGGTATGCCGCCTACAGGTGGTATCGGATACGGAATCGACCGTCTGGTTATGCTTCTTACAGACAGCCAGGCAATCAGAGACGTACTTCTGTTCCCGACAATGAAGTCACAGGGTGCGGCTAAGAACGAAGCAAACAACGCAACACAGGTAAAAACAGAAGAAAAACCAGCAGAAAAAATTGATTTTTCTAATGTGAAGATTGAACCGCTTTTTGAAGAAACAGTTGACTTTGATACTTTTAGCAAGTCAGATTTTCGTGCAGTAAAAATTGAAGCATGTGAGGCAGTTCCAAAAAGTAAGAAGTTATTGAAGTTCACTTTGAATGACGGAACAGACCGTAAACGCACGATTTTAAGCGGTATTCACGAATATTATGAACCGGAAACACTGATCGGAAAAACAGCAATTGCAATTGTTAATTTACCACCAAGAAAGATGATGGGAATTGATTCTGAGGGTATGCTGATTTCAGCAGTACATGAGGAAGATGGTAGAGAGGGATTAAATCTACTGATGGTAGATGATAGAATTCCGGCAGGTGCAAAGCTGTATTAAAAATCTAATATAAGATTTAAAAATATGGGCTTTTTGGTATGGAGTACGACAAGAGTACGACAAATTGAACCTCCTTAATGGGCTAAAATAAATGATTTTAAATAGTCCA
>URXG01000024.1 GCA_900551715.1 uncultured Blautia sp. | reverse complement strand
GTAAACTTGCAGGTGATGCAGGTGCAGGTGATATCCTTCTTCTGGATGTTACTCCGCTGTCACTGTCCATCGAGACAATGGGTGGTATTGCAACTCGTCTGATCGAGAGAAATACAACTATTCCGACCAAGAAGAGCCAGATCTTCTCTACAGCAGCAGATAACCAGACAGCAGTTGATATCAATGTTGTTCAGGGTGAGCGTCAGTTTGCCAAAGACAACAAGTCCCTTGGACAGTTCCGTCTGGATGGAATTCCGCCGGCACGTCGTGGTGTTCCGCAGATCGAAGTTACCTTCGATATTGATGCCAACGGTATCGTAAATGTATCTGCAAAAGACCTTGGAACAGGCAAGGAACAGCACATCACCATCACAGCAGGATCCAACATGTCTGATGATGAGATCGATAAAGCAGTAAAAGAAGCAGCAGAGTTTGAAGCACAGGATAAGAAACGCAAAGAGTCTATTGATACAAGAAATAATGCAGATTCCATGGTATTCCAGGTTGAGAATGCACTGAAAGAAGCTGGTGATAAGCTTGACGCCAACGACAAAGCAGCTGTAGAAGCTGATCTGAATGCATTGAAAGACCTTCTTGCACAGACTGCTAATACCGAAATGACAGATGCTCAGGTTGCTGATATCAAAGCAGCTCAGGAAAAGATGATGGAAAGTGCTCAGAAGCTCTTCTCCAAGATGTATGAGCAAACACAGCAGGCAGGCGGCCAGGCCGGACCGGACATGAACATGGGCGGCGGTGCTTCCCAGGGTGGAAACGAAGCCGGATACAACGATGATGTTGTAGATGCTGATTACAAAGAGGTATAAGACCAGTTGTGATTTGTCATCACTGATGATATAATAAAAAGCCTCCGGCGGATGAAGATTCGTACGTCGGAGGCATACTTGGATTAAAAGATATAGGAAAGAGAAAAGATGGCTGATAAAAGAGATTATTATGAAGTCCTGGGTGTCAGCAAAGACGCCAGTGAAGCACAGCTGAAGAGTGCTTATCGAAAATTAGCCAAAAAATATCATCCGGACGTAAACCCGGGCGATAAAGAAGCAGAGGCGAAATTCAAAGAAGCAACAGAAGCGTATTCGGTGCTCAGTGATGCAGACAAGAGAAGACAGTACGACCAGTTTGGTCACGCAGCCTTTGAACAGGGCGGCGGTGGTGCCGGTGGATTCGGCGGTTTTGACTTTAATGGTGCTGATATGGGTGATATCTTCGGAGACATTTTCGGGGATCTGTTTGGCGGTGGCAGCAGACGACGTGCCAATAACGGACCTATGAAAGGTGCCAGCCTTCGTGCCAGAGTCAATATCACTTTTGAGGAAGCCGTTTTTGGCTGCAACAAAGAGCTTGAGATCACACTGAAGGATGAATGTGAAAAATGTAAAGGAACCGGTGCAAAACCTGGTACACAGCCTGTTACCTGTACCAAATGTAATGGAACCGGTCAGGTGGTATATTCCCAGCAGTCCATGTTTGGTATGGTCCGTAATGTACAGACCTGTCCGGACTGTAACGGAACTGGTAAGATCATCAAAGAAAAATGTTCCTGCTGTCATGGAACAGGATATACATCTTCCAGAAAGAAGATTCAGGTATCTATTCCTGCCGGAATCGATCATGGACAGAGTATCCGTATCCGGGAGAAAGGAGAACCAGGCGTTAACGGAGGGCCGAGAGGCGATCTTCTGGTAGAAGTAAATGTTGCCCGTCATCCGATTTTCCAGAGACAGGATATGAATATTTTTTCAACAGCTCCCATTACTTATGCACAGGCAGCACTGGGCGGTGAAGTACGGATCAGTACGGTAGACGGAGATGTTATGTATGATGTGAAGCCCGGAACCCAGACAGACACACGTATCCGACTGAAAGGAAAGGGTGTACCTTCTCTTCGCAATAAGAACGTTCGTGGAGATCACTATGTAACACTGGTTGTACAGGTACCTACCAAGTTGAGCGAAGAGGCAAAAGAAGCTCTTCGTAAATTTGATGAAGCCTGTGGTAATACCAGCGACAAGAAATCCAGTTCTGAAAAATCAGAAAAAAAGAAAAAAAGTTTTATGGAAAAAATAAAAGAAACTTTTGAAGAATAAAATATCTCATAAGAAACTACTAAGAAAAGAGGAAAACCCTCTTTTCTTTTTTTGTGGTTTCATGTATGATAAAGAATAAGGCAAAAAAATAAAAACACTGCAGAACAATCTGCAGGTGTCAGAAAGTAAATAATCAGAATTTACAGACAGAACATATAGAACAACCAGACAGGAGAAGACAGAGTATATGAAATGGAACCGATTTACCATCAAGACCAAAACTGATGCAGAAGATATGATCATATGTACACTTGCCGAGATCGGTGTAGAAGGTGTGGAGATTCAGGATCATCAGCCTCTTACAGAAGAAGACAAGGCCCAGATGTTTGTGGATATCATGCCGGAAGGCCCAGCAGATGACGGTATCGCTTACCTGAATTTTTATCTGGAAGAAGATGCAGACAAAGAAACCATCCTGAAAGATGTACGTGCTGCTCTGGAAGATCTTCGCACATTTATGGACATCGGAGAAGGAACCATTGAGGAATCCTGGACAGAGGACAAAGACTGGATCAACAACTGGAAAGAATTTTTCCATCAGTTTTATGTAGATGATATCCTTATCGTACCTTCCTGGGAAGAAGTAAAGGATGAAGACAAGGACAAAATGATCCTTCACATTGATCCGGGCACAGCTTTTGGTACAGGAATGCATGAGACTACCCAGCTGGTGATCCGTCAGCTGAAGAAATATGTTACCAGGGGAGCCGAGATCCTGGATGTAGGTACGGGAAGTGGAATCCTTGGTATTACAGCACTGAAACTGGGGGCAGGACATGTAGTGGGAACAGATCTTGATCCCTGTGCAGTATCTGCAGTGCAGGACAACAAAGAAGCAAACCAGATCCCGAATGCGGATTTTGATATGATGATTGGTAACATTATCGATGATCAGGAAGTACAGAACCAGGTGGGTTATGAACGATATGATATTGTTGCAGCCAACATTCTTGCAGATGTGCTGGTACCTCTTACACCGGTGATCGTACATCAGATGAAAAAAGGTGCTTATTATATCACATCAGGCATTCTGGATGTAAAAGAAGAAGTGGTAAAAGAAGCCGTACTGGCAGCAGGGCTTACTCTGGTAGAAGTTACACATCAGGGCGAATGGGTCTGCGTAACAGCAAGAAAGGACTGAAACCTCTCATGCAGAGATTTTTTGTAGAACCTTATCAGATTGATGAAGAAACCAATCACATTCATATTAACGGAACAGATGTAAACCACATTGCCAATGTTCTTCGTATGAAGACAGGCGAAGAAGTGTGGATCAGCGATGGCGGAAAAAAAGAATATCGCTGTACCATTGAATCTGTTTCTCAGGATGAAGTGCTCCTTCATATTATTTATGCACAGGAGCCGAATTATGAGCTCCCCAGCAGACTATATTTGTTTCAGGGACTGCCTAAGGCTGACAAGATGGAACTGATCATTCAGAAGGCAGTAGAACTGGGGGCCTATGAGGTGATTCCTGTAGAAACAAAACGTTGTGTGGTAAAGCTTGACGGCAAAAAAGCTGCCAAAAAAGTAGACCGATGGCAGCAGATCGCAGAAAGTGCAGCCAAACAATCCAAACGTATGTTGATTCCCAATGTCCATCAGGTACTTACCTTTAAAGAAGCCCTGAAATATGCGGAATCCATGGATATCCGCCTGATTCCTTATGAACTTGCCAGGGGAATGCAGGAAACAAAAGAAATCCTGTCAGCAATCCAGCCAGGGCAGTCTGTAGGGATTTTCATCGGACCGGAAGGCGGATTCGAAGAAAAAGAAGTAGAAACAGCCATCAGTGAGGGTGTGAAGCCCATTACTTTAGGCAGACGTATCCTCCGTACGGAGACAGCAGGATTAGCAATCCTGTCTGTATTGATGTTTCAGCTTGAAAACCAGTAATATAGTAACAACGTGATAACTAGTTGCTGTGAACGGAGCGAACAGTAACAATAACTATTCAGTGGACTGAACAGTTGTGTAACAGTATAAAAGAGGAGATTATGGAAGTATATTTTGATAACTCTGCTACAACCAGGTGCTATGATTCTGTGAAAGACATTGTAGTAAAGACCATGACAGGAGATTTTGGTAATCCTTCTGCCATGCATCTGAAAGGCGTAGAAGCAGAAAAATATGTAAAAGAAGCTACAAAGACCATTGCCGGTATCCTGAAAGTACAGGAAAAAGAGATCCTGTTTACTTCAGGTGGTACAGAATCCGATAACCTGGCACTGATCGGCGGTGCACTTGCCAACAAAAGAAATGGCAATCACATCATTATCACAGCAGTAGAGCATGCAGCAGTAAGCCAGCCTGCACTGTATCTTCAGGAACAGGGATTTGAGATCACCTATCTTCCGGTAGATCCACAGGGCAGAGTAAAGATGAGTGCACTGGAAGCTGTTCTGAGACCGGACACAATCATGGTATCAACTATGTTGGTCAATAATGAAGTAGGTGCAGTGATGCCTGTAGAAGAAATTGCCAGAATGGTTCACGAAAAAAGCCCAAAAGCACTATATCATGTAGATGCCATCCAGGGTTTTGGTAAATACCGTATTCATCCCAAAAAAATGGGAATAGATCTTTTGGCAGTTAGTGGACACAAGATTCATGGACCTAAGGGCGTTGGATTTTTGTACATCAACGAAAAAGTAAAGATCATTCCTCAGATTCTGGGAGGCGGTCAACAGAGTGGTATGCGTTCCGGCACAGATAACGTACCGGGAATTGCTGGACTTGGAGTGGCAGCAGCGCAGATTTATCAGAATCTTGATGAAAATGTAGAGTACATGTACCAGTTGAAAGAACATATTGCAGAGGGACTTGGTGAAATCGAAGACATTCGTATCAACGGAATGTCTCTGAGAGAAGGCGCACCACAGATCTTAAGTATCAGTGTTATGGGGGTACGAAGTGAAGTCCTTCTTCACGCACTGGAGGATAAAGGCATCTATATTTCAGCAGGAAGTGCCTGCTCCAGCCACAAACGGAAGCCAAGTGCTACCTTAAGTGCTATGGGAATGTCCAAAGATCAGATCGAAAGCACCGTACGTTTAAGTTTCTGCGAAGAGAACACCATGGAAGAAGCAGATTATTTCCTTGATACAATGAAAGAACTGGTTCCCATGCTGCGCAGATATTCCCGCAAATAAAAGGAGATTAAATTTATGATATTTCATGCATTTTTGATAAAGTATGCAGAAATCGCCATCAAAGGAAAAAACAGATATCTTTTTGAAGATGCTCTTGTAAAACAGATGCGTCTTGTTCTGGAGCCACTGGAAGGCGAATTCAAAGTAACCAAAGAGCAGGGCAGAGTTTATGTATTCTGCCCGGAAGAATATGATTTTGATGAGACAGTAGAGGCTTTACAGAGAGTATTTGGAATTGTTGGTATCAGTCCTGTAGTGATTTATGAAGATCAGGGCTTTGATCAGATGGCAAAAGATGTTGTAACTTATATGCAGAACCGATATCCGGATTATGATGGTACATTCAAGGTATATACCAGAAGAGCAAAAAAATCTTATCCTATTACTTCTATGGAAGTCAGTGCTGCCATCGGAGAAAAGATCCTGGATGCTTTTCCGAAGGCATCTGTAGATGTGCATGAGCCTCAGATGACTCTTTCTGTAGAGATCAGAGACAAGATCTACGTATATTCCGAGACACTTCCAGGACCGGGAGGAATGCCCATCGGAACTAACGGTAAAGCCATGCTTCTCCTTTCTGGTGGTATTGACAGTCCTGTTGCCGGCTATATGATTGCCAAGAGAGGCGTCAAGATTGATGCGGTTTATTTCCATGCTCCGCCATATACCAGCGAGAGAGCAAAACAGAAAGTGGTAGATCTGGCAAAACTGGTGGCACGTTACAGTGGACCGATCCGTCTCCATGTAGTTAATTTTACAGATATCCAGCTGTATATCTATGATCAGTGCCCTCATGAAGAGCTTACGATCATTATGCGGCGTTATATGATGCGTATTGCAGAGTATTTTGCCCAAAAAGACAAGTGTCTGGGGCTGATCACAGGAGAAAGTATCGGACAGGTTGCAAGCCAGACCTTACAGAGTCTTGCTGCTACTAACGAAGTATGTGAACTTCCGGTATACCGTCCGGTTATCGGATTTGACAAAGAAGAGATCGTTCAGATTTCCAGAAAGATCAATACTTTTGAAACTTCTATTCAGCCATTTGAGGATTGCTGTACAATTTTTGTTGCCAAACATCCGGTTACCAAGCCAAACCTGAAAGTGATCCACAGATCTGAAGAGAAATTAAATGAAAAGATCGATCAGCTGATGGAAGAAGCACTGAGCAGTGCGGAAATTATTGAGATCCAGTAAATAAAAGAGAATCCCTGAACTATCTGTTATAAAACAGTACAAAAAACAGAAGCTGCTTGCAGCTTCTGTTATATTTACTGAATAGAATGTTTAAAAGACAATTAGTCAATAACGTAAGGCTGTACGATTCCAAGAATAGTATCAAGGGTGCTGCCTTCAGCGTGGATGTTCAGGTTGATCGGTTTGGAAAGATCAAGGCTGAAGATACCCATGATAGATTTTGCATCGATCACATATCTTCCGGATACAAGGTCGAAATCACAGTCAAATTTGCTGATTTCATTAACAAAAGCTTTAACTTTATCAATGGAATTCAGTGAGATTTTTAATGTTTTCATTGTGAGAACCTCCCTATTAGTATTATTACCGTTACTGTAAACAGCAACGTTATTATGAGTTTTATCTTAAACGTGACTTTGCAAAAAGTCAAGAAAAATAAAAAAATTGAGGTATAATATGAGCAAAAAAGTAGCCCTTCACAATCTGGGATGTAAAGTAAATGCATATGAAGTTGAGGCTATGCAGCAGCTTCTGGAAAAAGCGGGATACGAGATTGTGCCTTTTATAGAAGGGGCAGATGTATATGTTATAAATACCTGTACAGTTACCAATATTGCAGACCGCAAATCTCGTCAGATGCTTCACAAAGCAAAAAAAATGAACCCGAACGCAATCGTAGTAGCTACAGGCTGCTATGTTCAGACAGATACAGAGAAACTGAAAGCAGACGCTGCCGTAGATCTGATCCTTGGAAATAATCAGAAGACTCAGATCGTAGAAGCACTGGAAGCTTTTATGAAAGAACCACAGGAATCTGGTAACACAGCCAGAGTCATTGATATCAACCACACAAAAGAATATGAAGAACTGGAAATCGGATACACAGCAGAGCATGTACGTGCCTATATCAAGGTTCAGGATGGCTGCAATCAGTTCTGCTCCTACTGTATTATTCCTTTCGCCAGAGGACGGGTACGCAGCAGACGGATCAGCGAAGTGCTGGAAGAAGTAAAGACGCTGGCTTTAAGGGGCTATAAAGAAGTGGTACTTACAGGAATCCATCTCAGTTCCTATGGAGTAGATTTTAAGGAGAATCCGGAGACCCTTCTGACTCTGATCCAGGCAGTACATGAGGTTGAGGGCGTAGAGAGAATCCGACTGGGATCACTGGAGCCAGGGATTATTACTGAAGAATTTATGGAAGGTATATCCAGACTTCCAAAGTTCTGCCAGCATTTTCATCTTTCTCTTCAGAGTGGATGCAATAAGACACTTTCTGATATGAACCGGAGATATGATGCAGAAGAATATGCACAGAAATGTGCCCTGATCCGTAAGTATTATCCGTCACCGGCACTGACTACAGATGTTATTGTGGGCTTCCCCGGAGAAACCGAAGAAGATTTTCAGGAATCCTATGAATTTGTAAAAAATATTCATTTTTATGAAACCCATATTTTCAAATATTCCAGAAGACAGGGCACCAGAGCAGCTGCCATGTCAGGTCAGCTGACAGATGCGGTAAAGACCATTCGAAGTGAAAAAATGATTGCTCTTCATGAAATACGGGCAAAAGAATACGAGACTTCCATGATAGGAAAGACACTGGAACTTCTTCTGGAGGAAAAAACAGAGATAGGGGGAAAATCCTATTACATGGGACACAGCAGAGAATATGTAAAGGCTGTAGTAGAAGATACAGACGCATACAAAGTAAATGACCTGGTAAAAGTAACTGCAGAAGATTTTATCCAGGATCATGTACTTATCTGCCGTTAAAAAGTGTTCTTGTATTTTATAGTGAATTATATTAAAATAAAATAGAAATCTTATTAAGGACGTGAGAAAAAATGGTAGAAAACAATTTAGGAAATACTCAGTATTTCAGGACGAAACCTGACCAGGAGCTTGAAGTAAAAGAAGTTCTGGATCTGGTTTACAATGCAATGGATGAGAAGGGCTATAACCCGGTTAATCAGATCGTAGGTTATATTATGTCCGGAGATCCTACTTACATTACCAGTCACAAAGGTGCCCGGAGCATGATCATGAAAGTAGAGAGAGATGAGCTGGTAGAGGAACTTTTAAACGAGTACATTAAGAACAGATCCTGGGAGCATTGATATGCGTATTCTGGGGTTGGACTATGGCTCAAAGACAGTTGGAGTGGCAGTCAGCGATCCTCTGGGTCTGACTGCTCAGAGACTGGATACTATCTGGCGCAAACAGGAAAACAAGCTTCGCCAGACTCTGGCACGTATCAAAGAACTGGTGGATGAATATCAGATAGAACAGATCGTACTTGGCTATCCCAAGAATATGAACAACACCGTAGGAGAACGTGCAGAAAAGGCACTGGAGTTCAAAGAAATGCTGGAGAAGCGTACTGGTCTTACGGTGATCATGTGGGATGAGCGTCTGACTACAGTAGAGGCAGACCGCACACTGATGGAAGCCGGGGTACGGAGAGAGAACCGCAAGCAGTATCTGGATGGTCTTGCAGCAGTGTTTATTTTACAGGGATATCTGGATTCCCTGGGGAACGTATCAAACATATAAGGAAGAAACGAAGATAACATGGAAAAAATCAGATTTCAGTCTCCGGAGGGGACAGTAGAAGAGTTTTATATTGAAGAGCAGACCAGAATAGGAGGCGTGTCTTATCTTCTGGTATCCGATTCACTGGAAGATGAAGCTTCAGCTTATATTCTGAAAGATATTTCAACAGATACAGATCCGGATGCCTGCTACGAAATGGTAGAAGACGAGAATGAACTGCAGGCAGTGTACAAGGTTTTTGAACAGATGCTTGAGGATGTTGACCTGGAAATGTAAAAGAGAGTATGAACAGGACGTTGACCGAGGGAGTACCAGAGTGTGGTATTCCTGTGTTTACGTGCGGTAAAAGCACAGAAATTGGAGGTGTTTGATTGAAAAGCGATAATAACGCAGATAACAATAATGAAAAAAGAAAATATACAGGCTATGACCGTAAACCAGCCGATAATAATACAAAGAAACAGATGACCAGAAACAAAAGTTACAAATACAAACAGCAGAGACCAAACAGCAAACGTACAGACAAGGACAAAACATCCAGACCTGTTGCCAAGTCACAGAATAAGCCAGGTTATAAGGGAAATAATCCAAAACCCCAGACAAGACCGGCAAACCGCAGAGGACGTAAAGGCGGTTCCAAACTGAAAATCATTCCGCTGGGAGGTCTGGAACAGATCGGAATGAATATCACAGCTTTTGAGTACGGAGAAAGCATTGTAGTGGTAGACTGCGGACTTTCTTTCCCGGAAGATGATATGCTGGGTATTGACCTTGTAATTCCGGATGTAACTTACCTGAAAGAAAACATATCCAAAGTCAAGGGATTTGTGATCACCCATGGTCATGAGGACCATATCGGAGCACTTCCTTATGTGCTGAAGGAGGTCAATGTACCGATTTATTCCACCAAGCTCACCCTGGGTCTGATCACCAACAAGCTGAAAGAACACAATCTGATTCGCTCCACCAAGCTGAAAGAGGTTAAGCATGGGCAGGTGATCAATCTTGGTGATTTTTCCATCGAATTCATAAAGACCAACCACAGTATTCAGGATGCGTCTGCACTGGCCATTTATTCACCGGCAGGTATCGTAGTACACACCGGCGACTTCAAGGTAGATTATACGCCGGTATTTGGTGATGCCATTGATCTTCAGCGTTTTGCAGAGATCGGCAAGAAGGGTGTTCTTGCGGTAATGTGTGACAGCACCAATGCAGAACGTCCGGGCTTTACCATGTCAGAGCGTACCGTAGGTAAGGTTTTTGATAACCTCTTTAATGAACACAAGACAGCACGTATTATTATTGCTACATTTGCATCTAACGTGGATCGTGTGCAGCAGATCATTAATACAGCATATCGTTTCGGACGTAAGGTTGCAGTAGAGGGTCGCAGTATGGTCAATATTATCAGTACTGCATCAGAACTGGGATATCTTCGTATTCCGGAGAATACTCTGGTAGAGATTGACCAGATCAAGAATTATCCAGATGACCAGGTGGTCCTGATCACAACAGGAAGCCAGGGAGAATCCATGGCAGCTTTGTCACGTATGGCAGCCAGTATCCACAAAAAAGTCACCATCAAGCCTAATGATACCATTATTTTCAGTTCCAACCCGATCCCGGGTAACGAAAAGGCAGTATCCAAGGTTATCAATGAACTTTCCATGAAGGGTGCCAAGGTTATTTTCCAGGATGTCCATGTTTCCGGACATGCCTGCCAGGAAGAGATCAAACTCATCTATTCGCTGGTAAAACCGAAATATGCCATCCCTGTACATGGTGAATACCGTCACCTGATCGCACAGAAGCATGTAGTAGAGGATCTGGGAATCCCCAAAGAAAATATCTTTATCCTTTCTTCAGGCAATGTTCTGGAACTGGATGAGCACAGCGCACAGGTTACAGGTTCCGTACAGACAGGAGCAATCCTGGTAGACGGACTTGGTGTTGGAGATGTAGGTAATATCGTGCTTCGTGACCGTCAGCATCTGGCTGAGGACGGCATTATGATCGTAGTTATGACACTGGAACGTCACAGCAATGTGGTTCTGGCGGGTCCGGATATTGTATCCAGAGGTTTTGTATATGTGAGAGAATCCGAAGATCTGATGGAACATGCCAAAGAAGTAGTAGAAGATGCACTTCAGTCCTGTCTGGAACACAATATAACAGACTGGGGCAAGATCAAAAACGTAGTAAAAGATGCACTGAACGACTTCCTGTGGAAACGTACAAAGAGAAGTCCAATGATACTGCCGATTATTATGGAGGCATAAAATGGACACAGTAGCAAAAGATACCCAGGCTCTTCTGGCTTCGATTCGGAAGAACCCTGTATACAGAGAATATAAGAAACAGGAAAAGATACTCGGAAGAAATCCTGATCTGATGGAACGTGTAAACCGGTTCCGGGCAGATAATTTCAGACTGCAGAACAAAGATGACAGGGATACACTTCTGAGGGATGCAGAACAGCTCTCCAGAGAATCAGCAGAGCTTCGACAGAACCCTGAGGTGAATGCATATCTGGATGCAGAGCTTGCTCTCTGCAGACTGATACAGCAGGTATGTGTCAGTATTACAGAAGGAATTGAATTAAATATTCCTGTTATTTAACAAGGAGGTACAGACAGCATGGGAGATGTAAAAGACCGGGTAGGAAATGCAGGAATGTTTCTGGCTGGCGGATTTTTTAAGACAGCGTTATATGTCTGCGTGGCAGTGCTGGTCATCTGGGTCGGCAAGATCACATATACTTTTGGTTATAATGTCTTTAACCAGCAGCCTATGAGTCCGGGAGAAGGACAGGAAGTAACTGTAGTGATCAAAGAGGACGCATCTGTTTACCAGATTGGCAAGACCCTGAAAAGCAAGGGACTGATTGAAAGTCCTCTGGTTTTTTGTGTGCAGGTAAGGCTCTACAATTATAATGGCAAACTGAAACCAGGGACCTATCTTATAAGTACTGCTTATACACCGGCAAGAATCATGGGAATCCTGGCAGGAGAAACAGAGGAGCAGAAGGGAGCTACTACGTGATCGTAGAAGAAAGAATGCGCACGTTTATTAATTCTCTGGACAGTGGGAACACGCCCTTTCTGGAGGAACTGGAGCAGGAGGCACTGGCTGCATCTGTGCCGATCATCCGGAGAGAAATGCAGAGTTTTATAAAGGTACTGCTTGCGGTAAAGAAACCCGGGCAGATTCTGGAGGTGGGGACAGCCGTAGGCTTCTCCACACTTCTTATGTGTGAATACGGACGTCCGGATGTACAGATCACTACCATTGAGAATTATGAGAAACGTATTCCTATAGCGAAACAAAATTTTAAGAAAGCAGGAAGAGAACATCAGATTACTTTGCTGGAAGGGGATGCAGGAAAATACCTGAAAAAGATGGATGGTAAGTTTGACCTGATTTTTATGGATGCAGCCAAAGGTCAGTATATTCACTGGCTGCCGGATGTGGTCAGACTTCTGGCACCGGAAGGGATCCTCATATCTGATAATGTTCTCCAGGAGGGAGAATTGATTGAATCTCATTATCTGGTAGAACGGAGAAACCGCACCATTTACAAGAGAATGAGAGAATATCTTTATCAGCTGAAGCATCATCCCCTGCTTCTGACAACGATCCTTCCACTGGGAGACGGCGTTTCTGTCAGTGTAAAGCAATCATAAGGAGAAGATTATGAGAAAAATAGAACTACTTGTACCTGCCAGCAGCCTGGAAGTGTTAAAGATCGCTGTTGTTTTTGGCGCAGATGCAGTATATATCGGTGGCGAAGCCTTTGGACTCCGTGCAAAAGCCAAAAATTTTTCCCACGAGGATATGGCAGAAGGAATTGCTTTTGCTCATGAGCATGGTGTAAAGGTGTATGTGACAGTGAATATTCTGGCACATAATCAGGACCTTCCAGGGGTGAGGGAATACCTTACAGAACTGAAAGAGCTGAAACCAGATGCGCTGATCATTGCAGACCCTGGTATTTTTACTTATGCAAGAGAAATCTGTCCGGAGATCGAATGCCATATCAGCACACAGGCAAATAATACCAATTATGAGACTTATCGTTTCTGGCACCGTCTGGGAGCCAAACGTGTGGTAACAGCCAGAGAACTTTCACTTGATGAGATCCGGGAGATACGTGCAAATATTCCAGATGATATGGAGATAGAGACATTTGTACATGGAGCCATGTGCATTTCCTATTCCGGCAGATGTCTCCTCAGTAATTACCTGGTAGGAAGAGATGCAAATCAGGGGGCATGTACCCATCCATGCCGCTGGAAATATTCTATAGTAGAAGAGAAACGTCCTGGAGAATACATGCCGGTTTTTGAGAACGAAAGGGGTACTTATATCTTTAACTCTAAAGATCTCTGTATGATCGAACATATGGATGATATTCTCACCTGCGGTATAGACAGCCTGAAAATTGAAGGACGTATGAAAACAGCTCTCTATGTGGCGACAGTAGCCAGAACTTACCGTAAGGCAATTGATGATTATATGGAATCACCGGAGAAGTACAAAGCCAATATGTCCTGGTATCAGGAGCAGATTTCCAACTGTACTTACCGTCAGTTTACCACAGGATTTTTTTATGGTAAGCCAGATGAGAATACACAGATCTATGACAACAATACTTACGTAAAGGAATATACCTATCTGGGTTATGCAGAGGAAGTAGACGAAAAGGGCTACGCACATATTACCCAGAGAAACAAATTCTCCGTTGGTGAGACCGTTGAGATCATGAAGCCTGATGGACGGAATCTTACTGTTACAGTAAAGGCAATCTACGATGAAGAAGGCAATTCTGTAGAAAGTGCACCGCATCCACAGCAGAAACTGGCAGTGGATTTAGGCGCAGATATTGAGAAATACGATCTTCTCAGAAGATCCGAAGCATAAAATTATTTATTCTGAGTCAAAAAGTGTCCTGAGTTTATTCAGGGCATTTTTTTCGATTCTGGACACATAAGAACGGCTGATGTGAAGTCTGGTTGCAATTTCGCGCTGGGTTTGCTCCTGAAGTCCGAACAGACCATACCGAAGACAGATCACCTGATATTCTCTGGCAGTGAGCACTTTGCTGAGATGGGTGAGCAGATGTCGGATATCGACTCTGGTGGAATATTCTTCCACAATATCTACGGGAGGACTTTCGATAATATCCAGAAGACTGATCTCATTCCCTTCTTTATCTGTGCCGATAGGATCGTAAAGAGAGACATCTCTGGCAGATTTTTTACGTGCCCGGAACATCATCAGAAGTTCATTGTCAATACAGCGGGCAGCGTAAGTAGAAAGTCTTGCTGCCCTGGTATGATCAAAAGTGGACACTGCCTTGATAAGTCCGATGGTGCCAATGGAGATCAGATCATCCAGATCTTCCCCGGGGCCCTGATATTTCCGTACCACATGAGCTACCAGCCTTAAGTTTCTTTCAATGAGAATATTCCTGGCTTCCAAATCACCCTCCCGGCAACGTTGAAGATAGAATTTTTCCTCAGCAGCAGTCAAAGGTTTCAAAAAAGTCTTCAATAGTTCACCTCAAAGGGGATTTCTTTATAGTCTATGCTGTAGACTGGCTCTTTGTGCTTTTCCCAAAAACTACAGAAAATATTGAAAAAAAGAACATTGAAAAAAAAAACAGGGTATTATATGATTTTTATAATGAGAATTTTGGGAGGTATATAAAAATGAAGGTATTGAATTTTGGTTCATTGAATCTGGACTATGTTTATCAGGTAGAAAGTATTCTTATTCCGGGAGAAACACAGGCTTCCAAAGACAGGCAGACGTTCTGCGGTGGAAAAGGTCTGAACCAGTCTATTGCCCTTGCAAAAGCAGGGATTCCGGTTTATCATGCAGGCATGATCGGAGAAGAAGGGGATATTCTTCTGGAAACCTGTAAAGAAAACGGAGTAAATACAGAGTTTATCCGCCAGATCCCCGGACCAGGTGGTCATACAGTCATCCAGGTGGACAAAGATGGGCAGAACTGTATTCTGTTATTTGGTGGTGCCAACCGGAGCATTACCAGAGAATTTGTAGACGAAGTACTGGCTTCTTTTGAAAAAGGTGATATCATCCTTCTTCAGAATGAAATCAACGAGCTGGATTACATTATCGACAAAGCCAGCGAAAAAGGAATGATGATCATTCTGAATCCTTCACCATTTGATGACAATCTGAAAGTCTGTGACCTGACTAAAGTAAGTCTGTTCCTTGTAAATGAGATTGAAGGTTATCAGATCACCGGGGAAAAAGAACCGGAAAAGATTCTGGCAGCAGTAAAAGAAAAATATCCTTCTGCAAAGATTGTACTGACACTTGGGGGAGAAGGTTCCGCATATCAGGATGAAACCGGTATTTACCGTCAGGGAATCTTTAAAGTAAAAGCAGTAGATACCACAGCAGCAGGAGATACTTTTACCGGATATTTTATTTCTTCTATCATTGATGGAATGCCGGTACAGGAGGGACTTGAACTGGCAGCCAAGGCATCTGCCATTGCAGTTTCCCGTCCGGGAGCCACTGCGTCCATCCCTTTGAAAAAAGAAGTACTGGAATGCAATCTCTGATAAAAGATTATTGTCTGTGACCTTTGAGACATTTTTACATCTGACAAAAAGGCGGCTGTAAAAATTAAATATCCCGTTTATATATATACCTGAAGCGTTACTGCGAACAGAGTGAATAGTAACCATATCTGACATAAAATGGTGATTCTTGCGTATGCCGGAAATGTAGTGTATAATAAATTTTATATGCGAAGTAACAAAATTCCAAGGATAATCAGGTGAAATATATTGAAAAAAAAGATCGAACAATTAATCAGCGGGAAATTTGATTTTTCACAACCGCCCCTTCTTTTTTCACAGGACCAAATACAGATTACACTGGATGCAGGAGGAACCATGCAGGGAGAACTGTATCTGGGGACAGAGGACAATGAACACATTCAGGGGTATGTGACTTCCTCCAACCGGAGATTTGTGCCAGGCACCAGTCAGTTTTCCGGCACAACCATCCGGCTTCCTTATGGTGCAGACGGTAACGGAATGAAACCGGGGGAGGTATGCAAAGGCTGGCTCTGCATTACTTCAGATACCGGAGAATATAAGATCCCTTTTGAGATCACAGCACGAAAAGAACAGATCCAGAGCTTTGGGAACCGGGTCCAGAGTATGGAGGATTTTAAAGAAGTAGCCAGAACAGATCTGAGGGAGGCATACCGCCTTTTTACGGACAAGTCTTTTGCTGAAATACTGGAAGAGGCAGACAATAGCCAGAAAGCACTTTATGCAGGGCTTTCCAAGCAGCCGGTTACTTATCAGCATCTGGAAGAATTTCTCATAGGTCTGAACCAGAAGGAACCGGTATCTGTAAGCCTCAAGACCACAGAAAATGAAGTATACAGTCTTCAGGAATCCGTTCAGGAATCTTTTGACATCCACAGAAGTGGCTGGGGACATCTCCGGCTGGATGTGGAGGCTACCGGTGAGTTCCTGGAGCCGGAACGCAAAGTCTACACAGAAGAAGATTTTATCGGTAGTTCCTTAAGAATCAATTACGTGATCCATACAGACAGACTGAAGAAGGGTACCCAACTGGGCGAAATCCTTGTAAAAACCCCTTATGAAGTGCTGGTATATCAGGTAAGAGCATCCAGAGGACCAAAGATTCCACTGGATATCAAAAAAGAAGAAAAACGTCACAAACTGGAACTTGCCAGAACCTATATGGCATACAGGGAAAATCAGATTACTTTTACAGAATGGGCAAACCAGTCCAGACAGATTCTGGATACCCTGAAAGCATCCAGCTGTGATTACCCGGAATATCAGCTGTACGATGCCTATATTCTGGAACTGGAAGGAAGAACCCGGGAAGCAGTGGAGATCCTAAAAGATTATCAGAATAAGGAATTTTCCAGAGAAGAACTGGAGTTTGCAGGTTTTTATCTCTACCTCTGTCACCTGACAGGGCTTTACAGAGACAGATCCCAAGCCTTATGGAAGATCCAGAATTTCTACATGCAGAAATCAGACAGTTTCTGGCTGTTCTGGCTGCTTCTGAAACTTGACAATACCTACAAAAACTCTCCTTCACAGGCTCTTTTTGTTATGGAAGAACTTTACGAAAAAGGCTGTACCAGTCCTCTCCTTTATCAGGAAGCCTGGGAGTGGGTTTGTAAAGACGCCTCTCTGCTTCACAGGATGAGTCCTTTCTGGATGCAGGTATTTCATTATGCCGGCAGAAGAAAAATGCTTACTGAAGAGATCGTAATGAGAATGGCATATCTGGCCGGTTACGAAAAAAAATTTTATGGATGTCTCTATCATGCACTGGTAGAAGGTTATGAACAGTTTCCTTCTGATGATATTCTGGAAGCAATCTGTAAATATATTATGAAAGGTGAGCCACGGAAACCAGAATATTTCCGATGGTTTTCCCTTGCTGTGGATCAGGGTCTCCGCCTTACCAGACTTTATGAATATTATGTAGAGACTATGGACATCTCCTATCAGAGAGAACTTCCAAGAACTCTTTTGATGTATTTTGCATACAATGACAATACACTTGGAGATGCCCGAAAGGCTTTTGTTTACGCCAGCGTCATAGCTAATAAGACAAAGTCTCCGGGAACTTATGAAAATTACAGAGAAGCCATGGAGCGATTTGCCCTCCGTAAGGCAGACAGTGATGCCATGGATGAGAATTATGCCACTGTTTATCAGGAGTTTCTTTTTGCTCCGGAAACAAAAGAAGAGGCACAGAAAGTTTCCACCAGATTGTTTACTTACCGTCTGTACTGTGATGATCCGAAGATCCATCAGGTAATCATCCGACACAGCCAGCTGAATCAGGAAGAAATTTATCCATGTGTACAGGGAATTGCCTATCCGAGAATTTATACAGAGGACGCAGTGATTCTTTTTCAGGACGATAGGCAGCGGCGTTATGTATCTACAGTTCATTATAATCTGAAGAAACTTAACGATGAGGACCAGGTGCTGGAGAGATTTCTGGAACTGGGAGCAGAAGATCCCGGTCTGCTGCTGCATTACTGTGAAAAAACAGAAATGGACAGCCACAACCTTACATATTTCCAGAAGCTGGCAGAGTGCAGTGGATGTACAGGAGAATACAGAGATTCTGTCCGCAAAAACATTCTGGATTATTATGCAGAACATATGCAGGGAGAGAACCTGGATCATTATCTGGAACAGATGGATTACCGCAAATATGTAAAAGTAGACCGAACAACTCTTCTTAAGGTGCTGATCTCCAGAAGAATGTTCCGTCAGGCTATGGGGATCGTAGAAGAGTATGGATATGAAGGACTGGATCTTGGCTGTCTCCTGAAACTGACCAGCAGGATGATCCTTAAGAGCAATATGGCTGAGGACGATGAGCTGATCGCACTGGCTTCCGAAGTTTACCGCCATGGCAAATATGATGAAGTGATCCTGAAATATTTGATGCTTCACAGATTTGGACCGGTTGATGAAATGCTCAGCATCTGGAAAAGTGCAGTAGGATTTGAGATGGACACCTATGATCTGGAAGAAAGAATCCTGGGACTTCTAATGTTCACTTCTGATTTCCGGAAGGAAGGAGAAACCGTTCTGGAATCCTATGTAAAGCAGTCTGGTAAGGAACGGATCATCGGGGCATATCTGAATCAGGTTGCCTATGGTATCTTTGTAAAAGAATATCCTATGAGCCGTTTTATAAGAGAGAGACTGGAATATGGATTTGTAAATCACTGGCCGTTGAATCTGGTATGCAGACTTGCACTTCTTATGGATCTCTCAAAAGAAAAACACCAGAAGCCGGAACTGATTCAGATAGAAAAAAAGATTCTGGATGAATGTGCAAGAAATCATCTGATTTTTGGATTTTTCCGCAGGATTCAGCCGGAACTCTTAAGTCCCTATCAGCTGGATGATAAAACTTTTGTGGAATGCCATGGAGAACAGGGAGACAAAATAACCCTGTTCTACAGGCTGGATACAGGACTTGGCTCTTCGACCGATTATAAAAGTGAACCTGCCAGAGATATTTATCAGGGAATCTGTGTAAGGACTTTTACACTTTTTTACGGAGAAACCCTTCATTATTATTTCCAGATTGAACACGAAGGTAAAATCAGGACCACTCCGGAGCGAACAGTCACCATGAAAAAGATTGAAGGTGCACAGGGAAGCAAGTATCAGCTTCTTAACCAGATGATCTCTGCCCGGAAACTGGACAAAGGACAGGAAGTATCCAGAGATCTGGGAAGATATCTTCGTCAGGAACAGTACGTGAGGGAAATGTTTACCATAGAAAAGGAACCATCATAAATGAATGAAACAAGAGATTTGATCATTGGAATAGATTTTGGAGAAAAATATTCTCAGATCTGTTATTTTGACAGAAAAGCAGAGGAAGCCAGGTCGCTTCCTGTAAAAGTAGGAAGTTCCCAGTATGAGACTCCCACCTGTCTTTGCAGAAGAGAAGAACAGGATGATTATTCCATAGGTCTGGAAGCAGAATATTTTGCAAGGGAAAAAGGCGGTATCCTTCTGGATGATCTTTACAGGATCTCCCGGAGCAGGGAAGCCATTCAGGTAGCAGGCGAAGAGAAAGAACCCTGGAAACTTTTGGCATATTTTATCCGGGAAATGCTGAAATTCCTGGGAATTCAGGAGATTATCCGTAATACAAAGTGCCTGACCATAACCATGGAAACGCTGGATGAAGTTCAGGTAGAGAATCTTCAGAAAGCCTGCAGTTTCCTGGGGCTTGCACCGGAACGGTTCATGCTTATGGATTACGAAGAAAGTTTTTATTATTATGTAATGACCCAGAAAACAGAGACCTGGAACAGAAGTGTAGGCTGGTACAGCTTTGCAGGAAATCATGTTACATTCCGCAAACTTACCATCAATTCCGGCAGTAAACCTTATCTGGTGCGGCTGGAAAACCGAACAGAAACAGATCTCCGGGAGAAACCGGAAGAGAGAGATGAAGATTTTGCCGGCTTTATCAAAGAAACACTTGGTGAGGATCTTTATTCCAGCATTCAGATGAATGGAGAGGGATTTGATCAGGAGTGGGCACAGAGATCCGTCAAAATCCTCTGTTATCAGAGACGCAAGGTGTTTTTTGGGAATAATCTTTTTGCGGCAGGAGCCTGCGGTGCAGGTGCAGAGAAATACGTTCTCCACAAGCTGAAAGAATACCGCTATATGAGCAGTTCCATGGTACTGACGGATATAGGCATGGATATGAGAGTTATGGGAGCGCCTGCTTATTATCCTCTGATAGAAGCCGGCAGCAACTGGTACGAATGCAGGGCAACCTGTGAGCTGATTCTGGATGATGCAGAGGAACTGGTCTTTGTAGTAGAAAACATGGGCGATGAAAACAAAAAGCGAATGGCGATGGCACTGCCGGAACTTCCGAAAAGGCCAGTCAAAACAACAAGACTGTCTGTATCTCTTCAGTATATTTCCCAGGATCAGTGTCGGATCACAGTAAAAGATCTGGGATTTGGAGAGATGTTTCCCTCCAGTGGCAAAGTATGGACAGAAACAGTACACTGGTAAAGGAGAAAGCAGATGAGTGGATATATTTTATGCCAGACAAAAAGAGCAGAAACTCCTTATTATATAGAGAATATCAGCACAAACATATACTCTCTGGAGGAGCTTTGCTATTATTTTTATCACAATCTTTATCTTATTGACCGTACCATTATCAATGAAGAATTATGTAGCTGGATTCAGGAAGAGCTTGCGCTTCCCGGTCTGGCAGCTAAAATCAGACCGGCACTTGGCAAATTTGCCAGCGTGGAAGATATTCTGTATCCGGTTTTTAAGGAGATCAATTACCTTACTTACGAAGAACTGAAAGTTCTCAATAGCAGGATACGCAGACTGGACGAAGAAAGTCCTCTTCTCAGGGAAAAACAAAAAGGCGATGCACTGATAGAAAACGGTATGTATGTTCATGCCATTCAGGTATATCAGGCTCTCCTGGAAAAAAGAAACCTGGAAGAAGCAAGAGAAGGTCTTACAGAATCTATATGGCACAACCTGGGCTGCGCTTACAGCTACCTTTTCCAGATGGAAAAGGCACTGGAATGCTTTCGCAAGGCATATGAAGGCAGTTACAGCGAGGAAGCTCTGGAGACTTATCTTCTGGCATTGCACAGTGTAAAGAAACCAGATGAATATCAGAAAATGACGGTTCAGTTGGGAGCAGAAGAAGAGGTTCTCCAGAAAGTAGATCACAGACTGAAAGACTTTTCAGGGAAACCTTCTCAGCAGTTTTCCTACAGACAGGCAGATGCCATGTTGGAAGAACTTACCAGAGAATATCACAGGAATACAGGTTCCTGAGGGCTCCGCCCGAAGCTGCCGGAGAGGAAAAACTGCAAACAGCAGCGCAATATATTTACAAATGGATTTTGCCCAAGATGCTGTGAATGGAGTGAACAGTTACTGTTTATAAGATTTTTATGGAAATATGCTTTACGAAAGAGAGATAATCTGGTACACTAGACATATAATCCGGGAATTGGTATTACCAGTTCTGGGAAAGATTAGGAGGAATTTATCATGTTAGTAAATGCTTCAGAAATGTTAAAAAAAGCAAAAGCAGGTCATTATGCAGTTGGTCAGTTCAACATCAACAATCTTGAGTGGACTAAGGCTATCCTTCAGACAGCACAGGAACTGAATTCACCAGTTATCCTCGGTGTTTCCGAAGGTGCAGGTAAATATATGACAGGCTACAAGACAGTTGTGGGAATGGTAAAAGGAATGATGGAAGAACTGAACATCACAGTTCCGGTTGCACTTCATCTGGACCATGGCAGCTATGAAGGATGCCTGAAATGTGTAGAAGCTGGATTTACATCTATCATGTTTGATGGTTCCCATTATCCGATCGAAGAGAACGTAGCAAAAACAAAAGAACTGGTTAAAATTGTGGCAGACAACGGAATGTCTCTGGAAGCCGAAGTTGGATCTATCGGTGGAGAAGAAGACGGTGTTGTAGGAATGGGTGAATGTGCTGATCCTAAGGAATGCAAGATGATCGCTGACCTTGGAATCGACTTCCTTGCAGCAGGAATCGGTAACATCCATGGTAAATATCCTGCAAACTGGCAGGGACTGAGCTTTGAAACTCTGGATGCAATCCAGAAACTGACAGGAGAAATGCCACTGGTTCTTCATGGTGGTACAGGAATCCCGGCAGACATGATCAAAAAGGCAATTGACCTTGGTGTATCCAAGATCAATGTTAATACAGAATGCCAGCTTGCATTTGCAGATGCTACACGTAAGTACATCGAAGAAGGCAAAGATCAGCAGGGTAAAGGATACGATCCTCGTAAACTTCTTGCTCCTGGATTTGAAGCTATCAAGGCTACTGTCAAAGAAAAAATGGAACTTTTCGGTTCTGTAGACAAAGCCTGAGATATCCGGCAACGTACAATATCATAAGTAATAAGGGAGGGACAGGCATATGAGGTGCCTGTCCTTTTTGGAAATCATGAATAAAAACAATCAGATTATTATTATTAGTTTTTCAGATATTTACAGACAGCAGCATTTTTATGAGGAGTTGAAAGAAAATAACCAGGAAGATTTTATCTGGGACTTTATCTGGATAGAAGCAGCAGGTATGGAAGGCTGCAACTGTTACTGTGACGACATGGCAGCAGAGATGATCCGGGAAAAAATCGTCCCATATGAACCAACCGGAATACATTTTCTGGATTCCGGGAATTATCATTATATGAGCAGATTCTGGCTGGAAAAGATACAGACACCATTCAGGCTTCTTGTTTTCGACAACCATACAGACATGCAGCCTCCTGCATTTGGCGGACTTCTTTCCTGTGGAGGCTGGATCAGGGCGGCTCTTGAGGAATTACCTTTGCTCAAAGAAGTGATCCTTATAGGACCGGACCAGGAGGCTTTTGACCAGACAGAACCAGAGCTGAGAGAAAAAGTCCGCTTTCTTTCCAGAGAAAAACTGGCAGAAATGGAGAAAGAAGCCTGCCGGACTTTTGGGGATTTAGTACCAGAGGATCTGCCTTTATATATCTCTGTTGACAAAGATGTGTTGAATACAAAAGAGGCGTCTACCACCTGGAGTCAGGGAGATATGACCCTTGATGAACTTATGTGCTGGCTTTCCTGGTTCAGCAAAAGAGAAAATATAATAGGAATGGACGTCTGCGGAGAAAGTGATCCGGATACTGCTGAAAAAGATTATCTCAATGACCAGGCGAACCGGAAGATTCTGAAATTCTGGATGGAAGGCAGGAAAAAGTTATGAAAAACGAACTTCTTACCATTGGACCACTGACTGTTTACGGATATGGAGCCATGATCGCAGTGGGAATTCTGGCAGCCTGGTTTCTGGCAGATCAGAGGGCAGAGAAACATGGCAACAGCAGAGATCATGTATTTTTTCTTCTGATCTGGTGTATCCTTGGAGGAATGCTTGGTGCAAAAATGCTGTTCTGGATCACTGAGTGGAAATCCCTGGTTCAGGATCCGGGGTTTATACTGGATACTATTTCTGATGGATTTGTAGTATACGGAGGAATTCTTGGAGGAATTCTGGCAGGATATATCTACTGCAAAATTCAGAAAATAAAGTTTCTTTCTTATTTTGATCTTCTGATGCCATCTGTGGCACTGGCACAGGGATTTGGGCGTATTGGCTGCTTTCTGGCTGGCTGTTGTTATGGAAGAGAAACAGACAGTATTTTTTCTGTTACCTTCCAGAATTCGGATTTTGCACCTAACCATGTAGCGCTGATTCCTACGCAGATTTATTCCAGCCTTCTGGATTTTCTTCATTGTCTGGTACTTCTTATGATCGCCAGAAAACAAAAAAAGAATGGTCAGGTGGCAGCCTGTTATCTGATCTTTTACAGCCTTGGACGTTTTGTTCTGGAATTTTTCAGAGGAGATTTGATACGGGGAAGTGTAGGGGTTCTTTCTACCTCCCAGTTTATCAGTCTTTTTACAGGAGTAGCCGGCGTTATTATGCTGTTAGTACTGTCCCGGAGAAAAAAGATATTATAACAGTCGAAGGCAGAGGAACGAACTATATCATAAAATAAGAATACAGGATTCATGTTTGGATTTCTTTCGCATAGTTTTTTATAAGTGATTTTTGCGGGAGAGTACAACATGGATCCTGTTCCAGCTCAGAACGAAAACTATGAGAATTTTATTGTCCGTTATTGTCAGCATATGTATGGGCAGAGTGAATATCAGTCTGATGAGACCTTTCAGATCATCAATGAAATGTTTGGGGTTTTGTATACACCAGATGTTGAGGTTCCGAAACTGGAGTTTAACAGTTATTCCTATTCATCTATTCCCAAATGCTATGTCCCGATGGATCTGGGAGGTCTCAGTGCTTCCGGGGTTCTCAGACTTCACAGTCATCCTTATCTGAAACTGCGGGGATCTGGGACTATGATCGCCATAATTGATTCGGGCATCGATTATCAGAATCCTTTGTTCTGGAATGGCAATCAGACCAGAATATTGAGTATCTGGGACCAGAATGTGCCGGGAAAATATTCTGACAGAATTCCCTTTGGAAGGGAATATTCCAGAGAAGAGATCAATAAGGCACTGGCGGCAGAAGATCCTTATGACCTGGTACCTGTAAGAGATATCAGTGGTCATGGTACAAGGATGGCTGCCATAGCAGCAGGAAAGACAGTACCACAGAAGAATTTTTCCGGGGCAGCACCGGAAGCCGTTCTGGTGATCGTAAAACTGAAATCGGCAAAAAAATATCTGCGTGATTTTTACCTTCTTCCGGATAAGGCGGAGATTTATCAGGAAGATGATATCATGCTTGCGATTTCCTATGTGCTTCGCTGTGCAACAGAAAACAATATGCCCCTGTCCATCTGCATCGGACTTGGTACCAATATGGGGGCTCACAGTGGGGACGGTCCCTTAAGTGAATATATCAACAGCACAGCTGCTTTCAGTCAGAACTCTGTTTCTGTGGCGGCAGGTAATGAGGGGGCCGCCAGACATCACTACATGGGAAATACAGGGCAGTTTCAGGAGGGAAATCCTGTGGAACTTAAGGTGGGAAAAAAGGAAGCTTCTTCCGGGTTCAGCATGGAATTCTGGGGAGATTCTCCGGATTTTTATAATCTGTCCGTACAATCACCTACCGGGGAGCGACTTTCCATAAGTACAGCTCTGAAGTACACTACCCAGAAACTTTCATTTGTTTTTGTGGAAACAAAAGTGTTGATAAACTATGTTCCCATAGAAAGAAGAACAGGAAATACTTTCGTATTTTTTCGTTTCCTTCATCCGGCGGAGGGAATCTGGAAAATCCTGGTGGAGGATAAAAAAATAAAATCAGCAGATATCACCTGTGGCTTCCAGCAACAGGGATGATCTCAGAGGAGACCTATTTTCTGGAACCAAGCCCCTACTATACAGTGACGTCTCCCGGAGATGCAGAGAATGCCATGACAGTCACTGCCTGCAATTACCGGGACAACAGCCTCTACATAAAAGCAGGAAGAGGATACAACACAGAAAATATTGTGAAACCGGATTTTGCAGCACCAGGGGTTGATCTGAAAGTACCGGAAACAGGACAGCAGGACGGATACGGAACAGCATCTGGCACCAGTCTTTCTGCAGCTCTGACTGCAGGTGTGGCAGCTCTCCTCTTTGAATGGGCACTGATCCGGGAAAACGAACCTTACTTTACAGGAAATAATGTAAAAAATTACCTTCGTCTTGGGGCAGTCCGGGAAGAAGAACGAATCTACCCCAATCCGGAGTGGGGATATGGCCGGGTGGATTTGTATCATACGTTTGAGCTGCTGACATAAGAAATTGGATTGTTTTTGACAATTATATTTGTTATAATTATAGGGAAAACAAGATTGTTTGCGAAATAACAGTCAGAAGGGATTTTCAATATGCCCCAATGTACAAAAGAAAAATCATATTGAAAACCAGTCAGGAGGAGAAATGAAACGAGGAAGCATTTTTGAACTCAATGGCGTACCAAGATTTCAGGAGGCACTTCCGCTGGCTTTACAGCATGTAGTGGCTATGATCGTAGGTTGTGTGACACCGGCTATCATTGTTGCCGGTGCAGTAGGGGGAGGTAGCTTAAGTGCCAGGGACAGGGTGATTCTGATCCAGGCTTCTCTGGTAGTTTCTGCCTTATCTACTTTGATCCAGCTTTTCCCAATAGGAAAGAAAAACGGATTTACGCTGGGTTCCGGACTGCCTATGATCATGGGAGTCAGTTTTGCCTATGTGCCAAGTATGCAGGCTATTGCAGAAGGCTATGGTATCAGTACCATATTGGGGGCACAGATCGTAGGTGGTATTGTGGCCTTTGTTATGGGAATTCTGATAAAGCAGATCAGGTTCTTTTTTCCGCCACTGATCACAGGAACGGTTGTATTTACCATTGGACTTTCTTTGTATCCCACAGCCATTAATTATATGGCTGGCGGTACAAGCAATCCGGATTATGGTTCCTGGCAGAACTGGCTGGTGGCATTTATTACGCTGGCAGTGGTAACTACGCTTAACCACTTTGGAAAAGGTATCCTGAAACTGGCTTCTATCCTTATTGGTATCATTGTAGGATATGTAGTGTCTATTCCTTTTGGTATGGTCAATCTTACCAGCGTCAGCGAGGCAAAAGTCTTCCAGTTACCACAGTTTATGCATTTTGGTATTCACTTTGAGATTTCTGCCTGTGTGGCTATCGGGCTTCTTTTTGCCATCAATTCTGTACAGGCCATTGGTGATTATTCTGCCACAACGATCGGTTCCATGGACAGAACACCTAAGGACAGTGAACTAAAGAACGGTATCATGGCTTATGGTGTAACGAATATCATCGGTGCACTTTTTGGAGGACTTCCTACAGCTACCTACAGCCAGAACGTAGGTATCGTTACCACTACCAAAGTTATCAACCGCTGTGTGCTGGGACTGGCAGCAGTGATTCTGGGTGTGGCTGGTATTGTGCCGAAGTTTTCTGCACTTCTTACCACAATTCCTCAGTGTGTTCTTGGTGGGGCAACCGTTTCTGTATTTGCGTCGATTGCAATGACAGGAATGAAACTGGTAGCTTCCGCAGAAATGGATTACCGGAATTCTTCGATTGTCGGTCTTGCAGCAGCGATTGGCGTAGGTGTTTCCCAGGCATCTGCAGCACTGGCAAGTTTTCCGGACTGGGTAACTACTATTTTTGGCAAGTCTCCTGTTGTGTTGGCGACTCTGATCGCAGTTGTACTGAATATCATTCTTCCCAAAGGCAAGGAAGAAGCAAAGGCTGAGGCCAGACTTAAGAAAAAAGTAAAAGAACGGATCCGTAAGGATCATGAAGAATTTGAGAAAGAAGCAGAAGAAAACTAAATTATAAAACGAAAATTGGAGAGACAATATGACAAAAAAAAATCTCATTGTCGGTCAGTCCGGCGGTCCTACAGCAGTAATCAACAGCAGTCTTTTCGGAGTGGTTTCTGAAGGCCTTGCACATGGAGATAAAATCGAACATGTTTATGGAATGGTAAATGGAATCGAAGGTTTTCTGAAGGGAACAGTTCTTGATTTCAGCGAAGCCCTTCCCGGGGACAGCCTGGAAGCACTGAAATATACTCCGGGGGCTTACCTTGGCTCCTGCCGCTACAAACTTCCGGAATCTCTGGAGGATCCGGTATACCCGGAACTTTTCCGTAAGTTTGAAGAGATGAACATTGGCTGGTTCTTTTATATTGGCGGTAACGATTCCATGGACACTGTCAGCAAGCTTTCCAGATACGCCGCACAGATCGGAAGCTCCATCCGGGTGATTGGTGAACCCAAGACCATTGACAATGACCTGGTTCATACAGATCATACTCCTGGATTTGGCAGTGCTGCCAGATATGTGGCTTCCACAGTACGTGAAATCACACTGGATGCCAGTGTATATGAAAAAAAATCCGTAACCATCATCGAGATCATGGGACGTCATGCAGGATGGCTGACTGCTGCAGGAGCACTTGCACGTAAATACAAAGGAGATAATCCGCTGTTTATTTATCTGCCGGAAACAGATTTTGATCAGGAAAAATTCCTTTCCGATATAGAAAAGTCTTTTGAAAAAAACTGCAATATTGTTGTGTGTGTATCCGAGGGAATCCATGATGCTTCCGGTATTTTCATCTGTGAATATGACAGCTCTGTAGGTACCGATACTTTCGGTCACAAAATGCTGGCAGGATGTGGCAAATATCTCGAAAATCTTGTACGTTCCCGTCTTGGTGTGAAAGCTCGTTCTGTGGAACTGAATGTAAGCCAGCGCTGCAGTGCATCTCTCATATCTGCCACAGATCAGCAGGAAGCAGTGACAGCAGGCAGATTTGGTGTACAGGCTGCACTGAAAGGAGAAACAGGCAAAATGGTTTCTTTTATCAGAGAACATACAGCAGATGGCTCTTACAAAATGGTCTGTGGGCTTGAAGATGTAAATCTTATTTGTAATGAAGAGAAAACGGTTCCATCTCAGTGGATCACAGCAGATGGTTTCGATGTGACAGATGAATTTATTTCCTATGCACGTCCTCTGATCCAGGGCAGTATCCAGGTTCCTGAAGGAGAGGACGGACTGCCTGCTTTTGTGTATCGTAAATAGAACAATATCAGGGTCCCAGAATCTTACATCCATATAAGTCTGTATACAGGTGGAGGGAAGATTCTGGGACCTCTCTTGCTTTATGGGAAATTACTCCGTAATGTTCCAATAAAGCAAAAAACTATAAACACAAAATGTGAAGTTCTGAGCAGTAAAACAAATGAAAAAAATCAGCCTGGAAAGCAACTAATCAGAAGATATAGAATAATGACTACAGAACCGAAGGAAGATGTGTTATACTGGCAATACATGAGAAAACAGTAAATATAAAGGAGGCGTTTGCTTATGACAGACAGTAATGACCAGCAGCCCAAAAAAAAGAAAAAAGGAGATATCCTTCTGACACTGGTGCTGATCATTGCCATTTGTGTATTTTGTTTTGCTGCATATAATCTGTACCATATTTATACAGAATACAAAAAAGGCTCAGATGAATATAATAAGATTTCCCAGATGGCAGTTACAGACAGGGATCCTGATGAACTGGAAAAAGCAGGTCCTGAGGCACAGCCACAGCCACCCATCAATGTGGATTTTGACAAACTTCGAAGTGTCAACGAAGATGTGGTGGGATGGATCTATGTAGAGGCACTGGATGACATCAGTTATCCAGTAGTTCAAGGCAAAGATAACGATACTTATCTTCACAGAACCTATGAGAAGAATTACAATTTTGCAGGAACTATTTTTGTGGATTATGAGAACAGCCGGGATTTCAGCGACTGTAATACCCTGGTATACGGACACAATATGAAGAACGGTTCCATGTTCGGCCATCTCAGGAAATTTGTTCAGGATAAGGAAACTTACCAGAAAAGCAAATATTTCTGGATTCTCACACCGGAAAAGAATTACCGTTATGAAATTATTTCAGCGTATACAACAGGTGTCAACAGTGACACTTATACCTTATTTAAAGGTCCTGGCGAGGAATTTGAACAGTATCTTCAGAAAATTAAAGGATACTCGGAAATTCAGACAGAGGAAAATGAACTTACGATCAAAGATAAGATAGTAACATTGTCAACCTGTACAGGAAATGAATCTACAAGGTTTGTTGTGCAGGGAAAAAGAGTAAACTCAGTTGATGTAACACAGTAATCAGAGGTGAACCGGAAGAATCCGGAAGGAGGAATGCTTTATGGATGAAAAAATCACTAAACTTCAACAGCTGATCGACGTACATGATAACATTGTTTTTTTTGGCGGAGCAGGGGTTTCCACAGAAAGCGGGATTCCTGATTTCCGTTCTCAGGACGGTCTGTATCATCAGAAATATGATTTTCCACCGGAAACCATACTGAGTCATACCTTTTTTATGCACAGGCCAGAAGAATTTTTCAAATTTTACAGAGACAAAATGCTTTGTGATACTGCAAAACCCAATGCAGCACATCTGAAACTGGCAGAACTGGAACGTGCAGGCAAGCTGAAAGCAGTGATCACCCAGAATATTGACAATCTTCATCAGATGGCAGGGAGCCAGAATGTTCTGGAACTTCATGGAAGCGTTTACCGCAAT
>URXG01000023.1 GCA_900551715.1 uncultured Blautia sp. | reverse complement strand
GTACCGACTCCGGGCGTGAGGGAGAATATATCTACCGTCTGGTGGCACAGATGGCAGGTGTAAAGGACAAGAATCAGAAACGTGTCTGGATCGATTCTCAGACAGAAGAGGAGATTTTGCGTGGAATCCGGGAAGCAAAGGATATTTCCGCCTATGATAATCTTTCTGCTTCTGCTTATCTTCGTGCCAAAGAAGATTATCTGATGGGAATCAATTTTTCCAGGGTACTGACTCTTCGCTATGGAAACAGTGTTTCCGGTTATCTTAAGACAAAGTATCAGGCTATTGCAGTAGGGCGTGTCATGACCTGTGTCCTTGGAATGGTTGTACGCAGGGAACGAGAAATCCGTTCCTTTGTAAAAACACCTTTTTACAGAGTGATTTCTACAATTGAGCTGGAAGGTGAGAAGTTTGAAGGAGAATGGCGTGCAGTAGAAGGCAGCCAGTATTTTCAGTCTCCTTATCTTTATAAAGAAAATGGTTTTAAAGAAAAGAAACATGCAGAAGAACTGATCTGCACACTGAAGAATACAGAGCCACTGACCTGCGTGGTAGAAAAGATAGAACGCAAAAAGGAAAATAAAAACGCTCCTCTTCTTTTTAACCTGGCAGAACTTCAGAACGTGTGTTCCAAACTGTTTAAGATCAGCCCGGATGAGACCCTTCGTATTACTCAGGAATTATACGAAAAAAAGCTGGTTACTTATCCCAGAACGGATGCCAGGGTTCTTTCTACTGCAGTATCCAAAGAGATTTATAAGAACATTTCAGGACTCAGGAATTATGATGCCATTAGTACAGCGGCAGAAGAGATTCTTCAGATGGGTACTTATAAGAATATTGCCAGAACAAGGTATGTCAATGACAAACAGATCACAGATCATTATGCCATTATTCCTACAGGACAGGGACTGAATGCACTCCGCAGTCTTTCACAGACTTCACAGAGAGTATATGAGACCATTGTAAGACGTTTCTTATGTATTTTCTGTCCTCCTGCAGTTTATCAGAAGGTATCTCTTGTGACAGATATAGATAAAGAAAAGTTTTTCTCATCTTTTCGTGTGCTGATGGAAGAGGGATATCTGAAGTATGCCACCAATTCTTTTGCAAGGAAATCATCTGTCTCAGAGAAGAACCAAGAGCAGAGTGAAGAGGGAGAAGTGGCCTGCGACAGTCAGCTCCTTGCAGCATTGCAGAAGCTGAAAAAGAATGATATACTGTCAGTGGATGCGTTAAACATCAAAGAAGGAGAGACATCACCGCCGAAACGGTATAATTCAGGCTCCATGATCCTTGCTATGGAAAATGCAGGGCAGCTGATCGAGGATGAGGAACTTCGTGCACAGATCAAGGGAAGCGGTATCGGTACCAGTGCTACCAGGGCAGAGATCCTTAAGAAACTTTTTTCTATTAAGTACCTTTCCCTTAATAAGAAAACACAGGTGATCACTCCTACACTTCTTGGGGAAATGATCTTTGATGTGGTAAACTGTTCCATCCGGTCACTGCTTAATCCGGAACTGACAGCCAGCTGGGAAAAGGGTCTTACCTATGTGGCAGAGGGCACCATCACTTCGCAGGAGTATATGGATAAACTGGAACATTTTGTGCGTGTCCGTACAGAACAGGTGGAGCAGAGTAATTATCAGTATGCACTGCGGCAGTTTTTTGATGCTGCGGCAATACATTATAAAAAGAAACCAACTGCTTCCAGACGAGGAGGAAAATCCAGAAATGATGAATGAATTTACAATATCCAATCTTCTTGATCTCAATGAGACCATAGCAGCAGACTTATTTGAAGGTAAGACTTACCCATGGGAAGTTCTTCCGGAGATCGGGGACTTTATCCTGAAACTTGGTCCTGCCCTGAATCCTTTTGAATACGAATGCAAAGACGGCAATATCTGGATTGCCAGAACAGCCAAAATAGCTCCTACAGCCAGTATTACCGGTCCGGCGATTATCGGTAAGGATGCGGAAGTACGTCACTGTGCATTTATCAGAGGCAATGCCATTATAGGAGAAGGTGCAGTCGTAGGCAACTCTACAGAACTTAAGAATGCAGTTTTATTTAACAGAGTTCAGGTGCCGCATTATAATTACGTAGGGGATTCTGTGCTGGGATTTAAGTCACATATGGGTGCAGGGTCTATTTGCTCCAATGTAAAATCTGACAAGAAACTGGTTGTAGTCAAAGATGGCGACGAAAAGATAGAGACAGGAATCAAGAAATTCGGAGCTATGCTGGGAGACCATGTAGAAGTAGGATGTGGATCTGTTCTGAATCCGGGAACCGTTATCGGCAGAAACACCAATATTTATCCTCTTTCGCCGGTAAGAGGCTGCGTTCCAGCAGACAGTATCTACAAAAACGCAGCTGAGATCATCAGGAAAAACTAAAAAACAGATTTCGGATAATCACCAGAATGGTAATGTGCAGCGGATAAAACAGATAAAAGAAATATTTGGCGGCTTTTCCTCTGATGAAGCCTCGTTTTCCGTTGTACATATTGATAGAAATAAAAGCAAAACATGCTTTCCACTCATAAAAAAGCCAACAGCTTCCCACAATTGCCTGGGAAGCTTTTTCATTGCGGAGAAGATACATGATCAGAAGAAACACAAACCCTCTCCATCCATAATCCGCATTCAAAAGGATGGAAATTCCCAGAAGGGAAAGAAGGCAGAGCATCTGTTTCCATCTGCATTCCCAGAAATACTCAATGGCACAGAAACCCAGATATCCCAGGAATAAAGTGAAAAAAACATTCTGTCTTTCAAAATGCCAGGTATTGGCAAACATAAAGTTCCATGGAAGTTCGGAGATCAGTGCAAAAAGCAGAAGATTTCTGCCATATTTTCTTCGGTCATGGGTGTGGAGAAAGCCTTCCACCAGAAGAAAACAGAAAATAGGAAAGGCACATCGTCCGATATCCCGGCAGATCCGGTAAAAAGTAACTGGATTTTCGTTTATGTAATATAATGGCCGAAGTGCCGGCGGATAAAGCTTCAGAAGGACAGCAGCAGTATGGTCGATAAGCATGGTGATAATGGCGATCATCTTAAGGGTACTGCCGCTTAAAATCTGGAATTTTGGTGGAAAAAATGAGGCAGGAAGTTTCTCTGGCATAGTTCTCTCCTTATTTTTTATACTATTTGTCTTATATTAACATATTACCAGAAAAATTGCGCTGTTTTTTTTACAAAGTTTTACTGGACTAATATGATGTTTTATGAGAGAATACAATCAGGTTGTTAGGTAATATTTTAACAACGTCAAAGTAAATCTATACTTGAAAGGAGTTTTAACATGATTTATTCACGCGAAGTAGAAGAAATGTGCCCAGTTGCACAGGGAGTTCACCATGGCGCAGCTCCGATTCCGGAAGAAGCAAAATGGGTACAGGCAAAGGAAGTGAAGGACATTTCCGGTTTTACACATGGTGTAGGCTGGTGTGCTCCACAGCAGGGTGCCTGTAAACTGTCTCTGAACGTAAAAGAGGGTATCATCCAGGAGGCTCTTGTTGAGACTATCGGATGCTCAGGTATGACACATTCCGCAGCTATGGCAGCAGAAATTCTTCCGGGACTGACTGTTATGGAAGCTCTGAATACAGACCTTGTTTGTGATGCTATTAATACAGCAATGAGAGAACTCTTCCTTCAGATCGTTTACGGACGTTCTCAGTCTGCTTTTTCTGAAGATGGACTTGCAGTTGGTGCAGGACTGGAAGACCTTGGTAAAGGACTTCGTTCTCAGGTAGGTACTATGTACGGAACTCTGAAAAAAGGACCTCGTTACCTTGAAATGGCAGAAGGTTATGTTACAGGTATTGCTCTTGACGAAAATGATGAAATCATTGGTTATCAGTTTGTAAGCCTTGGCAAAATGACTGACTTTATCAAGAAGGGTGATGACCCAAATACAGCATGGGAAAAAGCAAAAGGTCAGTATGGCCGTGTTGCTGATGCTGTTAAGATCATTGACCCACGTAAAGAGTGATTATAATTTCAGGAGGATAAGTAAATGGCTTTATTTGAATCATATGAAAGACGAATTGACAAAATCAATTCTGTTTTAAATAGTTATGGAATTGCTTCTATTGAAGAAGCAGAGAAAATCACCAAAGATGCAGGTCTTAATGTATACGATCAGATTAAAGGCATTCAGCCAATCTGTTTCGAAAATGCATGCTGGGCTTACACTGTAGGTGCTGCCATTGCAATCAAAAAAGGATGCAGAAGAGCGGCAGATGCAGCAGCGGCTATCGGTGAAGGACTTCAGGCTTTCTGTATTCCAGGATCTGTTGCTGATACACGTAAAGTAGGTCTTGGACATGGTAACCTTGGAAAAATGCTTCTGGAAGAAGAGACAGATTGCTTCTGTTTCCTTGCTGGACATGAGTCTTTTGCAGCTGCTGAAGGTGCTATTGGTATCGCAGAAAAAGCAAATAAAGTTCGTCAGAAACCACTTCGTGTTATCCTGAACGGTCTTGGAAAAGATGCTGCACAGATCATCTCTCGTATCAATGGATTTACTTATGTTGAAACAGAATATGATCCATACAAAAACGAAGTAAAAGAAGTATTCCGTAAATCTTACTCCGAAGGACTTCGTGCAAAAGTTAACTGTTACGGAGCAAACAGTGTTCCGGAAGGTGTTGCTATCATGTGGAAAGAAGGCGTTGACGTTTCTATCACAGGTAACTCTACTAACCCGACACGTTTCCAGCATCCGGTTGCAGGTACATATAAGAAAGAATGCAACGAAAAAGGAAAGAAATACTTCTCCGTTGCTTCCGGTGGTGGTACAGGACGTACACTTCACCCAGACAACATGGCTGCAGGTCCTGCTTCCTATGGTATGACAGATACACTTGGACGTATGCATTCTGATGCTCAGTTTGCAGGTTCTTCTTCTGTACCGGCTCATGTTGAAATGATGGGTCTCATCGGTGCTGGTAACAACCCGATGGTAGGTATGACCGTAGCAGTAGCTGTTTCCGTACAGGAAGCTGCTGACGCTGGCAAGTTCTAATTACTTGGCGAAATAATCGGATTCAAACAAAAGACAAAGCACTTTTCATAAAAGGAAAGGTGCTTTTCTTTTTTTATTACAAAATCCTTAAACAGTGTGATATACTGGAACAATGTGGTATAATAAATTGATATTAACAAAAGACAGGTTAAAATATGAATCAGAATCCATCCTACAGAAAATTATATAATATAGAATTTATCCGTTTTGTCTTTGCACTTTGCATTATATATTTTCATCTGCTCCATTCTTTTATCATGCCCTATACAGAGGACAGTGCGCTTTACCAGCACCTGGCAGATCAGGCACGTTATGCCAAATATATCGTAGAGTGTTTTTTCCTTATGTCAGGATATTTTCTGTATCAGAGTATCCGGAAACATCCGGGACAGTCTACGGGAGAGTTTGTCTGCCGGAAGATCAGCAGGTTGTGGGCATCACTGGCATGTTCCGTTATTCTCATGGCAGTCTTTTTTGGAAAAGATCTCTATGCTTCTTTTCTGAATCTTCTGTTTCTCCAGTCCAGTGGTCTTGCTACAGACTGGCAGGGACTGAACTGGTATGTGTCAGCATTTTTCTTTGTAGAGATTTTTTATTTTATGCTTTACAAAGCTGTGAGAGATCCTGCCAGAAGGAGACTGGTGATCTGCCTTCTTGTGTATTTCGCCTATGAGCTGAATATTAATGCTACAGATGGAGAATTTGGCAGAAAAATGCTCTATGGAGTATTTAATATGGGAATTGCAAGGGCTGTAGCAGGAATCGGTCTGGGCTATCTTACAGGAGAATTCTGGGAATATGTTACTATGAAATGGCAGAATGCCCACAGAGAAAATAAAGGAAATTCGTTGCTGGTATTTCTGGTGATATCTTTTCTGGAAGTGGTCAGCGGGACCATGCTGGTGATTAATTTCTTTTTTCATAAGTATGCATATGAGAATCAGTTTATTGTTGTGGTTCTTTTTTGGGTATTTTTCGTATGTATGCTTACAGGAAAAGGGATTATTTCCAGAATAACCGATCACCCCTGGATGGCGGCAGGTGGCAAATACGCCTATTCCATTTATGTAATGCAGGAAGTTTCTTTCGCAGTAATGGAGAGGACCTGGTGGCAGAATACAGGATTTGTCCATCAGCATGTGATACTGTCATTGGTATTGTCGATTCTGATGGCTGCGGGTATTGGGATACTGACCTGTCATCTTATAGAAAAACCGTCAGCAGGGATTTTGAACAGAGTATTCTCTAAGGTTGTTTGAGCTCTCGAATAATGGAATATCACAGAAAACAAATAGCCAAAAAATATTACAGAAAATAATATTATGGAAAACAGGAGGAACCCATGAAAAAACAATATGATTATCTCGTAGTAGGTGCAGGGCTTTACGGAGCTGTTTTTGCACATGAAGCAAAGAAAGCCGGCAAAAAGGTTCTGGTCATCGACAAGAGACCGAATATTGCAGGAAATGTTTATACAGAGAATGTGGAAGGGATTCATGTACATAAGTATGGAGCACATATTTTTCACACCAATAACAAAGAAGTCTGGGAGTTTGTTACCAGATTTGCAGAGTTTAATCGTTTTACCAACAGTCCGGTAGCCAACTATCATGGGGAATTGTATTCCCTTCCTTTTAATATGTATACCTTCAATAAGATGTGGGGCGTAGTCACACCGGAGGAAGCAGCTGCCAGAATTGAAGAACAGCGTAGAGAAGCCGGTATCACAGAACCGAAGAATCTGGAAGAACAGGCGATCTCTCTGGTAGGAAGAGATATTTTTGAAAAACTTATAAAGGGTTACACAGAGAAACAGTGGGGACGTGACTGTAAAGATCTGCCGGCATTTATCATCAAAAGGCTGCCGGTACGTTTTACTTTTGACAATAACTATTTTAATGCACTTTATCAGGGAATTCCCACAGGCGGTTATACCAAGATGGTTGCTAATATGCTGGAAGGGATTGAAGTACAGTTGAATGAGGATTATCTGGAGAAAAAAGAGCAGTTTGATACTCTGGCAGAAAAAGTCGTTTACACAGGACCTGTGGATGCCTATTTCGGTTATAGTATGGGATATCTGGAATATCGCTCTGTCCGTTTTGAAAACGAACTTCTGGATATACCGAATTTCCAGGGTAATGCAGCAGTCAATTATACAGACAGAGAAACACCATGGACAAGGATCATTGAACACAAATGGTTTGAATTTGGCAAAGATGAACAGGGAAATGATCTGCCTAAGACAGTGATCAGCCGGGAATACAGTTCTGAATGGAAACCAGGTGATGAGCCCTATTATCCGGTAAACGATGAAAAAAATGGCAATTTATACAACAAATACAAAGAGTTGGCCTCCAGAGAAGAGAATGTTATTTTCGGAGGACGTCTGGGCGAATACAAATATTATGATATGGATGCAGTGATCGCATCTGCACTGTCTGTCAGCAGGCAGGAACTTGGCTGATTGTCCTGAACAGAATAGAGTGGGCAGCAACATGAAATATTACGGAAATATGAACGAAAAATAAAAAATATTGCAATATCTGTAAAAAACTGCTATAGTAAAGTCATGTATTCAGCAGAACTATAAGACAGAGAATTATGTTAGGAGTTGTTTTATGAAGCAGTTTAAAAAGAAATGTCAGACAGTGTTTCTGATCATGCTGATGGCGTTTTTTGTAACTCTTGCAGGAGGTACAAAGCAGACGTCTGCTGCAGTAATAGAAGATGGAAATACAGTGAAATGTAAAGTGGTTTTTGCCGACAGAAATGGCAGGGTCAGTACACAGAAGCTGAAGAAAATGGCAAGAACCGTTAACAGTGGTACTACTATCCAGTTGCCAAAATATCAGGAAACAGGATATAAGTGTGTATGGGTTACCAAAAGTGGCGGTAAAGTCGCCAGAAAATACAATCCAGGCCAGAAAGTAACCATCAGCAAAAGCACAAGATTTTATCTTCTGACCTACAAGACATATACAGTGCGTTTCTATACGGCTAACGGTAAAAATCAATACAAAAAATATGCACAGACTGTACAGAAGGGAACTAGAATCACTCTTCCCCGGATTACGGTATCTTCTCAGACAGCGGTAGTTGGATGGAAAACTTCTCTGAACAGTACCACCACTCTGAAAGCAGGAACAAAGATCAAGGTTACTTCCAACAGAAAGCTTTATGCGGTAACCAAAACAGTAAAGAGCTATGTGAATCTTTATACAAATGCTGGAGGATCCTGGAAAAAAATCGACAACAGCAATGGCACAGCAGTCTTTCCCGATGTGAATATCAAGAACGGTGATATGTGCCTTGGATGGGCGCGTACTCCTGGACAGAACACCAAACCACAGTATTATGGCGGAGATACCATTCCTACCAAAACAGGAAACTACTATATGGTAGTATTCCACAAGTCCATGGATCAGATTCCGGCATCTCTTATGGTTCCGGTAACTTATGACAGGGTATACTTTGTAGGCGATTCCCGTACCAAAGGGCTGGCCAACAGTCTGGGTACTGGCAAAAGCAGTAAAGTAGATCTGGTATACAAAGCAGGACGGGGACTGGACTGGTTTATAAACGAGGGTTACAGTGAACTGGTTAGAAAGCTGTCACAGGATTCCCCGGTTGACACCAAAGCTGTAGTGATTAATCTTGGTATCAATGATCTCTCCAACCTGAGCCGTTATGTGGTCTGCATGAGAAAGTTTGCGACCAAACTACAGGATTATGGCTGTGACATGTATTATATGTCGGTGAATCCTTTTAACAGTGCCATGTTCCCTGCCAATTACACCAGACGTACTCCGGCGAAGATCATTAATTTTAACAATACCATCAGGCAGCAGCTCTGTACAGGTTCCTCCAAATGCTATACTTATATTGATACATTCTCAAGCCTGAGAAAATATGGATGGATCAGCCAGTCAGAAACTTCAACAGAGCCGGATGGACTGCATTATACCAGAGCTACCTACCTTCGGATTTATAACTACTGTATTAAGTTTCTGAATCAATACTGAAACCAGAGAGGATTATAGAAATGAAACGTGTTATCACATATGGAACTTTTGATCTGCTCCATTATGGACATATCAATCTTCTGAGACGCGCAAGACAGATGGGAGATTATCTGATCGTGGCACTGTCTACAGATGAGTTTAACTGGAATGAAAAACAGAAAAAATGTTATTTTTCCTACGAAAAGCGTAAGCAGCTTCTGGAGGCAATCCGCTACGTGGATTTGGTGATCCCTGAGGAAAGCTGGGAGCAAAAGCGTACAGACGTAAAGGAATATCATGTAGATACCTTTGTAATGGGAGATGACTGGAAAGGCAAGTTTGATTTCCTGGAAGAAGAAGGCTGTGAGGTTGTTTATCTGCCTCGCACACCGGAGATTTCCAGTTCGCAGATAAAGGCAGATCTTCACACAGAAAAGAATAAAGAATAACAGTTACTGACCGGAGTATTATGCTCCGGTCAGTTCTTTTACAGAATGGAAAGAGTATCCCATTTTTTTCCATCTGCTCAGCAGTTCATCCAAAATTATTCCATTGGTAGAAGAAGTATTGTGAAGAAGGACTATAGCGCCAGGATGGACTCGGGTTAACAGCTTACGGAGGGCTTCTTCCCTGGAAGGCTGCTGGTCCTGAATCCAGTCAACATAAGCCAGACTCCAGAAAAAGGTGGAATATCCCAGTTCTTTTGCCATGGCAAGATTTTCAGTACTGTAGATTCCCTGTGGAGGGCGGTAGAATTTTTCCATTTCTTTCCCTGTAGTTTCTTTGTATATTTTTTCCACACCCTGAAGTTCCTTCTGGAAAGAGTCTTCAGAGGAGATTTTGGACATATCAGGATGTGTCATGGTATGGTTTCCTACAATATGTCCTTCAGCAACCATCTGTTTTATCAGATCAGGATTATCCCGGACAAAATTTCCCACAGCAAAAAATACTGCCGGAGCCTGATGCTTTTTCAGAGCAGCCAGAATGGCAGGAGTGTTTCCGTTTTCATAGCCACAGTCGAACGTGAGATAAAGTTTTTTTTCTGCTGTATCAGCAGCAAAGAAAGCATGGTATTCTGCCAGTTCCTGAATGGTTGCATTTCCGACAGGACGTTTTCCTTCTTCCTGAAAACTTAAGCCCCAGTTTTCTGAGGCAGAAAGAATGGAAGCTACAGGAGATGAAGAAGTTGTCTGGGAAAACGAAAAATGTGTTCTGGCTGAGCCGACAATGGATCCTGCTGAGAAAGAGACTGCTAAAATAAAAAATGGAAAATATTTTGACAGAGTCGAGAAATGAGAACGCATAAAGATCCTTTTTGAATAAATGATTTTGAATAAGTATATGTAAAAGAACAAAAAAATAGAGCCATCAGATGAATATTTCTTCTGGTGGCTCTTCTAAGATTCCTGATCCAATGGACCATACCTCCTCTATTTATTTATAAAACACTAAGGATAAAAGTTTACGTTCTTGGTGGACTGTACCTCTCTTTCATGAATTATAATTAGTTTCGCTTATGTTTCTGGTGGATTGTACCTCCCTTTCTTAGATTATGAGATGGACTTAACTATTTCGGTGGTCTCACTCCTTTTTGTTTGTTTTGTTGTTCCTTTTGTTTTATGAACTTACTATAACAGATAAAATTGTATATGTCAATAATAAAATGAAAAAATATAAAATAAATTTCCGTATATACAGTTACTACAAATATAATTACTAAAAAGACAGATAATATAACTTCTTTAAAATGAATAACAAACACAGGCGCAGGAGAAACTATTGTTATCAAAAAAAGGGAGGTATAACCAGCATGTTACGTTATTTACCTGTACGAAAAATTCATGCCAGACAGGTTTTGGATTCCAGAGGAAATCCTACGGTTGAAGTTGAAGTGACAGTGGGAGAAGGAATTGTAGGGATAAATGGATATACAGAAAAAGCAATGGTTCCGTCAGGTGCTTCCACAGGAAAGTTCGAGGCGGTAGAAATGCGTGATGGACAAAAGGAAGAGTATCTTGGGCTCAGTGTCCGTAAGGCAGTGGAAAATGTAAATACAAAACTTGCAGATGCTCTGGTAGGAGAAAACGCTCTTGAGCAGGGGAGAATCGATAGGATCATCCAGAAACTAGATGGTACAGAAAACAAAAGCAGCCTGGGTGCCAATGCAACACTTGGAGTATCTATAGCTGTAGCAAAAGCAGCTGCCGGAGCACTCCGGATTCCACTATATCAGTATCTGGGAGGCTGCCATACCAGAATTCTCCCGGTCCCCATGATGAATATTCTCAACGGAGGCAGACATGCGAACAATACCGTAGATCTTCAGGAATTTATGATCATGCCTGCCGGTGCAGGCTCTTTTGAAAAAGCACTTCAGATGGGTACAGAGATATATCAGTATCTGAAAATGCTGCTTCGGGAAAAAGGACTTTCTGTAGCAGTAGGAGATGAAGGTGGATTTGCACCGGATTTAAATGACAGCGAGGAAGTTCTTGAAATTTTAATGGAAGCTATTGAGAAAGCAGGTTATATTCCAGGAGAAGACGTTTTTATTGCCATAGATGCAGCTGCCAGTGAACTTTATGAAGAAGAAAAAGGTGTCTACTGTTTTCTAGGAGAAAGCAGGATGAAAGGAACGGAAGTCCTGCGTGACAGTGAGGAAATGATCGCTTATTTTGAAAAGCTTACAGATAAATTCCCTATCGTATCTATAGAAGATGGGTTGGATGAAGATGACTGGGAAGGCTGGAAAAAAATGACAGAACGTCTGGGAACCAAAGTGCAGCTGGTAGGAGATGACCTTTTTGTGACCAATAAAAAAAGACTGAGCTGTGGCATCCGGCTGGAAACAGGAAATGCCATCCTGGTGAAACTGAATCAGATTGGTACTCTTTCAGAAGCACTGGATGCAGTTGAAATAGCGCATGAAGCAGGTTACAGAGCTGTGATTTCTCACAGGTCCGGTGAGACAGAGGATTCTTTTATTGCAGATCTGGCTGTTGCAACAGGTGCAGGACAGATAAAAACAGGGGCACCCTGCAGATCTGAAAGAACAGCAAAATATAACCAGCTTCTCCGGATCAGTGAGACCATGGGAGAGCTGGCTGTATATAAAAATCCTTTTCTGAAAGAAAAATAAAAAAGAAATCAATTTCAGGGGCTGTTAATTCAGTCCCTTTTTACGTGTATAGTAGGTCAGTTCTGCACCCTGGAATTCAAAAGTCTGGGAAACTTCATAATGTTGCATAAGCCACTGGTATTTTTCGGAGGAGCTGTATTTCTTCATACGGGTAGTAGTGCCTTCTCCTGCCAGAAATCCTGGAAGATCTTTTTCTCTGATATCATCCATGACGTGATCGCCTACCTGAGGCCGGAGAGAAAGATCCGGAAAATCCAGTGTGTAGCATTGGGTATCCCAACGGAGAATTGCATAGATTTCCGGGACACCAATACCAAAAGCGTAGGTGTTTTCTGGGATATTCGCTGCTATATGGGCAGCAAAATCCCGGAGATCTGTTTTGTTATGAAGCTGCTGGCGGAGACTGGTGTTGGTTCCATACTGTATCAGATTGCCGGAACATAATGTAAAAAGTACGATCAGTGCTGTCAAAGTAAAAGCCCCCTGACAGATCTGTGAGGACTGGCAGGTGCGAATATCAGAAAAACGGAATTCCTGAACAAATTTTATGCCTTTTTCTGCAAGGATACACAGCAGAAGGATACAAGGAAGATGACAGATTTCCAGATTGTGATAGGCAGCTCTGTTGATAAAATAAGTCATCTGTCCAAGTGCAAGGACACCGGTGGCAAAAACATAACAGGAAATCAGTCTGTCTTTTTCTGGAATGATCTCATCTTTATGGAAGATCCACATCTGGGCAATTCCCTTTGCCACAGCCAGCAGAAGGAGTGCCAGAATGGGGATATAGGCACTTGGGAAGTCCGGAAGATCTACCCGAAGCAGGTCATCCATATAGGAAGACTGCAGAAGAGGGAAGAGAAATTCATGGATTCCCTGTACAGTTCCTCCTGAAAACAAGTTGTAGCATTCTACAATTCCCCATGCACCCAGGAAACTTAAAACAATTCCAAAAAGATGACCAATGATACAGAGGAGCGCTTCTGACAGTTTCTGTTTTCCCTGACAGAGATGACGGAGAATCCAGAATCCGGCCCAGGCAACTGCACAGAAAAGACCGCTTTCTGTATTCCATAAAGTAGCAGCTATTGCCAGAAGATAGCCAAGAATACAGGTGATCCGATTCAGTTTCTGGAAGCGGACACAAAAAGCCATAAAACAGAGCATAAGGCTCATAAAAAGAATTCTGTGTGGCCACAACTGCCAGTAATTGCCACTTCGCATACTTAAAATGGGAAGTGTCATAGCAACAGAGCCCAGGATCCGCAGCAGATCATTTTTTACAATGAAATGAAGTGCCAGAAACATGGCTAGAAAACATAAGCCCCCGATAATGCTGTTGAGGAGAATGAAATCAATCAGGTCACCGCCCAGGATTTTCAGAGGAAATTTGTAAAAAATTCCGTAGTGACCGTAAATACTGGTGGTAAGCTCTGTATAAGGCTGACCATGGAGTACATTATAAACAGAATTAAAATAGGCATCCATGTGAAGTCTGTCAGGTTCGTCCCGGAGAAATACTGCCGGAGTATAAAAGTTATAGGCAGTCAGGAGTGTCAGTATTCCATATAAAGAAAACAGACCTGTGTTTTTCAGGCGGATGCTGGTTTTTCTTACAAGGCTTATAAAAAATATATTTTCTGCCACAATGCAGATGCATACCAGCCAGAAAGGAACATTATGCCAGACGTATCTTGCAGAAGCAGAACCATATACATTTACTTCAAGCCGGAACATGATCAGGAGAAAGACCAGATTCCCTGCCAGAAGAATCAAAGCAAGCAAAAAGGCTGCCATGGACTGTTGCCTGGAATCTGTACTGTAAAGCCTGGATGCTGCAAGGCAGATAACCAGAAACAAAAGACAGAACAGAACTACGGTCATGGCATAAGTAAGAAGATTGATATTGCCTTTACCGGAGATCATCTGAGATAATGAAGGTATTTTCAGACAGGCAGTTCCGAATCCCAGAGATATAAGAAGGGAAAGGAGAAAAGCCGAAATTTTGTTAAAAGTTGTTTTTTTCATAACATTCCTTCCTTTAAAATTGATAAAATAAAAACAAGGAGCAGAAGCACCCTGTATATCATCGCTAAATCCCCGGGCTTTGTCAAGAATTTTCCTTTGTTTTTCCACAGGAATTTAGGAAAATGGTTGAAATCCCCCCATGCTTATGGTACAATTAGGGGCAGTTGATTAGGAGGTGTGACCGAAGTGCAGATTTTAAGAACTATTCTGACTGTGATTTTTGCCATAGATTGCGTAGCTCTTACTGTTGTAGTTCTGATGCAGGAAGGAAAGCAGCAGGGACTTGGCGGAACTATTTCAGGAGCTTCAGATACTTACTGGGGAAGAAACAAGGGCCGTACTATGGAAGGTGGTCTTGTTAAGGCTACAACGATCATGGCAGTGTTATTTTTTGTACTGGCAGCTGTTTTAAATATGAATTTTTAGAAATTGTCAGAAGGAAACACTCTTGTATAATCGCAAGAGTGCTTTTTTTTCTCACATAAAGCAAAGGAGTAACATTGAACAGAAAAAAAATATGGGAAAAGAAGAAAAATTTTTCCAGAAAAAAATCAATACAGAAGCCTAAAAAAAAGTCCATAAGAGAATTTCAGAAACTTGGCCTTATTAAAGAAGGAACCTTTATCGGCAACCACAAGGGATTTGGTTTTGTGGAACTGGAAGAAGAGGAAGATGATATTTTTATTCCGGCAGATGCAACCGGAACTGCCATGCACCAGGACAAAGTACAGGTACTTCTGAAAAAAGGAGAACAGAAAGGAAAACGCAAGGAAGGATCTGTGATACGGATTCTGGAACGTGCCAATCAGGAGATTGTAGGAACTTTCCAGAGAGAACGGGATTATGGATTTATCATCTGCGACAATCAGAAATTTTCCAAAGATGTCTATGTATCTCCAAAGAATTCCAAAGGAGTACGGGATGGAGACAAGGTAGTTGCAGAGATTCTTGATTATGGCGATGACAGACACAAACCGGAAGGCAGGATCAAAGAGAATCTGGGCAGTATGAATGCTCCGGGAACAGACATTCTTGCCATTGTAAAAAGCTATAATATACCTTCCGAATTTCCTGTAAAAGTTATGAATCAGGCAGCCCGGGTGCCGGATCATGTGCTGGAGGCTGACCGGGATGGCCGTATGGATCTTACAGACTGGCAGACAGTGACCATAGATGGAGAAGATGCAAAAGATCTGGATGATGCTGTGACCCTTACCAAAGAAGACAATATTTATCATTTGGGCGTTCATATTGCAGATGTAAGCAATTATGTGCAGGGAGGCAGTGCTCTTGACAAAGAAGCACTGAAAAGAGGCACCAGTGTCTATCTGGCTGACAGGGTAGTCCCCATGCTACCGGAAAGACTTTCCAATGGAATCTGTTCACTGAACCAGGGCGAGGACAGACTTACTTTAAGCTGTCTTATGGACATTGATGAAAATGGAACTGTGGTATCTCACAAGATCGCAGAGACAGTGATCCGGGTAGACCGTCGTATGAGTTATAACCAGGTGAGATGTATTCTGGAGGACGGAGATACAGAGACCAGCAGAGAATACAAAGATCTGGTCCCCATGTTCTTCCTTATGAAAGAACTGTCTGCTCTTCTGAGAAAAAGAAGACACCACAGAGGGTCTATTGATTTTGATTTTCCGGAAAGCAAGATCACCCTGAACGGAGCAGGCAGGGCGATTGATGTACAGCCTTATGAAGCAAATGTTGCCACAGAGATCATCGAAGATTTTATGCTGATGGCAAATGAAACTGTAGCGAAGGAGTATTGTAAGGGAGAATACCCTTTTGTTTACCGTACCCACGAAAATCCGGATCCGGAAAGAATTGAAGAACTTCTTACGCTTCTTCACCATCAGGGAATCCAGATCCGTAAATCCGGGCAGGAGATTACTCCGAAAGAGATACAGGAGATTCTGGAGAGCATTCAGGGACTTCCAAATGAAACCATGATCAGCAGGCTTACCTTAAGAACCATGAAACAGGCAAGATATACAACAGAGTGCAGTGGCCATTTCGGACTGGCTGCCAGATATTACTGTCATTTTACTTCACCTATCCGAAGATATCCGGATTTACAGATCCACCGTATCATTCGTGATAATATAAGGGGGAGACTTCAAAGAGAAGGCAAGACTGAACACTACAGGGAAATCCTGGAAGAGGTTGCCAGACAGTCCAGTGTCTGTGAAAGACGGGCACAGGAGGCGGAACGGGAATCCGACAGACTGAAAAAAGCAGAATATATGTCCTACCATCTGGGCGAAGAGTTCGAGGGAATTATTTCAGGAGTGACTGCCTATGGCTTTTATGTGGAACTCCCCAATACCATCGAGGGACTTGTTCACGTGACCAGTCTTTCTGATGATTATTATGCTTTTGATCAGGAAAGTTATGAACTGAAGGGTGAACTTACCAAAAAGACTTATCATCTGGGACAAAAAGTAAGGGTTCGTGTAGCGGATGCCGATGCTCTGAAGCGGACAGTGGATTTTACAGTGATTGAATAAGGAACAGGAGGAAGGAACATGGCAAAGAAAACAGGGATCAGACTGATTGCCAATAACAAAAAAGCCTTTCACGATTATTTTATTGAGGATACCTACGAGGCAGGGATCGCTCTGGCTGGTACAGAGGTCAAGTCTCTCCGAAGTGGGAAATGCAGCATAAAGGAATCTTTTATACGAGTAGAAAACGGAGAAGTGTATATTTACGGAATGCACATCAGTCCTTATGAAAAAGGTAATATTTTCAACAAAGATCCTTTAAGGATCCGTAAACTTCTTCTTCACAGACATGAGATCAACAAGATCCAGGGGACTCTTCAAGAGAAGGGACTTACACTGGTACCTCTTAAAGTCTATTTCAAAAACAGCCTTGTAAAAGTAGAAATAGGTGTGGCTCGTGGTAAGAAACTTTATGACAAACGGCAGGATATTGCCAAGAAAGATCAGAGACGGGAAGCTGAACGGGAATTCAAGGTAAGAAATCTCTGATATAGAATTAACGAACCTCTTAAAATTGTATGAATTTCACTGTCAATTGGTTGACAAGAAAAGGATACTCTGTATAATTAAATTTACAGAGGTGTTCCAGAACAGAAATGGGAGGAATTTAAATGATCAAAAAACGTTATTTAGCAGTTGCGGGCCTGATGGTACTGGCAGTGGCAGCAACAGGATGCGGCAAAAAATCCGAACAGCCGTCAACTGTTGAGGTAACGCCTACCCCGACAGCAGAAGCAACGCCTACCGTTACGGTAGAACTGGTTGATATGGAAACCACCGAAGAGAAGAATGTTATGGGTGAAAAGACTTCTACATCATCCAAGCTGACACTGGTGAATCAGACTGGTTCAGAAGTTCAGTCTATTTATATCCGACAGCATCCTTCTGACGATGAAGAAGATACTGATGAGTGGGGAGAAGATCTGGTAGGAGGTATGTTCACCCTGAAAAACGGTGATAATGCAGCCTATTATTATGAGAAGCCATCTTCCACCTCCACTTATGATATCCGTATCAGTTTCACTGATGAAGAGAAGAATGAGTGTTTTTTCAGAGACCTTCCTCTGACAAAGATCGTAAAGATCACTCTGAGGATGAGTGGTGCTGACGATGAGGCGATCCCTTATGCTACCTACACTACATCCGCAGGTGGAAGTGAGGTATCTACGCTGGATGATGTAAAGAAGCGCCTTGGTATGGATACAGAAGATAGTTCAGATTCCGAAGAGACACCAGATCCAACCAGCACGCCAGATTCTTCTGATTCCAGTGATGATCCGAAGCCAACGGATACACCGGATAACAATGATGGCAATAATAATGGAAATGGCGACAATAATGACGGAGACGGTGACAATACGCAGCCTTCTGACGGTACTATTCAGACAGCTGAACAGTATATTGGCAGGTCTGTAGATGATTTGATTGGCAGTATCGGAGATGCACAGTCTTCAGAATGGGAAGAAGATGAGACAACAGGTACCTCCGGTTACTATTATTACCCGAACTTTACTGTTTCGACTACAGTAGATGAAAACGGTAACGAGATCGTAACAGGAGTCTGGTAATTTCATTCTGATGTAACGATTATAAACCGGTGCGACTGATGTACCGGATGAAAGGATAAAAGACAAATGAAAAGAATTTTGTTAAAATTAAGCGGTGAAGCTCTTGCAGGAGCAAACAAAAGAGGATTTGATGAGGCTACAGTAATTGCTGTATCCAAACAGATCAAAACAATCGCAGAAGAAGGAACTCAGGTTGGCATTGTTATCGGAGGCGGTAACTTCTGGAGAGGACGTACCAGTGAGACCATCGACCGTAACAAAGCAGATCAGATTGGTATGCTGGCTACAGTAATGAACTGTATTTATGTTTCTGACATCTGCAGATATCTTGGCCTCAAGACAGAAATCTTTACACCGTTCGTATGCGGCGCATTTACCAGTCTGTATTCCAAGGATGCAGTTGAGGCGGCTTTTGCTGAAGGCAAGATTCTTTTCTTTGCCGGTGGAACAGGCCATCCGTATTTTTCAACAGATACAGCAACCGTTCTTCGTGCAGTGGAGATTGAGGCAGAGGCAATTCTTCTTGCCAAGGCTGTAGACGGTATTTATGACAGTGATCCGAAGGTAAACCCAAATGCTGTGAAGTATGATGAGATTTCCATTCAGGAAGTTGTTGATAAGAAACTTGCAGCTATGGATCTTACAGCGTCTATTATGTGTCTGGAACAGAAGATGCCGATGCTGGTATTCGGACTGGAAGAAGAAAACAGTATCATCAATACCGTTCATGGCAAATTCAACGGTACAAGAGTAACCGTATAAAGGCTGCTGTGGGCGAAAACTATAAAATAAAGGGAGAGTTGACAAAATGGATGAAAGAGTTCAGAAATATGAAACCAAAATGGAAAAAACACTGAAGGGATTTGAAAACGAGCTTACCACAATTCGTGCAGGACGTGCCAATCCACATATCCTTGACAAGATCACAGTAGACTATTACGGAACACCTACACCTCTTCAGCAGGTAGCCAACGTCACTGTACCGGAGGCACGTATGATCCAGATCCAGCCATGGGAATCCAGCCTGATCAAAGGAATTGAGAAAGCAATCCTTACCTCTGATCTGGGTCTGAATCCAAACAACGATGGCAAGATCATTCGTCTGGTACTTCCGGAGCTTACAGAAGAACGTCGTAAAGAACTGGTGAAAGACGTAAAGAAAAAAGGTGAAGGAGCCAAAGTTGCTGTCCGTAACATTAGACGTGACGCAAACGATGCCTTCAAGAAACTTGCAAAACAGGATGTTTCTGAGGATGAGATCAAAGATCTTGAAACAGCTGTTCAGAAACTTACTGACAAATACATCAAAGACGTTGATGCAGCAGTTGATGCCAAATCAAAAGAAATTCTTACTGTATAATTTACAGGATGAATAGGTGGGAAGGAGAGCCGCAGTATCGGCTCTCTTTCTGTTGCATATAGTAGAAAGAATGAGGGAGAAAAAATGAACGTACCAAATCATATTGCCATTATTCTGGATGGTAATGGAAGATGGGCAAAAGCCAAGGGAATGCCAAGGGGATACGGACATATCAAGGGCTGTGCCAATCTGGAATCCATATGTGATGACATCAAGGATCTTGGAGTGAAATATCTGACCGTTTATGCTTTTTCTACGGAAAACTGGAAACGATCCAGAGAAGAAATCGAAGGTCTTATGAAACTGTTCCGAAGTTACCTCAAAAAATGTCTCAAAAGTGCCGAAAAGAACCACATGCGGGTAAAGATTATTGGAGATCCTTCTGCATTTGCACCGGATATCCAGGAGAAGATCAGGGAACTGGAAGAGTTTTCCAAAGATTATGATGAACTGTATTTTCAGATAGCACTGAACTATGGAAGCAGAGATGAGATTATCCGGGGAGTCCGTCGGCTGGCACAGGATGCGGCAGATGGGAAAGTGGCACCTTCCCAGATCAATGAGAAATTTTTTGAAAATTATCTGGATACTGCCGGAATTCCGGATCCGGATCTTTTGATCCGAACAAGTGGTGAGCAGCGGCTGTCTAATTACCTTCTGTGGCAGCTGGCTTATACAGAATTATATTTTACAGACGTACCCTGGCCGGATTTTCATAAGCCGGAGCTGATTGAAGCTATCGAGAAATATAATGAAAGAGACCGGAGATATGGGGGAGTGAAGGAGGAATAAGATGTTTAAGACGCGTCTTTTAAGTGGTATCCTGCTTGTGATCGCAGCACTTCTGACGATCATCAGTGGAGGATATGTATTGTTTTTTACGTTGCTCTGTATTTCACTGATCGGTATGCAGGAACTTTATAAAGCTATGGGAGTTCACAAAGACAGCTTTAATCTTCTGGAAACGACCGGTTATGCAGGAGCAGTACTTTATTATATTTCAGTACTTCTGGGCTTTGAAAAATACGGAACCATGACAATCCTTCTTGCTCTGGTTCTTCTGATGTTTGTCTATGTATTTACTTATCCCAAATACGAGGCAGATCAGATCATGGCTACGTTCTTTGGAGTAGTCTATGTGGCTGTGATGCTGTCCTTTATACTGCTTACCAGAAATCTGGAAAATGGCAAGTTTATTGTCTGGCTGATCTTCCTCTGTTCCTGGGGCTGTGATACCTGTGCCTATTGCGTGGGAATGCTCATTGGCAAACACAAAATGGCACCGGTACTGAGTCCAAAGAAATCCATAGAAGGAGCTGTAGGCGGTGTGGCAGGTGCAGCACTTCTGGGAGTAGTCTATGGTGCTGTGACGCATGGTCCTGTCATAGAATATGCAGTAATCTGTGGAGTAGGGGCATTGATTTCCATGGTAGGAGATCTTGCAGCTTCTGCCATCAAAAGAAATCAGGGAATCAAAGATTATGGAAAACTGATTCCTGGGCATGGCGGAATTCTGGATCGATTTGACAGTGTGATTTTTACCTCACCTGTTATTTTCTATCTGGCAAAGATCATACTGGGGCTCTGAAAAAAGAAAAGTCTGCGTGGTTACTGCAGTTGAATAACAAGAAAGAGCAGTAACTCTGCATATGCAGAGGAAATGGAGTAAACAATGAAAAAAATTGCAATTTTAGGTTCTACAGGTTCAATTGGATCACAGACTCTGGATGTAGTCCGGGCAAATGGTGATATTCAGGTCTTAGGCATCAGTGCAGGCAGAAATATAGTTAAGCTGGAAGAACAGGTAAGAGAATTTCATCCACGACTGGTAGCTGTCTGGGATGAAGCTGCTGCAAAAGATCTTGCAGTAAAGATCCAGGATACAGATGCCCGGGTAGTTTCCGGTATGGACGGATTGCTGGAGCTTGCTTCCATGGAGGGAACAGAGGTATTGGTGACTGCTATTGTAGGTATGCTGGGAATCCGGCCTACCATTGAGGCTATTCGTGCAGGCAAGGATATTGCTCTTGCAAACAAAGAAACTCTGGTTACAGCAGGACATTTGATCATGCCGATGGCAAAAGAATATGGAGTGAAGATCCTTCCTGTTGACAGTGAACACAGTGCTATTTTCCAGTCTCTGAACGGAGAATATCATGAAGAAATCCACAAACTTCTGATCACAGCATCAGGAGGACCATTCCGGGGCAGGAAACGTTCTGATCTTGAGAATGTAACCCTGGAGGACACTTTGAAACATCCCAACTGGGTTATGGGGCAGAAAATCACTGTAGATTCAGCTACCCTTGTAAACAAGGGGCTTGAAGTGATGGAAGCGAGATGGCTCTTTGACGTAGATTTGAATCATATCCAGGTAGTTGTTCAACCACAGAGTGTGATCCATTCCATGGTTGAGTTTAAAGACGGTGGGATTATTGCACAGCTGGGAACTCCGGATATGAGATTGCCTATCCAGTATGCTCTTTATTATCCTCACAGGAGATATCTGGAGGGAGATCGTCTGGATTTTACAAAGCTTGGCCAGATCACCTTTGAAGAACCAGATATGGATACTTTTCTTGGGCTTCCAATGGCAATCCAGGCATCCAGAGAAGGAGGCACCATGCCTACAGTATTTAATGCTGCCAATGAGCTGGCAGTTCGAAAATTCCTTCACAGAGAGATCAGATTTCTGGATATTTATGATATAATCGGACAGTCTATGGAAAGACACAAAAAATCCGAAGATCCTCAGTTAGAAGAAATTCTTGCTGTAGAGGATGAGACATATCAGTGGATTGAAAGCAGGTGGTAAGTTGAAAATTGTTATTGCTATTATTATTTTCAGTGCGATTATACTGATGCATGAGTTCGGACATTTCCTTTTTGCCAAGCTAAACGGAATAGGCGTTACAGAATTTTCTCTGGGAATGGGACCGAGACTGTTCAGCTTCCAGAGGGGGGAAACCAGATATTCCGTTAAGATTCTGCCTTTGGGAGGATCCTGTGCCATGGTCGGCGAGGATACAGCAGAAGAAGATATTCCTGGAGCATTTAATGCTGCTCCTGTATGGGGAAGGATTTCTGTAGTTGCAGCAGGACCCATATTTAATTTTATTCTTGCTTTTATCCTCTCAGTGATCATTGTGGGATTTATGGGATATGATCCGGCAGAAGTCATGGAAGTTCAGGAAGGCTCTCCGGCAGCAGAAGCAGGTCTCCAGAAAGGAGATATCATCACAGAATATGACAGCTATCATGTGGATCTTGCAAAAGATATGTACGTGTACAGTTATCTTAATGAACTGGAAGAAAAGCCACTGACTCTGAAGGTAAAAAGAGATGGAAAAACAGAGACCATTACCTATACACCGGATGTATCCGTCCGGTATCTGCTGGGATTTAACCGTTCAGATACCAGTTCTATGACAGTAGAATCTCTGATCAGTGGAATGCCACTGGAGCAGGCAGGCGTAAAGGCAGGAGATACGATTACAGCTATAGATGGAGTGAAGATTGCAGACGGAGAAGCCTATGATGCTTATATTGCAGAGCATCCTCTGTCTGATCAGCCGGTAGAGATTACTTACGAAAGAGATGGACTGGATTATACAGCGACTGTCACACCAAAAGAATATCGTACACCACTTCTTGGATTTTCCTACAACCTGGGCTATAAAAAAACCAGTGGACTGAATATTCTGAAATATGGTGCATTGGATGTAAAATATATGGTCCGTACTACGATCCTCAGCCTGAAAGAACTGGTTACAGGACATCTTGGAATGAAAGATTTAAGTGGTCCAGTAGGTGTGGTGGATGCCATTGGAACCACCTATGAAGAAAGCAAAAGTGAAGGAGTGCTGATGCTCTGGATGAATATGCTGAACATGGCAGTGTTTCTTTCTGCCAATCTTGGTGTCATGAATCTTCTGCCGCTTCCTGCACTGGATGGAGGAAGACTTGTCTTTTTGATCATAGAAGCCATACGGAGAAAGCCAATTAACCGTGAAGTAGAAGGTATGGTCCATTTTGCAGGACTTATGCTTCTGATGGCATTGATGGTAGTTGTTATGTATAATGATTTTCTGAAAATATTCTGAAGATCGACTCGATTTAGTGAAGTGAAAAAATGAAAAACAAAATCTTATTAGCTTTTTTGATATGTGCTGTTGTAACTGGGATTCCGGGGGTACCTGGAAGACTTTCTGAAGTCTGGGCAGAGGAAGAACAGCAATATACAAATGATGACTGGAATTATGAAACTTCGACTCTTAAGGTAAATGTAGAGCTAAAAGAGACAGATTATACAAAATACTGGGTTGCTCATGTACAGACATTCAGTACCAGGCAGCTGAAATCAGCCCTCTGTGGAGGTACATACGGAAATCCCCGCAAAAAGACCTCCGAAGAGCTGGTTGACCATGATGGGATCATAGGCATCAACGGCAGTGGATTCTCTTATGGAACAGGGATTCCTGCACCTGGCAAAACGATGATCAAAGAAGGAAAGATTTATAATGATGTTCCCTCTAATGGTAATATCTGCTGTGTCACAACGGATGGAGGGATGTTTACTGCTGAGGCGGGATTAAGTGCGCAGGCACTTCTGGATCGAGGGGTACAGGATACTTACTGTTTTGGGCCTACTCTGGTGGAGAATGGCAAGGCATCTGAAATCTCCGGGCAGTTTCATCAGATCAGCAGATATCAGAGATCAGCCATCGGTTTGGTCAGCCCCGGGGATTATTACCTGGTAGTTGTAGATGGTAAAGGGGCTGATGGTTCCCAGGGAATGAGCTATCAGGAACTACAGCAGACCTTTCTGGATCTGGGCTGCGATTATGCCTATAATATGGATGGAGGAGGCTCTGCAACTCTGGTATTTAAGGGAAAAGTTCTTAACGCCCTTACTGATAATGGGAAAGAACGTCCCTGCGGTGATATTCTGTATTTTGTAGATGCAGGAGAAGGCAGTGAAGGGGACGAGATCATTGTTCATGAGGATGAAGGAATGATTCATTCCTCAGGAGATTCTATATGGTAAACTTACAGAAAGAAGGTGTTGTGATCAGCACCTTCTTTCTTTTTTGGCATAAGATAAAGAGAGAGCCTTTAGCAGGAGAAACATGTGGAATTTTATAATAAAGTGCAGAGCCAGCAGACAGAAGTTGATCAGGGCGAATTGAAAGTATCCGTTTTTACAGAAGATGGTACCCGTCCAATAGAAAATGCCCTGGTGCGTATCTCCTATACAGGAGGTGTGGGAAATACCATAGAAGAAGTAAGGACAGATTCTTCCGGACAGACTCCGACTCTTGATCTGAAAACCCCTCCGCTGGAATACAGTATGGAACCGGTAGAACAGCAGCCTTATTCTGAATATACCATTCAGGTTCTGGCAGAGGGATTTGAGAATGCAGAGATAGCCGGATCAGAAGTTCTTTCGGGGGAGGTATCTCAACAGACGGTAAGACTTCGATTCCAGGGGAAAGGAGAGTATGAGCGTGTTGTCATCGGACCTCATACATTGTTTGGTGAATATCCGCCCAAAATAGAAGAACCAGAAGTGAAACCCATAGAAGAAAGCGGAGAAATCGTACTCAGCAGAGTAGTGATTCCGGAATATATTATTGTTCATGACGGAGCTGTTGGAGATAATACCGCTGCCAACTATTATGTACGTTATAAAGATTATATCAAAAATGTTGCCAGCAGCGAAATCTATGCTACCTGGCCGGATGACACGATCCGGGCAAATGTACTGGCAATTATGTCCTTTACTCTGAACAGAGTCTATACGGAATGGTACCGGAATGTTCACTAATTCGGTATTGCAGGAACATTCAGTTTGATGAGTTATGTATTAAAGTTCATGGAAAAAACGCTTATACCATAGAGAATAATGAAAATACAGAAGATTAGATGAATTTTCTGATAGAAATCGAAAATGACCTATGGTATAGTGATATTAGAAAAGGAGGATGGCAAACGGTGGAATACAATAAAATTAAACCGGATACCATACTAAAGAACTTTTGGAGAGATAATCATCATTTTGCAGATTTGTTTAATGCTGCACTGTTTGATGGTGAACAGGTACTGAATCCAGATGATCTGTCAGAAGCAGACACGGATGTTTCCTCATTTCTCAAATTTAATGGACATGCTGAAACAGTACAGAAAGTATTGGATGTTGTAAAGAAAACAGCATATGGCATTGAGTTTGTAATCTGGGGACTGGAAAATCAGTCCAAAATTCATTATGCGATGCCGCTTCGACACATGATCGGAGATGGATTTTCCTATCTGAAAGAATATCAGGAAATTGCAGCAAAGAATCGAAAAGATAAGAACTTTGCATCATCAGATGAGTTTCTTTCCAATATGAAGAAAACAGACAGACTGCATCCAATGATAAGCCTTTGTGTTTATTATGGAGAGAATCCATGGGATGGACCTTTGTGTCTGATGGATATGCTGGAGGTTCCGGAGAAAATAAAACCTCTGGTAGCAGACTATAAGATGAATCTGATTGAGTTAAGGACAAGCGGATCACTTCAATTCCACAACCAGGATGTTAATACTGTATTTGACATCAGTCGTTCTATATATGAACGTGATTATAATAAAATTAATACAGTATATAAAAACATGCTGATTGCATCGGAACTGGGAGTAGTGATCGGAGCGATTACACAGTCGCAGGAACTGATAGACCATGCTTTAGAAGTGGAACAAAAAGGAGGTCAGGTTAATATGTGCAGTGCATTGGAAGAATTAAAAATGGAAGGAAAGCAGGAAGGTATGATAGCTGGTACAGTTAAAACCTGTAAGAAATTTAAACTTGACCAGAAAGCAACTGTTAAAAATGTAATGGAAGAGTTTTCCTTATCTGAGGAAGATGCCATTAATTATGTGAAGAAATACTGGTAGTTTGTGACATAGGGTAGTAACAGCAGGAGGAAAGGTAACCAGCCTTTCCTCCTGTTTGTTATATAGTACCTTTTTACATTAATTGTTAGCGAGTAATTTTTATAAGCGTCATTTAAACATGGCAAAAATAGGTTTTGTATAAATGTGTCAGAATATACCAACGAATAGTTATTTTGACATTACAATGCAAGAGTTAAAATAACTAAAGTTTAAATGATGCTATGGAGGATAAAATGTGTAAGGTTGTAGCATATATGAGAATCAGTACTAAGGAAGAAAGAGGAAAGCAGAAATTTACACGACAGGAACAGGCCATTGTGCGATGGTGTAAAGAAAATAATACAGAAATTCCTGAACGCAGGATATATCGAGATGATGCAAGCGGAAAAACATTTCACCGTCCTGCATGGGAAGAACTGGAACAGGACATACGAGAAGGAGATACCATTCTGTTTAAGGACATATACCGTTTTACCAGAGAACGGGATAATGGATATAAGAAGTATATGGAGCTGCTTAATAAAGGCATCGAGATGATTTTTATTGACAATCCAACGCTTAATACGGAATACATTAAGTCAATGCAGAGTTCTGCTGATAAGATGAAAAAAGAAAACATCATAGGGGGGATGACATTAGAATTTGTGATTCGCCTATTGCTTGTAACGGAGTTAGACCGGTCAGAGAAAGAACGGGAAATTACTGTAAAAAGGATTAAAGATGGAATAAAAGCAAGTCCAAAGAAAAGCGGGCGCAAGCCAGGACAGCTTGATAAGATGTCGCCAGAGCTGGAAGCAGATATAAAGAAATTCCTTTCAGATCGTAAAATAAAGCAGATAGATCTGATGAAGAAACACAACATAAGTAGAAATACTCTGAAAAAGTATATTACATATATTGCCGATAAAGAATAATATATAATGATCTGCGTGATAGTTTTACAAGTAGTGAAGCCCTTGGTACGATGAATACCAAGGGCTTTTTAGAATTTGATTTAAAATTTTGCTGAGAACTTTATTTTCTATATAAGAGATTTGGTTGAAGGAACTTTTAGACCAGACCAGAGTTTTTTCTAATATAAAGATCTACAGCGTCCTTGCTGACTTTCCAAACCTTACCGATACGAAATCCTCTGATTGTTTTAGTACGAAGCAGTTCATAAGCACTGTTTCTTCCAATTCCAAGATATTCTGCTAATTCAGGTACTGTCATAACAGTTGATTCTTCAGATGTGACATATTGTCTCGGATAATATACTCTGTTATCAATCATTGTTAAAACGCCTCCTTGTATGTATTGAATTTATTTGTATGTTAAGGGAACTTTTGTTTAATAATAGAGTGTAGAAAAATATAATAATAATGATTAAATAAAAGAAATATCTGAAAATACATAAAAATATAAGAAATTACACAGACAAGTAACAATGTAGTAAAACTTATCCTTTGAGGAAATTAGGACGGAAATAATAAGAAATAATATTACTGCCCGAAATTCCTCAAAATGGAAAGTTAAAAATAAATTGTTACTTGGCTGGTGAGAAAATTACATTGGATTCAGTCAGTGCAAAAGGAGGATATCATGAAAAATAAATATGAAATTGTAGTACATTTAGATGAACAAGGGTTTACTGAGAAACCGCATGATGAAATAGTAGCAAGGATTTCCAACAGAATTACCAAGAGACGTGTAAAAATTTCATTAGAGGATTTTAGTCATTATGTTGGAGAAAGGGGAGTAACTTTTGCAAGAGCTTTATTTAAAGGAAAAAGAAATACACATTTTTTTGAAGAACAGGTATTATTTGCAGTGGATATAGATAAAGGATTATCATATCAGGAATTTATGAAAAGATCTGAGGATTATAATATATTACCGTTTCTGGTATATGACACATTCAGCTCGACATCAAAACAGGAAAAGTTTCGAGCAGTATACCTAATGGAAACAGTGATTGAAAAAAAGAAGCTGGCAGAGCTGTTTAATGTAATGCTGATTAAGGTGTTCCCAGAATCCGACAAATCTTGTAAGGATGTTACAAGAATGTTTTATGGAGGAAAGGGGATAAAATATTTTGATGAAAGAAATGTTTTAAATATAGAAAGACTTGTAGTAGCTTTTCATACTGAAATGAAAGAAAGAGATCGTAAGAATCACAGACGTAATATTGAAAAATTAGCTGGAGACTATGGGATTGCATGTAAAGACGGACGTATACAAATTTATAGAAAAGATTTGGTTATGGACGAAAAAAAATGCAAGGTGCTGATATCTTGGGAGGTATGGCCGTTGAATATGGAGCAGTTAAGAAAATGGAAAAAAAAGAAATAAAAGGCGAAAAAGAAAAAATAATAGTGAAAATAGTCCTAATTTTCCAATCTTAAGGATTGACAAAGATAAATTACCTACATATTGCTACTTATACAAAAAGCATTTGGCAGAACATCTGCATCACAATTTGAAATTTCTTCTTGCCACGAATTTACAATATATAAAAGGTGGGAAAACACTTTTTATGAATGGAATAGAGGAAGAAGAAATTGAGTCAAGAAAAAACTGGGAAATGGAGTGGACACAAATAAAGTCATATGGTTATAAGCCACAAAGTTGTATGAGGGGAGGATGCCCATATGTGAATAGGTGCAAGGTTGATTCGCTTTATTCAAAACTTACGTGGAAAATTATTCCTTTAAGGAAAAAAGTGCCATATATTACACTGGAAGATGCACAAAATGAGTTACGACAATATTTACATGAAGCTGTAGAAGCGAAAGACAGAGGTATTCATTTAATAAAGGCACAAACAGCATTGGGTAAGACACAGGCATATTGTGAGCTTGCATGTGAAAAATCCGATCAGGCATTTATGTTTGTTGTTCCAACATTAGATCTTCAGGATGAGATAGTGAAGCGTTTGGAGGCTGTAGGAAGTCACTGTATAAAGACGGTAAGCTGTATAGAAAAAACAAAGGAACTGGATTTATCCATTTACAACGAACTGATAATGTTATATGACAGTGGTCAGGGAGATAAGGTAAAAGGAAGAATACAAGAGTATCTGGAATCAAATGGGGACGAATTATCTGAAATAACGATAGAAGAAATAAAAAGATGTTTAAATCAGCAAGAGAAACTTGATGGTAGCTGCAATGTGGTAACAACACACAAGATGTTTTTGAATCTTCCACTGAAAATTCTGGAGCAGTATGAAATCATTGTAGATGAGGATATCCTGATGTCTGTTATAAAAGATAATGGAAGTGTTTCCAGGAAAAAGATTACAGAAGCATTAGACGCAGGAATATTTTCCGGAGAAGCGGAAAAACGGTTGAAAATGCTTCAGAATCTGGAACCTGAGAAAGCAGTTAAGTTGGAACCTTTACGAATAAGTGAATTATCTGATAAGAATATGGAACGTTTTGGAGATCTGGTTGTTTTGCTTGGAAGTCAGGTCTTTTATTATGAAGAAAACACACAAGATATAAGATATTTTAATCCAATGGAAATTCCGAAAGTAAAGACTATAGTTTTATCTGCAACGTTAAATGAGAAAATATGGAAAGACTTTTGTAAAAACAGAAGAGTTAGGATGAATGAAGTGGGTACGGTGCAATACAGAGGAAAACTGATGCAGTTTACCTATCACTCTATGAGTCGTGAATGTATCAGAAAATTAGATGGTCAGAAAGTGAAAGAAGCAATAAAAGAAATAACAGGAGTTCCGGAAGAACAGATAATCACGTTCAAAAAGTTTATGGATGAATCGGAAATCCATTTTGGAAAAACTGAAGGATTCGATAAACTTAATCCTAACAGCACTTGATATGATGAATGATGGTAATGACTGGATTGTAGACATT
>URXG01000022.1 GCA_900551715.1 uncultured Blautia sp. | reverse complement strand
CTGGTCACTGGTATTCCTTGTTCCGGTATTTATACTGGATATGCTTGTGTTCTTTTTGTAAGGAGGGAGAGTTATGGCAGAAAAAATCAATCAGGAAATTTATACAGAACTTGCCAATCGGATCTATGATCTGGATGGTGAAGTTTACCGGGTTCTGGGGTCTGCCCTTGGACGTACTTTTTCAGGAAACAGAGAAAGCACTATCCGTACATTAAGTATGCTGATGTATGCCAAACCGGACGGACATCTCCTCCGAAGCGAACTGGCACTGATCAGTAACATGGCACGAACCATCAAAGATAAAAGTGAACGCAGCCGTCTTATGACAGAATATGACAATATTCTGAGAGAGATTGAGAAGCTTCCGGACCAGTTTGGAACTACAGATATTGTGGATGCAGAACGTGTGGCACTGAACCTTGTGGCTCATCGCCAGAAACTGTCCGAAAACGATCATCTTGTGATCTGCATCAGCCGTACACAGGGCAGTGCCGGAAACGATATCGGGTTTGAACTGGCAGATCAGCTTCGTATTAATTACTATGATTCGGAAATTTTTGAACAGGTTCTGAAACGTCTGGAAGCAGAAAAGGACAATGTCCAGGACAGAGAGAATTTTACAGATTTTAATAAATATGGAAAGAAAACTCATGAAAGTCTTGGTACCAAGCTGAAAGAACTGAACCGGTATCATGGTCTTTCCAAACAGGATGCCGTATTTTTTAATATGAGTGATTTGATCTGTGAACTTGCCAGAACGGAAGACTGTCTGATCATGGGACGATGTGCAGATGCGATTCTTAAGAATAATCACATTCCTCATGTCAGTATTTTTATCAGCGCTCCTTTCCAGGTACGTGTACAGCATGTTATGGATGTCCGGAACATGGACATGAAAAATGCAGTCCGTTTTCTTAAAAAGATGGATAAGCAGCACAGAAAATATTATGAGTTTTATACAGGAGAGAAATGGGGCAAACCGGAGAATTACGACCTTTGTATCAACAGTGCAAACTATGGTATCAAAGAAACCATTGACGTGATCAAACGACTTCTGAATCAGCAGACACAACAGACAGCTGAATAAAACAAAATCCGCAGGGCTATCAGAAAAGATAACTCTGCGGATTTTTTATTTGTTTACATCTATGTAGCTGTAAAGAGTATACTTGGAAATACCGAAATAGCTGGCAACTTTGTCACCGGATTTTGTAATAAGGAAAGCACCGGAATCATTGAGAAACTGGATAGCTTTTACCTTATCTTCTTTGTTCATCAGTGCTACAGGCTTGCCTACCAGAGCAACAGATTCTTCAATGAGATGTTCCAGAAGGTCGTTGACGCTGTGGGTGATCTCCTTTGGTTTTTCTTCTTTGTTTACCGGCGTGATAAGTGCGTGAAGTGCACTTTCGATCATAGTCAGCTTGGTGATATCGTAATTGATACCAAAGACATAGTGCAGGCTGCCATCGTCATCCCGGATATAGGAAGTGCTACACTTAAGGATCTTTCCATCGGAAGTTTTCATCAGATATCCAGAGTGATCATGAATTTCATTTGTTGGATCACTGTCTTTCTTATTGTTATGGCGAATTACATCAAAAACAGCGTTGGAAGGTCCGTCACCAATTCCTCTGCCTGTAACATGACCGTTTTCGATATATACGATAGAATGTTCAGGATCATTGGTCTTAAGGTCATGAATTACAATCTCGCAGTCAGGACCAAATTGAGAAGCAAGATCCCGCGCAATCTGTTTCAATACAGTCAGACGTCCCATTTTTATTCCTCCTCCATTTTTTTGTTATAATAACGTATTTACAATATAACATAAAACAGATTTAATATAAAGTTTTTTTCCAAAGAAAATTAAGTATACCTTAAAAAAATTGTTGGATATTCTGATGTAAAAATAAAGTATATCCAATTGGAAGTTGCAGATAACAGTTGCTGATATCCGGGAAGAATGGTATATTTATACTAATAAATCATAAGATTTCGGGGGTGAAAATTATGAAATATTTATTGAAAAACGGAACTGTTGTATCAGGCAGCAGTTCAGAACGGCTGGATGTACTGACAGAAGATGAAAAAATCATAAAGGTTGCCCGGGATATTCAGGATGAAGAAGCTACAGTAATAGATGTGACAGGCAAGCTTCTATTTCCAGGATTTATTGATGGTCATACACATTTTGACCTGGAAGTGGCAGGCACTGTTACTGCAGATGATTTTGAGACAGGTACCAGAGCTGCAATCTTAGGCGGAACTACCTTTGTGATCGATTATGCTTCTCAGGATAAAGGTGGACATACGCTGAAAGAAGGTCTGGAAAGATGGCATCAGAAAGCAGATGGCAAATGTTCCTGTGATTATTCTTTTCATATGTCCATTGTAGAATGGAATGATCGTACAGAGCAGGAAGTTCAGGATATGATAGATGCAGGAATCACCAGTTTTAAGTTATATATGACTTACCCTGCAATGATCGTGAACGACAGAGATCTGTACAAGATTTTGAAGAAACTGGGACAGTGTGGCTGCTTTGCCGGAGTACACTGTGAGAATGCAGGAGTGATCGATGCTTTGATCGATGATGCACACAAAGAGGGCAGATTCGGTCCAGAAAATCATCCACTGGTAAGACCGGATACCATGGAAGCAGAGGCAGTACACAGGCTTCTTGTAATTGCAAAAGAGGCAGATGCCCCGGTAATGGTGGTTCATCTTACTAACCAGAAGGCTTATGAAGAAGTGATCGCAGCAAGAAAGAACGGACAGATCATTTATGCAGAAACCTGTCCTCAGTATCTTCTTTTGGATGACAGCGTATATTCCAAACCGGATTTTCAAGGGGCTGTTTATGTATGTGCACCTCCGATCCGCAAAAAAGAAGATCAGGATTGTCTGTGGAAAGCACTGGCAGATGGGGAGATCCAGACAGTAGCCACAGATCAGTGCAGTTTTACTCTGGCACAGAAAGCTCTGGGAAAAGATGATTTCACAAAGATCCCAGGAGGACTGCCAGGGGTGCAGACAAGAGGGACCCTTCTTTATACATATGGTGTGGAAACAGGAAAAATCACCAGAGAACAGATGTGTGCTCTTTTAAGTGAAAACCCTGCCAGACTTTATGGCGTTTACCCACGCAAAGGCGTGATTCGCCCGGGAAGTGACGCTGACATTGTGGTTCTGGATCCAGAAGAAAAAAGTGTAATTTCCGCAAAGACCCATGCCTATAATACAGACAATAATCCTTTTGAAGGTTTTGAACTGCACTGTGGCATTGACAAAGTTTTTCTGAGAGGACATCTGGCAGTAACTGGTGGAAAGATAGCAGAAGAAAAGCTGGGAACCTTTATCCCAAGAGAAAAAAACAGATTTCAAGAGAGAAATATCAATGAAAAAACTAATTGACAGACTTCATGTTACAGGCAGCCTGGACAGAGAACAGTGGATACAGCTCTTTTCTGAAAGAAGTGAAGAGACAGATCAGTATGCCAGAGACCTTGGAAACAAAGTTCGCCAGCAGATATACGGAAATGATATTTATGTAAGAGGACTGATTGAATTTACCAACTACTGCAAAAATGACTGTTATTACTGTGGTATCCGCCGCAGCAACAAAAATGCCCAGAGATATAGACTGACAGAAGAAGACATTCTCCTCTGCTGTCAGCAGGGTTATGAGCTGGGATTCCGGACTTTTGTTCTTCAGGGAGGAGAGGACGGATATTATACAGACGAAAGACTTCTTTCCATCATACATAAGATTAAAGCAGAATACCCGGACTGTGCGCTGACCCTTTCCATTGGAGAAAAATCTGAGGAGTCTTACAGAGACTACAGAGAAGCCGGCGTGGACAGATACCTTCTCCGTCATGAGACTGCGGATGAGGAACATTATGGGAAACTTCATCCTTCTTCCATGTCTTGCGAACACCGCAAAAATTGTCTCAGAACACTGAAAAAACTGGGCTTTCAGACAGGTGCGGGATTTATGGTAGGAGCTCCTTATCAGAGAGTGGAAAATCTTGCAGATGATTTTCTTTTCTTGAAAGAACTGAATCCGGAAATGGTAGGGATCGGACCTTTTATCCCACATCAGGACACCCCGTTTCATGGAGAAAAAAGTGGCACGTTAGAAGATACCCTGTTTTACTTGGCACTTTTAAGACTGATGCTTCCTCATGTGCTTCTTCCAGCAACCACAGCGCTGGGAACCATCCATCCCAAGGGCAGAGAGATGGGAGTCCTTTCCGGGGCCAATGTAGTTATGCCGAACCTTTCGCCGGTTTCTGTACGAAAAAAATATATGCTTTATGATGGTAAGATCTGCACAGGAGATGAAGCAGCAGAATGCAGACACTGCCTTTCTAGACGAATGGAACAGATTGGCTGTCAGATTGTCAGTGACCGGGGAGACTATAAAGGATAGACCACAAAAAACTCTTGCATAACTGCCCCGCTATGGAGTATAGTGGTAGCATGGTTATAAAGGAGGCTATTATTAATATGAAGAAATCCGGAATATTATTTTTGGCGGCAGGTCTTGCACTGGTGACAGCTGGTTGTGGTTACAGCACAGGTGGGGAAGATTCTACCGTAACAGTTATAGAAGCAACACCCACCCCCACACCAGAACCAACACCGGAGGCAACACCTACACCGGAGCCAACAGCGACACCGGTACAGGAGACTTCTCAGACAGCAGCCGGCGTTACGATTGTCAAACAGGATGCTACTTACTATGCAACGTCTGATGTGAATCTTCGTACAGACTGCAGTACAGATGCACAGATCATACAGGGAGTAGCTCCTGGAACTGCACTGACCAGTACAGGAGTCAGCCAGGATGGACAGTGGATAGAAGTAAACTTTAACGGACAGACCTGTTATATCAGTGCACAGTTTGCATCTACCACAGCACCTGCAGCAGCTGCAGACGCAACAGCTGCACAATAAACATTCACATTGCAGTATAAACATAAAAAGCACATCTCGTCAGTGGGATGTGCTTTTTTGGATTATGACTATTCAGGATAAACAAGTCTTTCTGGTTTGATGTCGTAGAGAACTTCATCCAGATATTTTTTAGCAAGGTATTTTGCCATGCCAAGATTCATGTCCAGGTAATTGCCACAGTCCTTGGCAGAAGCTCCTGGGATTTCTCCTTCAAAATCCCGGATAAATTCAAACATTTCCGTCATCAGGGGCACGATATCTCTGGATTCGTAGTCACCTGCCAGAAGCAGGTAGTTGCCGGTACGGCATCCCATCGGACCCCAGTAGATGATTTTTGGGCCGAATTCTGTATGATTACGGAGAAAAGTAGCTGCCAGATGTTCCATAGCGTGAAGTTCAGCAGTGTTCATAACAGGTTCTTCATTGGGAGAAGTCATACGGATATCAAAAGTAGTGATCACTTCGTCTCCAAGATAGTCTTTACGGGAAACATAGATACCTGGCTGGAGTTTGATATGGTCTATGGTAAAACTTGCGATTTTTTTCATAATACAGGATTCCTTTCTGTGTGTGCTATTATAGTTACTGTGAACAATAATCTATTATACTATCAGTATTTTAACAGATAGGAGCTGTTGACACAACATTGACTTTGCTTTGTCAGAATGTTACACTATCTGTGTTTCATCGTAATGGATCAGTATCTTTACAGTTATGCTTCATTAAAAGAAACAGGCAATTATTTTACGATAAGTCAGGAGGAAATGACCAATGAAATCCAGAACATTAGCAGTGCTCTGTGCACTTATACTTACGGCGGGAACTCTGGCAGGATGCGGAGGAAGCGATACTTCAGATAAAAAAGAAGAAACCAAAACAGAAGAGACCAAAGAAACAACAGAAGATAAGAAAGAAGAAACTGTAGAAGATCAGGAACCGGTCAGCGACGAAGAAGCAGAAAAAGCTGGATTCAGTGACGGAACAGACGGAGAAGATGTAAATGCCACTGTAATAGATACCAGTGAAGAACTGACAGGTATCCATCATGCAGACATCAAGATCAAAGATTATGGCGATATTCAGGTAGAACTGGATGCAGACACAGCACCGATCACAGTTACCAATTTCGTAAAACTTGCAGAAGATAAATTTTATGACGGACTTACCTTCTGGCGTATTATTGACGGATTTATGATGCAGGGAGGCGATCCCAAGGGAGATGGCACCGGTGGTGCAGAGGAAACCATCAAAGGTGAATTTTCCAGCAATGGTGTAGACAATAATATTTCCCACACCAGAGGAACAATTTCCATGGCACGTTCCACAGATCCGGACAGTGCAAGTTCTCAGTTCTTTATTGTTCAGTCTGACAGTACCTTCCTGGATGGAGAGTATGCAGCTTTCGGACATGTGGCAGAGGGAATGGATATTGTAGACAAGATCTGTAAAGAAGCACAGCCTACCGATGACAACGGTACGATTAAGACAGAAGCACAGCCGGTGATCGAAAGCATTACTATCACAGACTGAAAATAGAAATACCGACAGTTTTCCTGAATGGGGACTGCCGGTATTTTTTACTTTATTATAATTTTATGATCAATACAGGAATAGGTGGATTGTTGGGGCGGTTGTAATAGTCACTTCGGATAACCAGATATTTATGAGAGTCAAGTTGTTTCAGCCATGTAAGTACATCATCTCGTTCCTGAAATCCGGAATCTCCTCCACTGTAGATACAAAGGGAAAGGAGACCACCCTTTTTCAAAAGAAAGAGCCCCTGTTCCATTGCTGTAATGCTGGTATTGCTTTTGGTGGCTTTGCTGTGATCTCCACCAGGCAGGTAACCCAGATTAAAAACAATACAGCTGACAGTTTCCGGTCTGGCGTACTGACTCATATGTGAGTGAGACTCCAGAAGTAAAGTATAATTCGCAGGTGCAGCGGCTTTTTGCAGACGTTCTCTGGTATGGTTAAGTGCCTGCTCCTGGATATCAAAAGCAAGGACCTGACCTGATTCCCCGCAGAGCCTGCTGAGGAGAAGAGTATCATTTCCATTTCCCATAGTGGCATCTATACAAAAGTCTCCAGGTTTTACCTGTTCTTCTATAAAATGTGCGCTCCATTGCGTGATCTGAAAGTTTTTCATAAATTCCTCCAGTTGAAAAAATAGATACATTATCAAAAGTTTTGTTCAGTATAACATATTAAGTACAAAAATGCACAAAAAAAGTCGAAATATCACGAAATAGGTTGAATTGAAGCAGGTATTATATTAAAATCGAAAATGGAGTTATTATGTCCTGAAAAGCTCTTTCAGGAGCTTTTTTTGGATGAACACAAAGGAGGAAAGAGCTAATGAAGCGACTGGAAAAATGGAAGCGAATGATGGCAATAACTCTAACTGCTCTTATGGTAGTACAACAGGGCAGTGTCACTACTTTCGCTGAAGATGCGGCGATTCAGGAAGCAGTTCAGGCAGAAACAGAAACTGTTGAACCGGAACCTGCAGAAGTTGAGCCTGCAGAATCGGAGGCACCAGCTGAAGAGCCGGAAGAAACTCCGGAAGTTGTACCTACAGAAGCTCCTTCGGAGACTATTCCGGGACAGGAGCCAACCCAGGAACAGCCGGAAACGGACGACAGCTCAGCGACAGAAGAAGAAGCTGAGAAATCGGAAGAGGCGAAAGCGAAGACAGAAAAAACAAAAACTTCAGAGAAAACAACTTTTGAGGGAGTCACAGACATTGGAACCGCATCTGTGACACTTTCAACACCAATCTCTGAAAAAGCAGTTTTTGTAGCAAAACAATATGGTCAGGAGACCGATTATTTTAATAATGCTATTGAGAAAGTTTCTCAGTGGGCAGGCGAGAATAATCTGGCGCTTGATGATGCAGTTGTGTATGATATGCACTTTGAGGAAAATGGAAACGAACTGGCAGTCGGTCAGAACGCAACAGTGAACCTCAGTTTTGCATCACCGATCCTGGCAGGAAAGGGAGGCGATATTTACGTCCTTCATGTGGCAGATGGTACAGTCAGTAATGTAAATGGCGGTATCAGCCAGAACGGAGACGGAAGTGTAAGTGCAGCCATCATCAACACCAGTGGATTTTCACCGTTTGTATTTGTGAGAGCCGGTGGAGTGGAAATGACAGATGCAGCCAAAACGATTCAGCTGGATAAACATCTGAAAGATTCTACCATCAGTATTAACGGAAATAAAGTTATTTTTTCTGATGATGGAAAAGCAGATGTTACACTAAATTATGGAGACAAAATTGATCTGAATCTGAAATGGGCTTTAAAGAATACCGATTCGGATATACAGGAGCTTTCCGAAAATGATACTTTTGTGTATCAGTTGCCTGTAAAGGTGAAAGACGCGAATGGGTATTTGTATGATGGTCAGACTCCTGTAGGAGAGTGGAAAATCTCGGATAATCAGTTTTCTTTCCATTACTACAAGAGCTTCCTTGAGAATCAGAATAATATTTCGGGTTCCATGAAAATATCTGCTACTGTCACAAAAGAAGATACAGGTAATAATAATGGCGGAAATGTGTCATGGGATTTTCCAGGAATTGGAGCCATTGATGGAGAAGTCAACCGAGATACATCTAACGATGGTCTTTCTATTAGAAAGTCTATTGATAACAGCAACACATCAACGCTGGATAACAGAAAAGTTACATTGAAGGTAATATCTACCGGAAGTAACGAAAATGTTCTTGTTAAAGACAGCATGGGTGAGTTTCTTACAGTAGCTGGAGGTATCAAAAAAGAGAACTTCACAGTTAAGAAGAAGGATGGCACTGTTGTTTCTGATTTTACAGTTCAGGCAAAAGATAATAATAACTTTGAAATTGCCCTGGGAAACCTGGGAGATGGTGATGAAGTAACCATCACTTATAATGTAGATGTAGACAAAAATGCTCTGGGTCAGAATATAAGTGAACGGGATCAGATTCAGGGACTCAAAAATACAGCTCAGGCGTTTGGAAATAATGATGACAGCAAGAAAGCAGAAGCATCAGATTTTGTTCATGTAAAGAAAACATGGGTAGATAAAACCGGAAATTATGATGCTGCAAAGAAAGTCATTAACTGGACAATCACAGTGAATGCAGGTGCCAATCTGGATATTGCGGGAGCAACCATCAAAGATACACTTGGCGACAAACAGGCCTTTGTAGATGGAAGCTTTAAAGTAACTCCGGAAGTACCTGGACTTACATGGGACAGTATTTCCAAAGGGGGATTCATATTCCCGGAAGGTTCAGACAAAACTTATAGTATTACTTATCAGACGAAACCTACAGCAGAGGATGTGAATTATGGACAGTCACAGGTTAACAATAATGTAACCATCACACCAGGCGGGGAATTTTCCGGTAAACCGGGAATCTCAAAAGATGCAGGAGTAACAGTTGGTGCAAAGCATAATTTTATCAATAAGGAATGTACTACAAAGCCGAATCCTGGTTCTGCTCAGGAAATAGAGTGGAAAACAACAGTATCCATTCCGGCTGGCAAGGCTGTAACCAAGGCAGTGTTTAAGGACTATTTTGATAAGACTATGACACTGGTTGAGGGCAGTGTAAAACTGAATGGAAAACAGATTAATATTTCAGAAGCGACAGACAAATCTGACAAAAATGGATTTGTTTATGACTGGGGTAAGATTGAAGCAAAAGACTCTGTTCAGACTTTTGAATTCACTTATAAAACCAAAATTTCACAGGCACCAGATGAAACAACAAAGTATGAAAATAAATCATATTTTGTTTCTGAGGAATTTGGAGAAAAATCAGCCAGTTCTTCTTATACCTATGAAGTTGCAAAAGTAGCACCTGGAGCTTATAAGTGGCAGTGTGGTACCGGTACAAAATGGTTTCCATACTGGACTGATCCGTCTACAGGCACTTTTACCTGGGCAGTAGAGATGAATGACAGAAATCTCCTGAAAAATCTGGATTCAGATGCGAAACTGAAATTGATTGACATATTGCCGGAAGGCCAGGAGTATGTAGCCGATTCCGCTTATATTATTCATAATGTAAATGCAGGATGGAACAGTAAAAAATCCCAAATAACCTCTGTGGAAATCAGAGAAGGTCAGGTTGTCTTTGACATGAGTAAATTCCTAGAGCTTTACAAAAATACAGGAATCAAGCCGGTAATCTATTATAGAACCAGAATCAAAGACATTGAGAATTATAAGCCTGGACATAAACGTTATACAAATACAGCACAGTGGGAACTGAATGGTACAAAAGGTCAACAGGGTTCTGCTTATCAGGATATAAATGACATATATAAATATATAAATAAATCAGCCCTGTATAATCAGAATTCAGCTCCTTTGGTTCATTATACGATCAAAGTCAATCAGGGTGGTCTGGATCTTTATCCGGATCAGGATACCTACAGTATTGAAGATACGTCAGGAAGTGTCATTGAATTTAAGTTTGGTACTCTGAAGGTAAACGGAGAAGCATGGAATGATTTCAGTTTTGAAAATGGTACTTTAACTATCAAGAATCTGAAGGATGAAACTCCTTATGTGATTACTTATGATTCTGTTGTTACATTGATACCTGGAGTTACTTTTGATGGAAATGGAAAAAATATTGTTAAGTTTTCCGGAAAATCAGGATCAAAATGGGAAGACTCTGATGAAAGAACAGGAGAAGTAATAGAATCTTCTGGTACATCTACAGGAGAGGGACGTTCTGTTTCCATCTATAAATATGAAAATGGTCAGGCAAACCAGCCACTGAAAGACGTTGAGTTTGCTATTTATGATGTGGCAGTGGATACTTCAGGAACGGAAGTTACTGTTGATGGAAATGAAAAGCTGACATTACGTAAGACAGGAGTGACAGGCGCAGACGGATATCTCAGAATAGGTGGATTGCTTCTGGATCATGTCTATCTTCTGAAAGAGACAACTCCATTAAATGGATATACCATTGATCCTCAGTATAAGGATGGACGATATTTTGTATTTGAGGGTCAGTCCGGACATATATTTGATAGCAGCAAAATTCAGGTATTTGGAAAAAATGTTTATTCATACAATTTTATGGTCAACAATGACCGGATACCTGCAATCGCTGAGATTAAAGTAAGCAAAAAAGTCAATGGTGCTAATTACACAGCAGATGAAGACTTTAAATTTACCATTACCGGAGAAAATGATGCTCCAATGCCGGAGAACAACACTGTAACAGTGAAGAACGGAAAAGAAGCATCCTTTGGAAAGATTGCTTATACCAAAGAAGGCACCTACAGATATGTTATCAAAGAAACAAAATACAGTACTCCGGGAATGACTTACGATAAAGCAGAACATTATGTAGCTGTAAAAGTAGTGAAGGACGAAACATCCGGAGAATTGACAGCGACGGTGACTTATGATGATGGACAGAGCAAGTTGGAGGTAGTCAATGAGTACGATGGAACTACCAGTGTGGAGGGAACCAAAACCTGGAACGTACCGGAAGGAACCAAACTTCCAGAAAAGGTCACAGTAGATCTGCTCCGGAATGGTGAAGTGATCGACAGCAAAGGAGTAACAGCAGCGGGTGAGTGGAAATACAGCTTTGATAATCTTCAGAAATATAGTGAAGACGGAAAAACAGCTTATACCTACACTGTAAAAGAGGAACTAGTCAAAGGTTATATCTCTAAGGTAGAAGGTTACGATATTATCAATACTATCACCGGAACCACCAGTGTAAAGGGAACCAAGAGCTGGAACGTACCGGAAGGAACCAAACTTCCAGAAAAGATCACAGTAGATCTGCTCCGGAATGGTGAAGTGATCGACAGCAAAAAAGTGACAGCAGCGGATGAGTGGAAATACAGCTTTGATAATCTTCAGAAATATAGTGAGGACGGAAAAACAGCTTATACCTACACTGTAAAAGAGGAACCAGTCAAAGGTTATATCTCTAAGGTAGAAGGTTACGACATTATCAATACTATCACCGGAACCACCAGTGTAGAGGGAACTAAAACCTGGAACGTACCGGAAGGAACCAAACTTCCAGAAAAGATCACAGTAGATCTGCTCCGAAACGGTGAGAGCATCGACAGCAAAAAAGTAACGGCGGATGACAACTGGGCGTACAGCTGGACAGAACTTCCGAAATACAGTAACGACGGAATGAGTGAATACACTTATGCCGTAGATGAAGAACCGGTAGCAGGCTATAATAAGACTGTAGAAGGATTCAACATCACCAATACGAAGAGTGATGTGGTTACTGTAGAAGGAATCAAGACCTGGAATGTACCAGAGGGAACAACCCTTCCGGAAAGCATTACTGTAAATCTGCTCCGAAACGGAGAAAAGATCGACAGCAAAAAAGTAACAGCAGCGGATAAGTGGAAATACAGCTGGACAGACCTTCAGGCATACAGCCCGAATGGAAAGACCGCTTACACTTATACGGTGAGTGAGGAACCGGTAGAAGGTTATACCACAGCAGTTGCCGGAACAAATATCACCAACACCATCACCGGAACCACAGAGGTGAAGGGAACTAAAACCTGGAATGTACCGGAAGGAACCAAACTTCCAGAAAAGATCACAGTAGATCTGCTCCGGAATGGTGAAGTGATTGACAGCAAAGGAGTAACAGCAGAAGATGGCTGGAGCTACACATGGGAAAAACTTCCGAAATACAGTGAAGACGGATACACCGCTTATACTTATACGGTAGATGAGACAAATGTACCGGATGGTTACAACAAGACCGTCAGTAAGTACGACATTATCAATACCATCACTGGAATCACCAGCGTAGAGGGAACCAAAACCTGGGAAGTGCTGGATGGAATTGATCAGCCAGAGAGTGTTGTTGTAAATCTGCTTCGTAATGGAGAAAAGATTGACAGCAAGAAAGTAACCGTCGAAGATAACTGGACTTACAGCTGGACAGACCTTCCAAAATACAGCGAGGATGGAATGACAGCTTACGAGTACACTGTTGATGAAGAAGAGGTAAATGGATACGACAAGATTATTGATGGCTACAATATTACCAACAAACTCATCACAAAAGAAATCAGTGTAAACAAGACAGATATCACAGGACTTCAGGAAGTACCGGGAGCAAAATTTGTTATTTCCTTTAATGATGGAAAGAACATAGTCAAAGAGTGGACGTCCGGAGAGACTCCGGAAACTATCGCAGACATTGTTCCTGGAATCACTTACACCCTGGAAGAAACAACTGCTCCGGAAGGTTATGAGAAGATTTCAAATGCAGTAAATTTTGTTGTAGACGAAGAAGGTAATGTGACTGTAACAGGAAGTGCAGAGATCACTGTAAATGGTGAGAAAGTTCCAGAAGTAAGCGCAGAAGGCAGCGTGATCAGCGTAAAAGATACCATGATCAGAAGCAAGAAAGCTGCCGTTGAGGTAACTAAGACTCTGACGCACAATGAACTGGCACTGGGTGCTGTTGATCAGACATTCTATGTGGCACTTTATGGCGATGAAGCCTGCACAGTCAGACTTTCTGATGTAAAGGCTATTGAATTTAAAAATGCATCTTCCGCAACAGTGAAGTTTACAGATCTGGAGATCGGAAGACAATATTACGTATCTGAGTGTACAGAAGATGGTACACCACAGGAAACAGGAACTCTTGCGGATGGAACTGCTTATATAGCAACTTTCCCCAATGGAAATTCTGTAACTGTAACGGAAGACGACGGAACAGAAACAGTTTACTTTGATAACGAATTCATGAAGCTTCCAGATGGATTCTACTTTGAAGGCAAGCTGACTGTTACCAAAGAACTGCTGGATGCTGAGGGCAATGCCAAGAACAGCGATAAAACATTCTATGCAGGAATCTTTGATGACAAGGATTATAAAAATTTATCTTCACGCATAATTGGAGATAATGTTCTGGAACTGGATATGAACGGCGGTTCCGAATCCAGTGTTACAGCCCGGGTAAAAATTCAGGAAAATGAAGATTGTGTGCTGTACGTTACAGAAACAGATGCAGATGGAAATCCTGTAGAAGGAGCCAAAGGATTTGCTTACAATGTAAGTTATAAAGGTAATACAACTGTAACGCTGAATGAGTCCAATCTTAAGGCTACTGTCAAGATCATTAACAAAGAAAAGCCGAAAGACAAGGATAAGGACAAAGACAAGGAAGAAAAAAACAAAAAGACAACAACGACGACAACAAACACAACAACAAACACAACAACTTCCAGGTCTGTAAAAACAGGTGATAACACACCGATTGCTCTTTATCTAATCATTCTTATAACAGCGGCAGGTGCTGTGGTACTTGTTTTTGTATACAGAAAGAAACGTAGAGAAAGTAATAAATAAACAGTAAATAAAAAGTCCCGTCGGGTTGGTCATAAAAAATGATCGGATCCCGGCGGGATTTTTTATTGAGATATAAGATAACGAGTAAAATAATTTACATTAAGCGTCTTCGTAACATTTCCTGATTGAGTGCATATTTCAAAGCCGTATCCCTGGTAATCCGTCCTGCCCTGTATAATTCAAGAAGACTGTGGTCCATAGAGCGCATCTCATTCTGAGAAGAGGAGGAAATCACTCCTTCAATCTGAAAGACCTTATTGTCTCGGATCATGTTCCGGATAGCAGGAGTGAGACGCATAACCTCAAAGACAGGAATATTTTTGCCATCTACATCAGGAATCAACTGCTGGGAAATAACTGCCTGAAGAACCATAGAAAGCTGAATGGCAATGAGCCGCTGCTGAGATGGCTCAAAGACATCCATAATACGACTGATGGTGTTGGCAGCTCCAAGAGTATGGAGACTGGAAAGTACCAGGTGACCGGTTTCGGCAGCAGTCATAGCTGTCTGGATAGTTTCGTAGTCACGCATTTCTCCCAGGAGGATCACATCAGGACTCTGGCGAAGCGTAGCCCGGAGAGAAGTAAGATAGCTCTGGGTATCGGTGCAGATTTCTCTCTGACTGACAATACAGCGGTCATGTCTGTGCAGATATTCCAGAGGATCCTCAAGGGTAATGATATGTCCTTCTCTGGAATGATTGATTCTGTCAATGAGACATGCCATGGTAGTGGATTTGCCGCTGCCTGCAGAGCCGGTTACAAGAACCATGCCCTTGGTAAGCTCAGCAAGACTCATAACATCTTCAGGAATAGAAAGTTCAGCAGGGTCCGGCAGCTGGAAGGCGATCACCCGGATAACGGCTGCCAGAGAACCTCGCTGTTTGTAAGCGTTGATACGAAATCTGGAAAGTCCTGGAATGGAGAAAGAGAAATCGTCATCTCCGGAAGAAAGGAGATGATCAATATTCCGGTGGGCCATCTGATAAATACAGCGAAGAATCTCTTCGGTCTGATTTGGCATCAGCCGGTCTCCATAAGAAGAAAGATGTCCGTCGATTTTGATAGCCAGTGGACGGCCTGCAATGATAAAAATGTCGGATGCATGTTCATTGGCTGCTTTTGTAAGAAATTCTATGGTTTGTTCTTTGTTCATAATAGTTATTGTCCCCTATGTTGTATAAAGATTCAGACTGTTATCCGGACTCCAGGTATCAGTGACTTCTGTTTTCCATTCCAGAATATCCAGAAAGGTATCCTCTTCCGTAGAAGGGTACAGGATCTGAAGTTTCACAGACAATTCCTGAGTGTCCGAAAATTCACAGGTAAATTGTACGGTATGTTCTGCTGTGTCTACTGTAACCTCGGAGATTTCGTTGGAAAGCCTGTCAACAGCAGTATAATAAGCATCCTCTCCGGCGGAATTTTTATAATAGCTGACAAGACAATCCTGAATCTGAGAAACCTGATCAGAAGCGGTCTGACAGGCTTTGTAGTACTGCTCCGTCTGTTCCATGGAAAGTCTGGCAGAACTTAATGCAGAACGGGAATTTCCCAGCGTCAGAAGAGCAAGTACAGCCAGACATAACACTCCGAAAATCAGGAACAGAGAGGGGATACCGGTGGCTGCGAAAAGTGTTTTTTTCTGCTTCATGATATCGTCTCCTTTGCTGTCTGGATTATCGGAAAAGCGAGGTCAATGGAATATAGTTTTTCTGATTTGGCATAAAGCCTGGAAAAGGTAAGGGTTGCCTTTTTTTCTTCTTTTACATCAGAAAAAGAAAGGTTCATTTCGTAAGAAGCATCTTCATGGCTACATAATTCCCAGGTGTTGTCATAATACCAGACAATAGAAGAATCACTGACAGCTCCTCCAGGCAGGTACTGAAGAAAGTCTGCTTCTCTGCCGCTGGTTCCCTCCATAATTTCGCCGATCGAAGTGGTAAGAGACTGAATATGAATCCATTCCTGGGTCTGTATACGGTTTTCTCTTGCCGTTGCAAAAATCCGGACACAGGCAGCTCCGGAAAGAGAAAGGAAAAGAAGAACCATGACCATTTCCATAAGAAAAAGACTGTTTTTGGAATGTCTGGCTGTTTTTTTCATGAGGAGGTATCCTCCTTTCCGGTTGTATAGCTGTGAAGGTAAAAGTCAGATTTTCTGTCATCTATGCTCTGGAGAGAAATATGGTAGAAGCCATTGTCCAGTGCTTCTGCCTGAAAATCAGAAAGCTCTGCTATGAGAGTACCTGCATCTGGAGAAATCTCTGTATCGACAGCAGTGAAAAGCTCTTTCAGACTGTTTTGGTCCAGATAGAGATAAGTAATATAATCTTTGCCATCCAGGGTATCCCGAAAACATAAGGCAGGAAATCCTTTCAGTTTACCAGTAAAGATTCCTCCAGAAGTATCATGCTGACGGAATTTTGTAGTAATATATGCAGAAGCAGTGTCAAGAGAATCTTCTGTCTGGGAAAAAACAGTCTCCTGCTGGTATGCTCTTGCGGAAAATAACAGCATCATAAGAAGAAATAAAGCAAAAAGTCCAAAGAGCAGCAGAGAAAATAATGCAGGAACACTGTGGACTCTTACAGAAGTTTTTTTCATGAAGCGGCCTCCTTTCTGTTGCTGAAGGAAACGGAAAGAGGGATTACACTGATCATAGGAAAAAGATTACTTCCATTAGGAACATATTCAATCACAAAACGAGAAGAATCATAGGTGATATGATAATCTTTTATAAGTTCCTCTGCGCTTTCCGGATAGCGTCCTGTCAGTGCATAAGTGTGAACAGCCCCTCTTTTTAATGACTGTTCCAGAAGCTGCTGCTCTTTCTGAAGAGTATCTTTGGATGTAAAAGAAACTCCTGCAAGAAAAACAGAAGCAATGACCAGCAGAAAAAGAAGGGGAAAGACCACCAGCATATTTCGAAAAAATTTTTTTCTGTGACTTTCAAAAAGCTCCATTTATGTTACCTCACACAGCAATATCAGAAAGAATTCCCAAAAGTGGCATCATAACAGAAAGAAGAACCAGACCTACCAGCAGGGAAAGAAAAATAACGATGGTAGGTTCTACTACAGAAATAGCCTGGTAAATCATTTCCAGGGATTTTTCCTGGTAGCGGTCAGCAAGATCTGTCAGTGATTCATCAGCAGTTCCAGACTGAAATGCCACGGACAGGAGTCTTCCCTCCATACCTCCAAAAAGTCCGGACTGGATCAGTGCCTGGGAAAAAGGCATCCCCTCATCCAGAAAGGAAGAGGTTCTGGAAAGCCGTTCCCGAACTATAGGGTGGGAAGTCATTTCTGAAGCAAGAGACAGACTTGTTTCAGGGGAAAGCCCGCTTCTGAGTCCCAGAGCCAGTCCCTGTGTCATTTTGCTGTAATCAAGAGAAAGAGGAATATCCCGAAGTCCCGGAAGCCGGTACAGGATTCCGGTGATCCATTTACGTGCCTTTGGATAAAAACAGAAGAAAAATACACAGCCGATCAGCAGAACTGCAAAAGCCAGAAAAACAGCAGAATACTGACTGATGGTATTGCCGGCATTAAGAAGTCCTTCTGAAAAACCGTTCATTTCCATTCCCATCTGGCGGAAAACCTGGCGGAAAACAGGAAGAACCTTCACAAGAAGTACCAGAATCACCACTGCCATCATACCCAACATAAGAAGCGGATAAGTGACAGCACTTTTTATTTCACCGGAGATTTCATCTTCCTGCCGGTAGTAGTGGGCAAGACTGTTCAGGGTTTCGTCCAGGCAGCCGGTTTCTTCGCCTGTTTTTATGTAGGTGACAGCAAGATGTGGAAAGATTCCGGCGTCCTTTACAGACTGGGAAAGAGAACCTGTTTCTTCCATTGATTTTATGAGGGGGCTGATAATTGCCCGGTCTGTATCAGTAGTACTTTCTTCCAGAAGGATATGAAGTCCTTCTACAGCAGAAATTCCGGAATGTATCAGGATTCCCAGCTGACCGAAGAAACTAGAAAGCTCCTGGGCAGTAAGTTTATATTTCATAGGTAAGTCTCCTTTGCCATTAACGTGTAAATTGCAGAGTATAGTTACTTTCATCGCCGATATATTCCTGGATGGCTTCTTTATCATCACTGTTGGAATCAAAAGTGGGGTCCATCAGAGACCAGCTGTCGCCTTTGAAGGAAACAGCATTGTTGACCCAGCCTTTGGAACGGATGTAAACATCAATCCAGGCGTGCTTGATATCTCCGGCATAACCAATCTGAAGTTTACAGGGAATATCGCAGCTTCTCAACATGGCTGCAGTCAGTGCCGCATAATCAAAACAGATGCCGGTACCGGTACCCAGTGTTTCATCTACATCAGGCAGATAACCGGTTCCTACAGTGTCTGCCTTGCGGTAATCATAGGTGAGGTTTTCGGTAACATAATTGTAGATCAGCTCCAGCGCTTCCAAATCTTCAGTGTCTTCTGTAACCATGGAAAGTGCCAGCTTGCTTGCCTTGCTTTCCGGAGTAAAGTTAACATATTGGTTGGGATACAGGAAAGGCAGAAACTCATTGGAGAGTTCCACAGTTACTGTTTCCATATAGAGAGCTGCATACTGATCACCACTGACCTGTTGATAGCAGGTGATCATATAATCACCATTGCCCTCTGAAAAAGGAATTACTGCGGTTTCTCCGGGACTGATAAAATAGGAATATAGAACTTCTGTAGGTGTAGAAATCTGAAGATTCATGGAAGAATCCGAAGAATCAGATTCAGCAGTAAGGTATCCCTGATTTTTTTCGGAGATATCAAGAACCAGCGGTGAAGAACCGATGGTTTCTTTGCCAGGTGCCTCCGGTACAAGAACCTGAAGTGGTGAAAATACAGGAGGCTCTGTGGAAGAAACGGAAGATCCGGAGTCACAGCCTGATAAAAAAAGCCACAGTGATAAACACAAAATGATGGCAGGGAAACGGAAAAAAAGAGAAGATTTCATATTTTTGCCGGCTCCTTAACGATGTTGGGGATTTTTGTCCCGATAGCATCAGTATAGCAGATTCAGACAAAAAAAAGAATATAATTGGAAAATATTGTTTTAACAGATTGACATTAAAGCGAAAAGCCTTTATAATGTGCGCATAAGAGGCAAACCTGTTGAAAGACAGGGACGCAAAGCCAAGGGTCTAAGGTCATGAGACTATGACAGCCGGTTGCCGCATTAAATTCTGGTTTAATGACGTATTCAGATAATTGTATATGGATACTTTGTTTTTAGTGTAGAGCAACCGCTTAATTTTTGGATTAAGCGGTTTTTTTAATGAAACAGAGTGTCTGACATACAGACAACATCTGAAACGTCCATATTCTGAAAGGTGTGATAACAACATGAAAAAGAAAATCAATTTTAAAAACTTTATCATAAAAAAGAAGGTTGCAGCAGGTTGCATTGTTGCAGCAGCTATCATCACAGCAGGAAGTTTTGCAATGCTGTGGCAGCCGTCAGATATCCCGGAACTGACTGATTATACAGATCCGGTGATTGAGACAACAATTACAGGTGATGATACGCCTCTTGCTTCACAGCCTAAAGTTACTACCAAGACTTCCACAAGTACCAAGACAAGCAAGAAAACAGTCAGGTTAAAAAAAGCAGCCAAAAAGACCTACACCAAAAAGCTTCCTACACAGACCAAGAAATCAACCAAAACAACTAAGAAAAACAGCACAACAACCGTTAAGACTGAAAAGACTGTAAAGACAGCAACAACAGAAAAATACACCAAAAAGTCCAAAAAGAAAGTAGTAACTACCAAGGTAACTACCACTACCAAAGTAACTACTACAGTAGTGCGGCAGATTGCCGGTGCCAGCAGTGAGGATACCACCGAAACAGGTAATTCCAGTTCTTCCACAGCAGGCACAGGTACATCCGGCACCAAGAAGTATACAGTCAGTAATGTAACCTCCATCGCGCCAAAGATGGACAGCAGAGTCCTGAATGCATACACAAAGATGGGCTTCAGCGTGATCGTAGATCCGTCTGTTTCCTATGCAGGTCATTTTGTCGCCAAATCAAGAACCATCACTCTTCAGGAAGCAGATAACACTATTTACCATGAACTTGGTCATTTTCTGGCATTTATCGCAGGTAATGTGGATCAAAGCAGTGCTTTCGTATCCGTATATAACAGCGAGAAAACCAAATACACAGGAGACAACAAAATTTATGCTGTACAGAGTGCTTCTGAGTTTTTTGCAGAATGTGTAAGAGATTATTGTATTAATCCTTCTCGTCTCCAGAGTACATGTCCGAAAACATATAAGGCTATCGAAAGTGCACTTTCAAAAGTTACAGATGCAAGGATCAATATGATCATGAAGGTTTATGCATCTGTCTGGAAATAACAGTTACAGGTGAATCAGCAGGGTTTCCATACCGGGAACCCTGTTTTTTTGAGTATAAAAAACAGTACAACAAAAAAATTCATTGCAATTGCCAATAGGGCTGTTATAATGAAAAAGATATAACAACAGTCAGCAGAAAAGGAGGAGAATTGTATGTTAAAAGGAAAGACAGTTCTTCTGGGTGTTACCGGCAGTATTGCAGCATACAAGATCGCATATCTTGCCAGTGCATTAAAGAAACTTCATGCACAGGTTCATGTCCTTATGACCCGGAATGCCACTAATTTTATCAATCCCATTACCTTCGAGACTCTTACAGGGAACAAGTGTCTGGTAGAGACATTTGACCGGAACTTTCAGTTTCAGGTAGAGCATGTTTCCATAGCCAAACAGGCAGATGTGGTGATGGTCGCACCGGCCAGCGCCAATGTGATCGGCAAACTTGCCCATGGGATTGCAGATGACATGCTGACAACTACAGTGATGGCATGCAAATGCAAAAAAATCATTTCACCTGCCATGAATACCAATATGTATGAGAATCCGGTAGTTCAGGATAACCTGAAGATCCTGAAACACTATGGATATGAAGTGATCGAACCTGCCAGCGGTTATCTGGCATGTGGAGACACTGGAGCAGGCAAGATGCCGGAGCCGGAGACTCTTAAGGAACATATACTGAGAGAGATTGCCAGAGAGAAGGACCTGAAGGGACAGAAGATTCTGGTAACAGCAGGTCCCACACAGGAATCCATTGATCCGGTTCGTTATATCACCAATCATTCTTCAGGAAAAATGGGATATGCCATTGCAAGAGAGGCAATGCTCCGGGGTGCTGAAGTCACTCTGGTAAGTGGCCCATGTGCCATTACACCACCACCTTTTGTAAAAGTAGTTCCTATTGTAACTGCCAGAGATATGTTTGAGGCAGTGACTTCAGTAAGCAGAGAACAGGACATCATCATCAAGGCAGCAGCGGTAGCTGATTACAGACCTGCAGTTGTATACAATGAAAAAGTCAAGAAAAAAGACGGACAGATGTCTATTGAACTTGAAAAAACAGACGATATACTTCAATATCTGGGAGAACATAAACAACCTGGACAGTTTTTGTGCGGTTTTTCTATGGAAACCCAGAATATGATTGGTAATTCCAGGGCGAAGCTTCAGAAAAAGAATCTGGATATGGTAGCAGCCAACAACCTTAAGGTGGCAGGCGCCGGATTCCAGGGAGATACTAATGTGCTGACCCTGATTACACAGGATGAGGACGTATCACTTCAGCTTATGAGCAAGGAGGATGCAGCCGGACTGATCCTGGATAAAATTCTTTCCCTCAGGACTGGTTCTGACAGGGAAGGAAAGCTGTAACCCGTTCACCAGGAGGCGGGCAAATAAAAAATAAGAACATGCCCGCAGTTCCGCACCGTATTGTATCTCCATAAAGGGAGAACGATAACAAGGAGGAAAATATGAAAAGCAACAAATTTACAACAACGCAACTGACAATGCTGGGTTTAATGGCAGGTATTCTGCTGCTTATGGCATACACCCCGCTGGGTTATCTGAATATCGGACCACTGGCCATTTCTTTTAATGTGATTCCGGTAGCTATCTGCGCAGTAGTGCTGGGACCTACAGGAGGAGCCATTGCTGGAGCTATCTTCGGTATTACCAGTTTCCTGCAGTGTATCGGTGTAGGCGGTACCAGTGCAATGGGAGCCACACTTTTTAGCATCAGCCCGGTTCTGGCTTTTATCCAGAGATTTGTACCACGTTTTCTGGATGGACTCTGCATTGGGTTTATTTACAGAGCAATGCGTAAAAAGACGAACGTATATGTATCCTGTGCAGTAACCGGATTTTTCTCAGCATTTTTGAATACATTATTCTTTATGACTGCGTTGGTAGGACTTTTTGGTAACACAGAATATGTTCAGGGACTCATTGGAGGACGTAATGTAATTTTGTTCTGCTGTGCGTTTGTTGGGATTAATGCAGTATGTGAAATGGTTTCTTCTACCATTATCACCGGTGCAGTAGGAGCTGCACTGTCCAAAGCACATCTGATCCCTGCTTCACAGATGACAGCCGAAAAATCAGCAAAAGTAAACGCAGCATCATAAAAGACAGGAAGAATATATGATCTTAGCAATCGATATTGGAAACACCAACATAGTCGTTGGCTGTATTGATAAAGAAAAAATTTATTTTACAGAACGTGTGGCAACAGTCCGTACCAAAACAGAACTGGAATATGCCATAGATATCAAAACAATTCTTGATATCTATCACATCAAACGAACAGAGATTGACGGAGCGATCATTTCCTCTGTTGTTCCTCAGATCACCAATGCAGCCAAGCTGGCTGTGCACAAGATCCTTCATAAGGATGCCATGGTTCTTGGACCTGGGATCAGGACCGGATTGAATATCATGCTGGACAATCCAGGCGAAATGGGAGCTGACCGGGTGGCAGATGCAGTGGCAGCTCTGGATCAGTATCCGGTTCCTCTTGTGATCGTGGATATGGGAACAGCAACTACCGTTTCTGTTCTGGATGATAAGAAGCGCTATATTGGCGGAATGATCCTTCCGGGAGTCCGTATTTCTCTGGATGCCCTTACTTCCAGAGCGTCTCAGTTAAGTGGCATCAGCATAGAAGAACCTAAACGTATCATCGGCAAAAACACAGTAGACTGTATGAAAAGCGGGATTCTTTATGGCAATGCAGCAGCCGTAGATGGTATCATTGACAGGATCGAAGAAGAACTGGGACAGAAAGTCACAGTGATCGCAACAGGAGGTATGTCACGTAAGATCATACCTCACTGTAAGAGAAAGATGACCTGGGATGGAGATCTTCTTCTGAAGGGATTACAGATCATTTACGACAAAAATCGTAAAGATCATCCGGCACAGGAGAGGTAATGCACATTTTTTTTTCTGTAATAGGATGTGTAAAATCCAGCTGGAAAGAGTGAAGTGGCTGTCTTTTGAAGTGATCATAGACAGGATTGTAGAGATAGTCAGCAGGAAGAGGATGGCCGATATATCCCATATGGACACGAATCTGATGGGTTCGTCCTGTTTCCAGATGAAGCTCTGCAAGTGAGAAACCGTTGATTACAGCCAGACGTTCATAATGGGTGATGGCAGTTTCTCCATGTTCAAAATCAATATGACGTTCCATAACGGAACCTTCTTTACGCCCAATGGGTGCAGAGATGGTTCCGTTTTCTGGTATTATGCCCTCTACAATGGCCAGATAGGTCCGGCGGATCTTTCGGGAGCGCATTTCATCAGAAAGAACAGCAGCACTTAGAGCATTTTTGGCAAGAATGATTCCGCCGGAAGTATCCCGATCCAGGCGGTTGATACAGCGAAAAGGACAGTTTAAGCCCCTGGACTGAAAATAAGCGGCAACTCCGTTTGCCAGGGTGTTGGTGTAATTTCCAATGGAAGGATGTACCGGCACATCTGCGGATTTGTTTACAACAAGAATATCCTCATCTTCATAAAGAACAGACAGATTCATAGGTGTAGGAAGAATTCCCTCAGAAGATCCGTTTTCCAGAAGCTGTACATCAAGATGGTCGCTATCTTTCAGAAGGGTATGGCCTCCTGCCTTTGCCCCATTAAGAGTGAGTGCCTTTTTGTCTGCTTTCATAGCTGTGAGGATGTGTCTGGAAAAGCCTCTGCTTCGGAGAAAATTCAGAACAGTAAGCCCTTCTTCGTTCGGGGTGATGAAATAATCCAGAATACGGTCCATAAAATGTTCCTTTCAGTATTTTATCAGGGTGTTTTTTCAGAAGAAGCCTAACACAGGAAAAAAAAGAAGTCAAGCTATGGAAAAGGGTGAAGAAGGAACCAGATGATTTTTTACATGATAATATTACACAAAAATAAAAGGATTTTACATTGAAATAGACAGAAAAAGAAAGTATCCTAGTAAATGACAGATTAAAATAAGAAAATGAAAAAGTGAAATGACGGAGGAAAAAATATGAAGGCTAATGGGCGTGTGACCATTCCTACAGATCTGGATGTGATCAAAGAGACACTGGATATTATGGATGTATGGGGTGCTGATGCTATTCGTGACTGTGACGGAACAGAATTTCCGGAAGAACTGAAAAAGACAGGAGCAAAGATCTACGCAACTTATTACACCACCAGAAAAGATAATGCATGGGCAAAAGCCCATCCGGAGGAAATACAGCAGATGTACATTATGACATCTTTCCATACTGCTGTTTCTGAAACTTTGGAGATTCATTTGATGGATCATCTTTATCCGGATATGCTGAAAGTGAATACAAGAGATGATATTCAGAGATGGTGGGAAGTTATGGACCGGACCACAGGAGAACCGGTGCCGGTTTCAAAATGGTCCTACGAAGAAGAAACAGGTAATGTAAAGATCGAGGCAGTTCCTTTTCATGAGTATACTGTAAGTTTTCTGGCATATATCATGTGGGATCCTGTACATATGTATAATGCAGTAGTGAATGACTGGAAGGATGTGGAACCTCAGATCACTTTTGATGTACGCCAGCCTGCTACAAGAGAGTTTTCTCTTCAGAGACTTCGTAAATTTCTGGAGACACATGACTATGTAAATGTAGTCCGTTTTACAACATTTTTCCATCAGTTTACCCTGATTTTTGATGAACTGGCAAGGGAAAAATTTGTAGACTGGTATGGATATTCCGCATCAGTAAGCCCTTATATTCTGGAACAGTTTGAAAAAGAGGTGGGCTATAAGTTCCGTCCGGAGTTTATTATCGATCAGGGGTATATGAACAATATGTACCGAATCCCATCCGGAGAATTCAGGGATTTCCAGGCATTCCAGCGGAGAGAAGTGGCAAAACTTGCAAAAGAGATGGTAGATATCGTTCATGAGTATGGGAAAGAAGCCATGATGTTCATGGGAGACCACTGGATCGGAATGGAGCCCTTTATGGATGAGTTTGCTTCTATTGGACTGGATGCTGTGGTAGGAAGTGTGGGAAATGGTGCAACACTCCGTCTTTTTAGTGATATCAAAAATGTAACATATACAGAAGGAAGATTCCTTCCCTATTTCTTCCCGGATACCTTCCATGAAGGAGGAGATCCTGTAAAAGAGGCAAAGGTCAACTGGGTAACCGCAAGAAGGGCAATTCTTCGAAGTCCTATCCAGAGAATCGGATATGGCGGTTATCTGAAGCTGGCGCTCCAGTTCCCGGATTTTGTAGACTATATCAGATCCGTATGTGAAGAATTCCGCACTCTTTATGACAATATCCAGGGTGTGACGCCTTACTGTGTAAAAAAAGTGGCAGTGCTGAACTGCTGGGGCAAAATGCGTGCATGGGGCAATCATATGGTACACCATGCCATCTATTATAAACAGAACTATTCTTATTTTGGCATTATTGAAGCCTTAAGTGGAGCACCTTTTGATGTGAAATTTATCAGTTTTGACGATATCCGGGAGAACCCGTCTCTTCTGGAGGAACTTGATGTAGTGATCAACGTAGGTGATGGTGACACTGCCCAGAGTGGCGGAGAAAACTGGATTGACGAGACGATAGTCACTGCGGTAAAGAAATTTGTCTACAATGGCGGCGGATTCATCGGAGTAGGAGAACCGGCAGCCCATCAGTGGCAGGGAAAATATTTTCAGCTGGATGATGTGCTGGGGGTAGAAGAAGAGAGAGGCTTTAATCTTAATACAGACAAATACAACTGGGAAGAGCACAGAGATCACTTTATCCTTGCTGACAGCCGTGGAGAGGTTGATTTTGGTGAAGGTAAAAAGAACATCTTCGCACTTCCGGAGACAGAGGTCCTGATCCAGAAAGACCAGGAAGTACAGATGGCAGTAAAATCCTTTGGAAAAGGAAGAGGCGTTTATATCAGTGGGCTTCCATACAGCTTCAGGAACAGCCGTATTCTTTATCGTGCAGTTCTGTGGTCTTCTTCCGCAGAAAAAGAACTGAACTGCTGGTATTCCACTAATTATAATGTGGAAGTACATGCCTATGTAAAAAATGGCAAATATTGTGTGGTCAACAATACTTATGAACCACAGGATACTGTTGTATACAGAGGAGACAGAAGCAGTTTTGAACTTCATATGGAAGCAAATGAGATCCGCTGGTATGAAATCTGACAGTTTACGGCGGGATTTCTGCGGAAGAAAGTAAAGCCTCACTTACAGAGAAAAACAAAAAATATTTTATAATAAAACCCAACATATGACATAAGATAATATACAGAATACCAGGGGAAGAAAGAACATGAAAAAATATTTTAAAGTCACCAGAAAAAATAAAAAAATCATTCTGGGGGCCTGTGTGGGTACCGCTGTAGTACTGGCAGTCGGACTGGGTGTTTATATTTATACAGCAGATCATAATACACTGGGAAGAAAGATTTCCATATATGGAATGGATGTATCCAAACTTACCGTAGAAGAAGCAGAACAGAAGATTTTGAATGGATTTCAGGAGCAGAAAGTAGATTTTGAAGAGGATGGGGCAGAAGTATACGAAGTGACATTGGGAGATCTGGGCTACAGTCTGGATGCAGATGACCTTAAGACACAGCTTCAGGACCTTCAGAAGAAAAGAGAAGAAACCAGAAGGCTTCTGGCTTCTCAGGAGGATTACAGGATCGCCTATCAGGTAAACAAAGATGCAGATCAGGAAAAATCAGCCCTTGTATCAGAGAATTTTGGAGACAAAGAGCGTACCGCATCTGTGGATGCATCTGTCCAGTATGATGGACAGCAGAAGAAGTTTGTAATGATAAATGAGACACAGGGCAATATGATCGATGAAGAAAGGCTTCTGAATTATGTAGATGCCACTCTGGATTCGGATTTTCAGACAGGACTTCTGAATGGCAGTTTTACCATTACCATGGGAACGGAAGTATATCAGCAGCCGGTATCTGCCACTTCAAAGAAAATGACAAAGAAACTTAAGAAACTGAACAAAAAGCTGGATGCATACAGGAGTGCTACAGTGACTTATACTTTGGGTTCAGAAACCCAGGTGCTGGATAACAGTACTACAGAAGACTGGATAAAAGTAGAGGGAGAGAACATCAGCATTGATCAGGATCAGGCAACTGCCTATGTACAGCAGCTGGCAACAGATTACAATACAATTTATGTTCCACGTACGTTCCATACTACTTCCGGATCTGACGTGACGGTGTCTGATAATGAATATGGGTTCCAGATCGATCAGGAGGGCGAGCTTTCACAGCTTCTGTCTGATCTGGAAGGAGGAAAACCAGTTACCAGAGATCCTGTTTACAGTATTTCCGGAATGCAGAGAAGCGGCAGGGATGATCTGGCAGGAAGCTATATAGAGGTCAGTCTGGATGCACAGCATTTATGGCTGTACAAAGATGGCACACTTGTAACGGAGACGGATATTGTAAGCGGTGCACCGACGCCCCAGAGAGAGACGATGCGTGGTGCCTGGCCTATTGCTTATAAGGCAAGTCCATATACTCTTACCAGTGATCAGTACGGATATAACACCAAGGTAACTTACTGGATGCCTTTTGTGTATGGACAGGGACTTCATGATGCTACCTGGCAGTCGTCTTTTGGCGGTAATCGTTACAAATCAGGGGCAGGAAGTCATGGCTGTATTAACCTTCCCAAGGATCAGGCAGCTTTGATTTATAACACCATTGACGGAGGTTACCCGATCATCATCTACTGATTCATACAGAAATCCAACAGAAACTTTGTATGAATCCACATAATTCAAGAATGCCTCTGCATTCTTGCTGCGAGATGCGCGTCATGCAATGCATGACATACTTCTTCTGCGCATCTCTGCAATCCTGCCGGAGGCTATATCATCATAATACGTTGCTGTGAAGGTCATGAACAGTAACATAATACATAAACCGGTTCTTGCAGGGAACCGGTTTTGTTGACTTTTTTTACATAAAATTATATAATGAGATGTCAAATATTAAGAAAATGTCGAGGAGAAGACAATGACATACAAAACTGGTCTGGAAGATTGTTATGTTATAAAAAATAACAAAAAAATGCGCCTGGGATATACTACCGGTTCCTGTGCGGCAGCAGCTGCATCAGGAGCAGCACAGATCCTGCTTGGGGGAAAGACAATCACAGAAGTATCACTTATGACACCAAAGGGAATTCTTCTTCATCTTAAGCTGGAGGATATCACTGTGAAAGATAATATGGTATCCTGCGGTGTGCGCAAAGATGCAGGAGATGATCCGGATACTACCGATGGGATTCTGGTAGTTGCTTCTGTGGAAAAGATGTCCGGACCTCAGCCGGTGCGTATACAGATCGACGGCGGTCAGGGTGTTGGCAGAGTAACCAAACCGGGACTTGCCTGCAAGCCGGGAGAAGCGGCCATCAATCCGGTTCCCCATTCCATGATCATGAGAGCTGTAGAAGAGGTAGCAGACCAGTATGGCTATGAGGGTAGCCTGAAAGTAACCATCTCTGTACCAAAGGGGCAGGAGACAGCCCACAGGACCTTTAATCCCAGACTGGGGATAGAAGGAGGCATTTCTATACTTGGCACATCCGGCATTGTAGAGCCTATGAGTGAAAAGGCTCTTATCAGGAGCATAGAAGTAGAAATGTCCCAGCATGTAGCCCAGGGAGAACAGTATCTTCTTATTACTCCCGGCAATTATGGGGCCGATTATCTGAGGAAGCATATGGATCTTCCTTTTGAAAAGAACATCAAATGCAGTAATTATGTAGGTGAGACCATTGACATGGCTGTAAATATGGGAGTAAAGGGTATTCTTTTTGTTTCCCATATCGGCAAATTCATAAAAGTTGCCGGCGGGATCATGAATACCCATTCTCACAGTGCAGACAGCAGGGTGGAGATTCTCTGTGCCAATGGGATTCGGGCAGGCGCAGATCTTGCCTGTGCCAGAGATATCCTGGAATGCAGTACTACAGATGAGGCACTCCATGTTCTTGAAAAGGATCATATCCTTCAGGAAACAATGAAAGAAATCACAGACCGGATCCAGTTTTATCTGGATCATCGTTCCTATGACCAGATCCTTCTGGGAGCAGTAATCTTTTCCAACGAATTTGGATATCTTGGACAGACTCCGGATGCAGAAGAACTGATCAGCAGGATAAGTCAGCAATAACTAATAAAAATAATCAATCATCGAAGGAGAAATGAATTATGGTACATTTTGTAGGAGCAGGACCGGGAGCACCGGATCTTATTACAGTCAGAGGGAAACAGTATCTTGAGGAAGCAGATGTGATCATTTACGCAGGATCTCTGGTAAATCCACAGCTTCTGGAATACAGCAAAGATATCTGTACTATCCACAATAGCGCAAAAATGACACTGGAAGAAGTAATCTCTGTAATAGAGAATGCAGAGGCAGAAGGCAAGATGACAGTACGTCTTCATACAGGTGATCCCTGTATCTATGGTGCAATCAGAGAACAGATGGATATTCTGGATGAGAAGGGAATTGCCTATGATTACTGTCCTGGAGTCAGCGCATTCTGCGGAGCTGCCAGTGCACTGAATCTGGAATACACGCTTCCCGAAGTTTCCCAGAGCGTGATCATTACCAGAATGGAAGGACGTACTCCGGTACCATCCAAAGAAAGCATTCAGTCTTTTGCGGCCCATCAGGCAACTATGGTTGTTTTCCTTAGCACAGGTATGCTGGAAGAATTAAGCCGCAGACTGATCGAGGGCGGATATACAGCAGATACACCGGCTGCTATTGTATATAAGGCAACCTGGCCGGACGAAAAGAGCTTTATCTGTACGGTAGGTACATTGGCTCAGACAGCTGCTGAGAACAACATTACCAAGACTGCACTGATGATCATTGGTGATTCT
>URXG01000021.1 GCA_900551715.1 uncultured Blautia sp. | reverse complement strand
CTTCCAAAAGCTGTTTCATTGAAATAACGCTCATGTTTGTTCTCCTTTTTGGTTAGATTCTTCCGTACAGATCATTTTCTATCCGGACCCAGCCTTCACACCGTCGGGGCACCATCCATCGGAATCTCTGTACGTGATTTTTATTTGTGCGTCTTTACGCACATTGCAACTCCTAAAGTATAGCACAGCAAAACCCTCTGTGTAAAGAGGGTTTTCAGGATTTTTTATATAATTTTTTATATAAGTTTTCAGAGTTTTTAACGCTGCTTTAATGCTGCAACTTCTGCTTCTGTCAGAAGCCTGCATTCTCCTTTCTTAAGATCATCTGGCAGGGTGAGTGGTCCCATGGAGATCCGTTTCAGGTAAATTACCGGAGTTCCTACGGCCTCCATCATACGTTTCACCTGATGAAATTTTCCTTCCCGAATGGTCAGGTGAAGTTCTGTATAAATTTCCGGCAGGTTTTCTACACGTACACGACCTGTCGGCTCACCCTGTCCACTTTCTGTAACATCTGCTCCACTTCCACCCACAATTTCCACAATAGCAGGTAAAGTTAGCTTGTCTTCTCCGATATCCAGCCCTGACTCCAGCTTCTGAATGGCTTCCCTGGTCACCTGCCCTTCTACTCTGACAAAATAGGTTTTATTCACATGCTTTGCAGGAGAAAGAAGTTCATGTGCCAGCTGTCCGTCATCTGTAATAAGGAGCAATCCTTCTGTATCTTTATCCAGACGCCCTACCGGAAACAGACCTTTTCTGTCTGAAGGTACGTATTCCATAACTGTAGAATCATGCCTGTCCTCAGTAGCACTGACACAGCCTGCCGGTTTATTCAAAAGATAATATACAAACTCCGGTGCTGCGGTGATCGTTTCTCCTGCAAGGATTACCTGGTCTTTCTCCGGATCAACTTTTAACTCCGGCTTTCTGGCAGTAAGACCATTTACCTGTACCTGCCCTTTCTGTATGAACTTTTTTACTTCGCTTCTGGTACCCTTTCCCGCATCTGCAAGAAATTTATCCAGCCTTACTGCCTTTGCCATAAAATCATTCCTTTTTATTCTTTATTTGTAACTGTTCCGTACCCTCACAGCTACCTTTATTTCAGTTCTATAGTGGTTGACTTATCAGCGCCACCGATCACAGCATCATCCTCCAGAGTCTCCTCCGTATACTCATCTGAGTCACTGCTATCATAGAGATCTTCATCCTCTGCCTCTGTGACCATGGAATCCTTTCCTTCAAATGTAGTAGGTGCATCCTCATCAATTCCCAACTCCGCAAATTTCTCTTCTACAAAATCAGGAATTTTATCTTTCAACAGATCCATGATCACTGATTCTTCATTTCCCTTTATCACCACTTCTACTGTGACATTATTCAGAAGATCACGATCAGAGACAGAAAAGAGACCTAATGCTCCTGGCACCATAGCTTTCTTCAATTCCTTTATTTCGGCAGAAGAAGTATACTCAACGGTAGTACTGTCTGTCTCATTACCGTCGTCATCCATGTTGTAACAGTGGATTTTGATACCTGTGATATCCAGTTCGTCTATGGAAAGAGGATACCCTGTTTTCTTAAGGATTTCAAGTGTATTTTTGAAAGATGGATATACATAAACACTCCAGTTTCCATATATATAACTGCTGTAATTCTCATCTGGTACCATATGATTTATATTTTCTTCTTCCGGCAGTCTGTACATAACATCCAGTCTTGCCACTGGCAGCTCCATAAAATCTTCTGTAGTTGCCGCTTCTACATCTTTTTTCATGGCTTCTGTAAAGGCTTTTTTATCCTGTTCACTGGTATCTATATTGTATACAGAATGTGTGACACCATCTGCTGCCGACATTTCCAGTGTATCCATATATTTCACAGGAACATCCAGAAAATTATATTTCTTTGCTTTCAGATTTTCTTCATTATAAAGGCCTGTCAGAAATTCTTTTACTACTTCGGTTCTGATGGCATAAGTCCTTCTGACACTTCTGCCAGATTTCAGATTATATTTCAGATCAACTGAATACGCATTCCCTGTATACGCTCCACTGACGGTTTCCTTATGTTCTGCTATTGCCTTTTTTATCACTTTATAAGTCTCATCTCCTACGCTGCCTGTTTTGTCGGACAATGCAAATACCGGAGAATACCATTTAAAGCTTTCTGTATAACTGTAAGTACCGTCTTCATTTTCTGCTGCCACACCATTAAAATCCACACCGAAAGAAGTCATTCCTACATTTATAGATGCCAGATCTTCCTGTTTTGGACAATATCTGTCATATCCACCCAGATCCTGCTGGTAACAAAAAGCACAGATCAGCACCAGAACTCCGGCAAGAACCAGCTGACATTTTTTACAAAAAAATCCATGAAAGTTCATCTGATATATGGTTTCCATAAGACCATGGGAAATCACAGTACCTAAGATCAGGCCAAAAGTCAGCCAGATCAGTCTTCCTCCTGAGGCTGTCAGTGCATAAAAGATCCAGCCAATTCCAAGACCAAAAGGTATTACTACCATAAACCGGATCACCACTTCAGTCCATTTATACACCATAGTTTTTCCAGAGGCTTCTGACGGTCTTTTTACATAGGCTGTCCTTGCCAGAACCATCAAAATTACAGCTGCAACCAGTACCAGAAGACAAATCCTCCAGCTGTCACCTGTTGCATACTTCTGAAGCATATACATTACCATGCCTTCCGGGGACGTGAATTCTGTAAAAATATCTGTAATTTTGATTGCATCTGGTTCGCAATAAGTAGAAAAAAATGTTTCCCCATAGATCAGAAAAAGCATTCTCAGTGCTCCACCATAAAACCCCAGAAATACACAGCCGAGAATTCCGGCAAGTGCGTTTCCCGTCACGCACAATACAAGCACCACGCAGAAATAAACCAACAGATATATAAGGAAATGCATTCCCATAAGCTGAACAGCCATAGCCAGTAATTTCAGACTGAAAAATCCTCTCATTGCACCAATACACACCGCCAGAAATTCCATCACCACATATGGAATCAGGTAATACAGAATCCCTACATATACCTTCTGCCAGAACATTCTGGAACGCTTTATAGGAAGACTGTGATAAAAATCTGTTTTCTTTCCGGAGTACAGATACCGGAATCCATTGACAGCATTGCAGAGCGCTGCTGTTATCGCTACAAAAGCCCCTGTAAAAGCCATTCCGTCTTTCCAGAGGTTTTCATAGAGAAACACCATCTGATCTGCAGTATATTTAAGTTCTTTCCAGTTTCCCAGTTTCAGAAGCTCTGCCACCGGAAAAGCAAGGAGAAATCCCAGTGTCAGTATTGCAGGGATCCACCACTGCCCTTTAGATTCTGTCTTTATGTGTTTAGAAGAATAAATTCCGGATTTCATATCCTGCCACCTCCGTCTCACTGATAAATATTTCTTCCAGACTTAATGGAAGAACTTCGCAGAACAATGGATTCTTTTCCTGTACCTTCTCCACGATTTCTGTTCTGGTGCCTCTTGCTGTAAATACTACAAGGGAGCCCTGGTGATCCAGTTTCAGAATATCCAGTTCTTTCTCCAGTGCCTTTTCCTGTTCATTATCAGAAAGGACACACTGGATCTTATAAATATGAAATTTCATATCTTCCAGATTCCTGCTTAACAACATCCCCCCCTGATAAAGAAGTCCCACATGATCGCAGATATCTTCCAGTTCTCTCAGGCTGTGTGAAGCAATTACCGGTGTAAATTCTCTGTTGAGGATTTCTGCTGCAAAGAGTCTTTTTATTCCCTGGCGCATCACCGGATCCAGACCATCAAAAGTTTCGTCGCAGAGAAGGTATTTCGTTCCTGCACTGATTCCCAGTAATATTTGAAGCTGCTTTTTCATCCCTTTTGAAAAGGTACTGATCTTCTGGTCTTCCTTCAGCTGAAACTGCCGCAACAGCTTACTAAAACGCTGCTTTTCAAAGCCCGGATAAAAAAGGCTGATATAATCTGCCATATCGGAAGGTGTATTATTTGCCGGAAAATAACTGTCATCAGACAGATAAAAAAGATTGCTTTTAGCTTCTTTATTGTCAAATACCGGTATGCCATCAATATGAATTTCTCCATGATCCGGCTTTATCACGCCTGCTGTCATACGGAGAAGAGTGCTCTTTCCGGCCCCATTGCTTCCTACCAGTCCGAATACTTCTCTCTCACCAATATCCATAGAAACATTCTGGACAGCCTTCACAGAGCTAAAAGACTTACTACATTCTCTGATCTCAATCATTTTTTTCCTCCTCAAACTCTTTCTGCACCAAATCTGTCAGGGTTTTTTCTGAAATCCCCAGTTTTCTGCCTTTTCTTACCAGTCCCTGGAATTCTCTGCAATAATCTTGCCTGCTTTTTTTCTGGATGCTGGATGTATCTGCCACAAAATTTCCTTTTCCCTTTACCGGATAGATCAGCCCTTCCTGCTCCAGAGTCATATATGCTCTCTGGATGGTATTGGGATTGATGGACAGTTCCATTGCCATCTGCCTTACAGAAGGAAGTCTTTCTCCCGGAGGCAGTACACCCTGGTAGATCAAAATCCTGAATTTCTCTGTAACCTGTTCATAGATTGGACGTCTGTCCTGATAATCTAATATGATCAAAAATATCCTCCTTCCCAGCTTATTTATGTATTAAGTGTATTAATTATTTTAATACACTTATATTACCATTCCATATATAAAAAAACAATATCCTGTTTCTTAAAAATTCTAAAAGCCCTATAAAAAAAATGCCCTCACTGGATAATCCGGCAAAGACACTTTATACTTTCTTTTATATTTTCTTTTATATGACCCTGTTCTTCATTCTCTCTGCCCTTTTACGGAAGTATCTGGTACCCAAAATCATCACCAGAAGAAGTCCCAGTACTAACAGCATAACCATTCCTCCAAAAAACACTTTTTTTAATGCCCAGCTGATCAGGTAAGAATACAGAAGAGACCAGATATTTGCCCCCATATGAAGAAGGATACTGGTTTTTAGGTCGCCGGTCATCTCAAGGAAACGTGCAAAAACAATTCCCAATATTCCGGCATATACTGCCTGCACCAGATTCCCATGATAAACACCAAAGAAAACTCCTGAGATCACTGCCGCCAGCCCCATGGACATATAATCCCGAAGTCTGAGATAGATCAGCCAGCGGAATACGATTTCTTCTGCAACAGGTGCGATCACTCCCATGCAGAGAATCAAAAACCACAGGCTTTTGCCACTGATCATCTGATCCATGGATTCCTGATATTCCTGATAATTAAGGGTTGTCTGCAATAATGCCACCAGCATATTGGCAAACTGCGAAAAGGCAGCGCCCATCAAAAGCACCAGCACTCCCTCAGAAAAACGCAGCTTCCAGGCAGAGTTTTCTTCAGGGATAAGTCCACCTGCAATCCGGGCGATCCGGTCTTTTCTGAAAAAGTACAGACAGGGTATTATCGTCAGTATTCCTGTAATGCCTGTCAACAGGATTGCATTGTTGTAATAAAGATTGCCGCCCCCTTCTCCGTATCTGGCCAGAAGCCATAATCCAACATAACCTACAAGCTGAGAAAAAAAGAAGTGAATCCCACAAGGATAAAGTACCCTCCAGATATGATGGATCTTTTTTTGTTTACGCAGGGGGCTCAGGCGAAAAAATCCAGTACTCCTTCTGTAGAATCTACAATCTTCAGAGGTTCTGCCTGCTCCAGTTCTTCCTGAGAACCATATCCGTAAGAAACTGCAACACATTTAAGATCTGCCTTACGTGCACCAAATACATCATGCTCTTTATCGCCTACCATAATGACCTGATTTCTCTTTTCGGACATTCCAAGTCTTCGAAGTGCCTCTTCAATTACTTCTGATTTGCTGGTGCGGTTTCCATTCATTTCGCTGCCAACAATCTCTTCAAAATAATCTGTCAGCTGAAAATAATCCAAAATCTGTGCAACAAAATACTCTGGCTTGGAAGAAGCCACTGCAAGCCGATAGCCTTTCGCTTTCAGCTCACTGAGCATACTCTCCACCCCAGGATAGGGGCTGTTTTCAAAAATGCCTGTAGCTGAATATCGTTCCCTGTAATATTTTACCGCTTTTTCTGCTGTCTCTTCATCTATATCTGCATAGTTCATAAACTGCTGTAAAAGAGGCGGTCCCACAAAAACTTCCAGTTTTTTCAGATTTTCTTCTGGTTTACCGATCTTCTCCAGGGCATACTGAACACATTTTGTGATTCCCTCCCCGGACTCTGTCAGAGTTCCGTCCAGATCAAATAAAATTGCTTTGTACATAATTTCCTCCGATATATATAATGAGAGTAATCCCTCAAAAAGTATTATAGGACAGTATAGCATTCTTTTGTCGTTCCGTCCATGTGAAATCCTCTCTACACAAAAGGGCAATCTCCGTCTGATGATATCCATTTTCGGAAAAAATAAGCTGAATTCTGTTTCCTTTCTGCTGCCATACGATATCCCTGTCATCTGCCCGTATAGAAACTACTGCTGCTACTGCCAGTGTATTCAGTTTTATTTCCGCCTTCTTACACTGGTCTGTATCAATTTTCCTATATACAAGTCCCATTTCAGGGATAATATTCTCTTTTTTCTGTCTTTCTGTTTTATTTTTTACGGAAGGGAATATTGATGCAGATTGTGTTATCTCTGCTTTCTTTTTATTTTTCTCTTTTGTATTGGATGTTTTTTTGGATTTTTTACTGAAGGAAGTCTCTGGCGGTATTACGGATACTTCTTCAGATTCGTCAGTTTTCTTTTGCTGTTCCGGTGGTTCTGTTATGGGCTGTGAATCTGTTTCTTCCTGGTTCTGTGTTATCTGCTGATTCTGCGAGTACTGCTGACTGTAGTTTCCAACATTATTTCTTCTATCAGAATTGTCATACCCTCCTGTCTGATGACTGGCAGAATCTGACAGCCCCTCTCCGGAAGAAAAATCTGCTTCTGAACTGCCTCCGACTCCGTATATTGCATTATCCCGGTTCCAGAATTCCTGAGAATCATCCTTTTGATTACTATCCTGATTAACGGACAATTCATCTTCTGTATTTTCTGCTGACCATCCATAATTCCAGTCTCCGTATTCTTCTGCTTCTCCCGAAACCTTTGTCACCAAAAAGGCACTCAGCAAAATTACAGCTATCACCTGACAAAGGCTTCTTTTAACCGGATTTCTTTTCTCTTTTATTTTTCCAGTTCTTTTTCCCATAGTTTCAACTCCTCCCTGTTAATCTCAGCATTATCCACATTCTTTTGAGCTGTGTTCTTTTTCCATTGAGCATAAATCTCCCTGCTTTCTTCTTTTCGTAGCTGTCTCAAAAGAAAATTCCCATAGGAAATGTACCCCTGTCCAAACTGAGGCTCATATGCAAGAAGCTGTCTGTAATAATCTTCTGCCTTTTCTGCCCCCTGCAACTCCCCACACACAATGAGAAGACGCAGAATCTGTATCTGTTCTTCCTGCTCTTTGTAAATTTTTTGCATTCCCTGAAGGGACTGTTCTATATTCTTCACAATTATTTTCTGTCTTTCTTTATTTCCTGTACGATAGTCAGGACTGTAAAAAGGAGTAGTCGCAAAAGCAACTACATGTTCCAGAGGTGGATAATTTTTTTCTATCTGCTGACCAAAGCTCACCCACAACACCAGAATCATAAGGACTGTGGCTGCCGGTAACAACATGGCTTTCAGCTTTATTTTCAGAGGACGTATCTTTTCAAGTTCTTCCCTGGCTTTCCATGTATCCTGCCATCGTCTGGCAGGATCTGCTGCACAGCAACGGTAAATAAAGTATCCGAAGTCCGGAAAAAGAAGGAAGTATTTCCATTTGTGTTTTCCGCACAGTGTCTCCATTGTTTTACCCAGTCCATAAAAGTCGCTGGCTTTCTGTGCCTGTCCCTTCAGCTGTTCCGGTGCTGCAAACCCGGGAGTTCCCTTACAGGATACCCTGCCATATTCATATTCGGTCTGTGCACTTCCAAAATCCACCAGATAAAGATTTCCATTTTCAGTTAACATCAGATTATCCGGTTTCAGATCTCCATAACATACTGCCGGCTTTCTGGAATGAAGATACTCCAGAATATCCAGAATCTTTTTGCCAGTGAAAATAATTTCTTTCAGGGAAAACTGTCTTCCCTCTCTCAGTATTTCTCCCAGGGATATGCCTCTGATATATTCCATTACCAAATAACAGTACTCTCCACGTTCTGTATAATCCATCATCTTTGGCAATGCCTGGTGATCCAGAAGACGTAACAGTTTGGCTTCTCTTTTGTTTGCCAGGGGGAGTTCCTTCACAGCCCTCAGTACACCCAGTTCCAGATCTCTGGCAAGATACATGGAGCCTTCTCCTCCCTGTCCTATTTTATCAATAATGCAGTATCGTCCCTTTAAAACAAGTCCTGTAGGATCGATAAAACCGCCTCCTTTTTTGTTGTTTATTTCTGTTGGATAAACACCGGAGAATACCAGTGAAAGAATAATGACAGAATATATTATAGCACATTCTGTGCTTTCTGTTTCTGAAATTTTTATAAAAAACAGCCCTATCCATGAAGAATAAGACTGTTTTAAGAACATATTACATACGATCCGGTGCAGAGAATCCAAGAAGTTCAATGCTTGTCTCCAGAATGCTCTTGGTAAAACCGAGAAGTTTCAGGAAAGATTCTTTCTGAGCCTGATTTTCTTCGCTAAGGATCTTGGTCTCATGGTAGAAACTGTTGAACGCATTGGATACTTCATAAATATATGCACAGATCTTGTGAGGTGCTTTTTCCTCGAATGCATTTTCGATGGTACTGCCAAATTTTGTCAGTTCCAGCATCAGGTTCTTCTGGCTTGCATTCACTGCCGGAAGGATCTGACCTGCATCCAGATCACCACCTTCTTCTTTGTAGCGGTTCAGGATGGATTTAATTCTCACGATGGTATACAGAATATAGGGACCTGTATTTCCCTCGAAAGAGGTAAATCTGTCAATATCAAAAATATAATCCTTGGTTGCCTGGTTGGAAAGATCTCCGTATTTGATAGCAGAAAGTCCTACGATCTCTGCGGTCTCTCTGGCGTCTTTATCTTTGACACTTCTGTTCTCAACAATCTTGTGGAACATCTCTTCATCAATGTCAGCGATCAGATTTTCCAGACGCATAACACCGCCTTCTCTTGTCTTGAAAGGCTTGCCATCTTTACCGTTCATGGTACCAAAGCCAAGGAAGGAAAGCTTTGTGTCATCTTTTACAAGGCCGGTCTTTCTTGCACAACGGAATACCTGGATAAAATGCAGCTCCTGACGCTTGTCAACAACATAAAGAATCTCATTCGGATCAAAAAGCTTCATTCTTTCTACGATGGTAGCAAGGTCTGTAGTAGTATACAGAGAAGCACCGTCTGATTTCAGAAGCATACATGGTGGGATTTCTTTGGTATCTGTCTCTTCTTTTACATCTACAACCAGTGCTCCCTGATCTTCATATGCAAAGCCCTGGTCTTTCATCTTCTGAACCATATCCGGAATGTAAGGCTGCGCATCGGATTCTTTTTTCCAGAGATCAAACTCCACATTCAGGTTGGCATAATTTCTCTTAAGGTCTGTAACGGAAACCTGCATGATATGGTTCCAGAGAGCCATGTATCCGGGTTTGCCCTGCTGCAGCTGATGAGTTGCCTCCAGAGCCTCGTTACGGTATTCTTCATCTTCTTTGGATTTGCCGCTGGCACATGGATAGATTTCTTCCAGCTCACCGATATTAAAAGGTGCTTCTTTCGGGTATTCTCCCTGATAACTGTCATCAAAATAAACAAGTTCCGGTTTGCGGTGTTTCAGCTCTGTGATGATGAGACCCATCTGAAGTCCCCAGTCACCCAGGTGAACATCACCGATTACTTTATGTCCTACATATCTTCCGATACGTTTAATGCTTTCACCGATGATGGCAGAACGAAGATGTCCTACATGAAGAGGTTTGGCAACGTTTGGTCCGCCATAGTCAATGATAATAGTTTTTGGTTCTTTTGCGGTCTCTACGGAATATTTCGGGTCTGCTTCCATTTCTTTCAGATAATCTGCCAGAAATTCTTCTTTGACTTTCAGGTTGATAAAACCTGGTTTTACTACTTCTGCAACTGCAAAAACTTTACTGTCTTTTAAGTGAGCCACAACGTCATCTGCGATCATAAAAGGCGCTTTCTTGTAGGCTTTGGCTCCTGCCATGGCTCCGTTACACTGAAATTCACAGAGATCCGGTCTGTTGGATATTGTTACTTTACCATATTCCGGTGCATAACCGGCTTTTTCAAAAGCAGAAGCAAGTTCTTCTGCCATTACTTCCATTAATTTTTTCATTATGATTCCCCTTTATACTGTTACTTTTTTGGCGCAGGCTACAGCCAGTGCACCATGTCCGATATGGCAGGCTACACTTAAGGAAAGCGGATCCATACGGATCTCAAATCCCGGAAAAGCATCCTGTACTTCTTTTTTGAATTCTTCTGCTTCTTCCTGATTGCCTGTATATGCCATCTCCAGACACATCTCGCCACTTTCGATATATTTTGAGAAGCGGTTCTCAAAATCTTCTTTCATGGCCTTCATCATGACACGTTTTGCCTGTTTCTTACCTCTTACCTTGGCATAGGCATCCAGTTTCTCTCCCTGGATCTGAAGAACTGGTTTCAGATTCAGGACAGTACCGATTGCAGCTGCCGCCGGGGTGATACGACCTCCCTTTTTCAAATATTTCAGGGTTTCCAGTGTGATGTAAACACTGGATTCCATCTTTTCTGCTTCCAGTCTTTCTTTGATCTGCGCAGCATTAAAGCCAGCTCTGACAAGCTCCATAGCATCCATGACAGACTGTCTCTGTGTTACGGAAATTCTCTGATTATCCACAACCTGGACTCTGCCTTCATAGTCTCTGGCAAGAGCCATAGCTGTCTCACAGGAGTTACTGAGACCGCTGGACATGGGAATGTGTACAATCTCATCATTCTTCTCCAGAAGCATATCCCATAATCCGCATACATCAGCAGGACTTGGCTGTGAGGTGGAAATGTTTTCGTCATTTTTCAGCTTCTCGTAGAATTCTTCCTGAGAAAGAGTGATTCCTTCCAGATACATTACTTCATTAATATAAAAAGGCATTGGCAGGACAGAAATTCCTAAAGCCCTTCCCTCGTCCTGTGTAATACCACTGTTACTGTCAGTTACTATAGCAATTTTTCCCATACTGTATTCTCCTCATCTGATTTTGTTACCGTTTAAGATTAACAGTAACCTGATTTTACAGTTTTTTGCATACTATATTTAGTTTATCACATCTTGTAACGTATAACAATCGCAAAAATCAAAATGAATTTCAGTATTTTTTAGTATAATGCACAAAAAAAGAACAGAAGCCCCAATATCATGGGTACATTCTGTTCTTTTGTTTTCATTAAGTTTATTCACTTCTCAGTGCATCAATAGGATTTAGGTCTGCTGCCTTAACAGAAGGAAGCAGTCCGAAGATCACACCGATCAGCGTGGAAAAAAGTACCGATCCTATGATTGCCGGGACACTGATAGCAGTAGGTGCACCAGAAAGCTGGGACACAACTTTGGAAAGTATGATTCCCACAATCACACCGATCACACCACCAATGCTAGTAAGCATGGATGCTTCTGTAAGGAACTGAAACAGGATCACTTTCTTTCTTGCTCCGATAGCCTTCTTGAGACCGATCTCTCTGGTTCTTTCTGTAACCGATACCAGCATGATGTTCATAACACCGATACCACCTACAAGAAGAGAAATACTTGCAATCCAGATCAGCTGATTATTGGTACTCTGGCTTAAGTTCTGCAGCTTCTTAACCTGTTCCATTACATCATCTGCCTTGTATTTGAACTTGGATGTACTGGTATCAATTCCCTGGTTCAGAATATCTGCAACAGCTTTTCCTGCACTGCTCATGGTATCTGTGGAATCTGCCTTGATCACGGCATTTTCCGGTTCGTCAAACTGAAATGCCATAGGCCAACATTTATTAGGGATCATCACTGCACCGGTCACAACCTGCGAATATTCATAATACTGATCAATAGATGAGATATTTGGCAGGTAACTGTCACTCTGCTGCACCACACCGATCACAGTAAAAGGCTCTGAGCCAATCTCGATAGTCTTGCCCAGAGGATCTTCTCCGGAAAAAAGTGTCTCTGCTGCATTACTGTCTACAAGAACTACTTTGTGCATTTCGTCGTAATCCTTCTGGATAAAACCTCTTCCTGAACGGATCTGGTAACCACAGGTGTCCAGATAATTATAATCTATACCGTATACGGTTCCACCCTGAAAGCTGATGTTCTGATAATATACATTGCTGGCATAAGATCTGGTATAAAAAAATGTTGCATTTTTTACATGATCTGCATCCATAACATCGGACTTCTGTTCATCGGAAAGAAGCGGCGGTGTTCCACTGGAACTCATTCCGTACTCTGGATCATAGGTACTGTCGCCGTCATAAAGACTGACAGTCACTGTATTGTTACCGGAACCAATCAGGTCTTCTTTTATCTGTTCACTGGTTCCCTTGATCGTAGATACAATTGCAATAATAGATGCAATTCCGATAATAATACCCAGCATGGTAAGAAAGGAACGCATTTTGTGTGACCAGATTCCCTGAATGGATATCCTTAAATTTTCAATCATAATGCTCCACCTTTCTCTTAATATCCATAAAAATCGCTGACAGAAACCTCTTCAGTAACTGCCCCTTCTTTTACCGTATCTCCGTATGGAAATGCGATACGGTCATCTCTGGTGATACCACCGGTTACCAGAACGCTGTAGCCACCATTGACATTGCCACCAACTTTCAGGATCTGTTTCTTCAAAATGCCATTGTCATCTTTATAAACATAACTTACACCGTTTTCAGAACGTACAAAAGCTTTGTCCAGTACAATACCATTCTGCTGAGATGTTCCCTGCAAGGTGACTGTAAGCCAGTCATCTTCTGATACTTTTACGGATTTGTCCGGGATTGTAGCCAGATAGGTATAATAGGAAACATTAGGATTGCCACTTCCTGTATAGTCTCCGGAAACAGGATATTCTGAAACATCTATTACATCTGCCTCAAAATCTCCATTGGAGCCGGAACACTGCAGTTTGGTTCCTTCTTTCACTTCATCCAGCATCAGTTCACTGACTGTTCCCTTTACATAGAAGCCTTCTTTGCTTTTTACAGTCATAAAATAGCTTCCACTGGAAGAACCGGTAGCAGCATCGCCTACTTTGGCAACTGTACCATCCAGTTTACTGTATATCGTCTGCTTTTTGACTTTCTTCTCCAGTTTTTCTATATTGATCTTGCTTTCACGTATGTCAAGTTTCAGGCTGTCTACTTTGGTCTGCTGGATCTTGATGGCTTCTTCTCTGGTAAGGGAAGATTCCCCGCCATCACCGCTGTCATCGCCGCCATCGTCACCTGGATCATCGTCCTGATCATTATCGTAATGAGAAGCACCATCCAGGGTAAACTCCACTTCGGAATCGTCCTTTACCATCTTGTCCAGAAGGCTTCCATCTACCAGATAATAACCGGTACATGATGATTTACGGTTCGTCACATCTGCAACCGTGTCCCTCTCATGGAATTCCAGCAGATACCAGTATCCATCCACACCATCTTCCTTGGTTCCATCCGGCTTATACCCTGCCATCTTGTTCAGGAAAGAACCTTTGGCAACTGCATATCCCTTCGCTGAACTGACCAGAAAGACATAAGGGTTCTTTTTGGTCCCCTTTCCACAGTAAGGCTCTGTATTTCCATCCAGTACCTGGTGAAATACAGGATCTCCATCTGTGATATCTTTGATTCCCGGATCTGTTCCCGGATCTGTGTTTTCGATATTATCAGAAACATCCTGTCCTGAATTGAATCCCGGATCTGGTGTTTCAGATGGGTCCGGATCTTCGGATGGATCATCTGTAGAATTATTTCCATTATCATCTCCGGAACTGATATCTATATTTATCTCATTTCCCGAAGATTCTATTCCACCTGAAGTATCTCCTGATGTATTCTGATCCTGGGAAGTATTATCCTCTGTACTGTTCTCAGCAGTATCTTCTGTACCTGCTGTATTCTGTGTTTCCTCTCCTCCGTCTGAAAGAAAATCACCGGTAGCTGCTGCCAGAACCGGATTTATAACTGCTGCCAGATAGGTACCATTCATACTGCTGGCTGCTGATGCTTCTTCATCATAATCTGTCAGACTGTCCTTTCCTGTATCAGATGTATCATCCGGGGTAACAGAACTGTCATCACTGGAGCCGTCATCAATAGGTCCGCCGTTTTTAAGACTATTGAGACGACTGATAGCTTTGTTCAGGTTCTGTTCCTGCTGTTGTTGTTTCAACTTTGCAATGTTCAGTTCCATTTCAACCAATGTCATATCAAAGGAGATCAGTTTATCATCTTTCTTGACAGAATCGCCCTTGGATACATAGACTTTTTCTATGATCATATCCTTGTCCACGCTGATATTCTGTACTGCACTGGCAACAATATTGCCCTCCAGGGTGGTATCATCTACAGAATAATCACCTGCCAGGCTATCCACACTGACAACAGAAACTGTTTTCTGGTGAGACTGTCTGTAATAGACACCGCCTCCGGCTGTACCTCCGACCACCAGAGCAGCCACCAGGATTCCTATGATGATCTTTTTCTTCAAAATTACTTCACCTCTTTTTCCATGAGCACTCCATCCCGGATGGTCACCACCCTTTTGGCATGGGAAGCAATATCCGGATCATGGGTGATCATAAGAACTGTAACACCTTCATCATTCAGCTTCTGAAAAAGTTCCATGACCTGTGCTCCGGATTTGCTGTCGAGAGCTCCTGTAGGCTCATCTGCCAGAAGAAGTTTCGGATTATTTACAATGGCTCTGGCAATGGCTACTCGTTGCATCTGTCCACCGGACAGCTGATTGGGTTTAAAATCTACCCGATCAGCAAGCCCGACTCGTTCTAATGCGTGGAAAGCTCTTTCTCTTCGCTCTTTTTTAGGTACTTTTGCATAATTAAGGGGCATCTCCACATTGGATAATGCTGACTGCCTTGGAAGCAGGTGAAAACTCTGGAATACGAATCCAATTTTGTTCAATCGAATATCAGACATATCATTTTCAGAGCAGGAACGGATATCCTGTCCGTCCAGAAGAAACATTCCTTCTGTAGGCTTGTCCAGACATCCTATAATATTCATAAGGGTTGTTTTGCCGGAACCGGAAGGTCCCATGATTGCCACATATTCTCCTTCATCCATGGAAAAATTAACGTCTTTCAGTACCGGAACTGTCATTTTGCCCTGAATGTAGTTCTTATATATTCCTTTTAACTCCAGAATCATTCATTATCCTCCATGTCAGTTGCCGGAACCAGATCTCCGCCGGGATAACCTGCATCTTCAGAGTCATCTGAATCCATATCTTCATTGGAATCTTCATCCGAATGATCTTCTTCTGAATAATCCCCATCCATGCTGCTGTCATCCCAGTTTTCCGGATCATCAATCACTGTTCCGTCACTGTCGTTTTCGTAGGTCTCGTCTACATTATCCTGATATGCTGCCATATCATCATCTGTTCCATCAGAAGACATATCAGATGAACTATCTGATTCCATATCCAGTGTTTCCGGATCTGTTGCCTCGTCACTGTTGGTAGTAGTGGACATACCTTCTTTCAGGGAATCAGAAGGATAGGCAATATAATCACTCTTACTGAGGCCATCTGCAATTTCGTATTCTCCCATATTTTCGTCGTACTGTCCCAGGATCACACTTCTCTTTTCCAGCTTCTTCTTGTCATTTCTTGCCCAGATATAAGGACTGTCTGTGTCAGCATCTACAATGTAGACTTCACTTAACCAGAGACCTGCCTTCTGTTCATCCTGTCCTTCATCCGGTTCGATGTATACATGCTGTCCCAGCATAAGACCGTCAGATGAATCCAGATTCACATAGAAAGGATATGTACTGGAAGAGGTCTGTGAATCACCACTGCTGTCCATCATCGAATTAGTATCGCTGTTGTTGCTTGTGGATGCGGCATCTTTGTCGATATTTCCCATAGTTCCTTTCCAGGTCTGATTGCTGTCTACTCTGGAACGTACAACAACAGGTTCACCCTCAACGATATTCTGGATATTCATCTCATTAACTGTCCCTTTGACCCTGTAAGCTCCAGTACTCAGAATCGTAATAAAGGCATTTCCATTGCTGTCACTTCCTGATGTATCGGAATCGGATGAATCCATATCCGAACTGCCACTCAGTGTACTGTCTTCCTCATCTCCTGTGGACAGCTTGGACGTATCGATTTTCTGGATAACACCGTCAATGGTACTTCGGACTTCTGTATTGCCTGTGGCATTCTGAAGCTTCTCGATCTCAGCTGATTTACTCTTCTGACTGTATTCATTTTTCTTGAGATTCATTTTGTTGGTTTCAATCTCAATCGTATATGAAAGCTGATTATCCTGAGTTGCCTTCTTCTTTTCTTTCTCCAGGGTGTTTATCTGTTGCTGAAGACTGGCAGCTTCGTTTTTCAGTCGGTCCAGATCCAACTGTGCTTGTTCCAGACTCTGCTGGATACTGCTAAGATCATACTCAAACAACAGCTGACCTTTTTTGACCTGGTCACCGGTTTTGACCTGGACTTCTTTTACTGCACGTCCATTCTCCAGTTCCACGCTTACTGTCTCCTGGGGTTCCACCACGCCTGCATAGCGATTGGTAACTCCGGAAAGACTGCCTGTTATAGTGCTGACTTCCGAAACATAAATGGCATCGCCGCTGACTGTCTGGGTACCGATCAGTCCCATCTTCCAGCAGACACCTGCTGCGCCGCCGCCACCAATAATTAATATTCCAAGAAGAATCAAAATCCGTTTCTTCATAAAAAGCTTTTTCCTCCTTATGTCCCCATATTTTACAACAGGAACCTCCTTCGTCTGTAAAGGATACTTTTTTTCTTTTACTATCATACCAGATTGCCTTTGAAAAGAAAAGTCTCACAGAAAATCTCTGAATTTTTCACATTTTCTTCACGAAAGCCCCTGATTTTGCCATATTCATGGCAAAACACCTCGCGGAACATTACCGGTGAACAGTAACCTGATTTTGACTTTTATACTGTTATCTGGTAAAATAAAAAAGAATATTTTTGAAAGGAAAGATACCTATGAAGATCTCAAAAGGTCTGTTACCTCTTCTGTTCTTTATCCTGGCTGTCTGTATATTCAGCGGCTGTTCCCACATTGATAAAACAGATGTAGAAGCAGTGATCACAAACGATCTGGATTTGTTAAAAAATCTGGACACTGATACAGCTCAGAAATATGTATCCTACACAAGGCTCTTCCCCAATACCCCCCAGGAAAAAGACTTGTCCAAAGAAGTAAACGAAGTATTTTCTCTGTTTTTCAAAAACTTTGATTACAAAGTACGTTCTATTGACGTCGACAATGACAGAAAATCAGCTACAGCTGATCTTCAACTTTCTACCATAGATGCAAAATCTCTTGCAAAAGATTATACAAAAGCATATCTGCAGTCCGAAATACTGAATGCAGCCAGCTCTGATAAAGCAGACGAAGTCTCAGCTTCTCTGGAAGACCGTTATCTGCTCCTGAACCAGCTTCTCAGCTCCAATCAGTATAAAACTGTAGAACGAGACTGTACCCTGACTCTTAATAATGAAGGTACAGACAATGAAATATGGGAAATCAACCGGACTCATTCTCTGGAAAATGATCTTGTCGGCGGTCTCATGACTTATCTGTCAGACAGTGATCTTCTCTCACCGGAAGAAACACTTACTGTCTATTTAAATACCCTCAAAGCCATGGATCTGGATCAAATGGGCAATTATCTTGGCATCGAAAGCCTTATGAACACTGACGATTCAGACAAAAACTCCATCGCAGCCGCACTTGTAGAACAGGTACACGACCATTTTGATTTCAAAATAACTGACTGTAAAATACATGGATATCAGGCATCTCTTTCAACAGAAATTACCACTTTTGACAGTTCTGCCATTCTTGCTGCTTATCAGGCACAGCAGGATACCTACCTTGCTTCACCGGAAGCTGTTATTGACGGTTCCTCCAAGCGCTACGAAAAATCTCTGGATCTGCTACTTGAAAACATAAAAAATAATACTGCCACCAGAACAGCCACTGCCACCTTCCATCTTACCAATGATGGTGTTTCCTGGAAATTACAGGACAGCAACTCTTCTGTTGGTTCTGCAATCTTTGGTACATTAAGTACCACACCTGTAGCAGAGGAATCTGATACAGATACAGAAGAATAATTTAAAATAAAAATTTCCGACAAAAAACCTGCACCCTTTTCAGGAATGCAGGTTTTTATTTATTTTGAATAATATTTTATTCTTCTTCCGGTGCTACTTCCAATCCCAGTTCTTCCAGCTGAGCTTCACTTACTCTGCTTGGAGATTCTGTCATCAGACAAGAAGCATCTTTTACTTTCGGGAAGGCGATTACGTCACGAATACTGTCTACTTTTGCCATAAGCATAACCAGACGATCCAGACCATAAGCCAGTCCAGCGTGAGGCGGTACACCATATTTGAATGCGTTCAGAAGGAATCCAAACTGCTTGTAAGCAGCTTCTCTGGTAAAGCCAAGCATCTCAAACATCTTTTCCTGAATATCATTCTGATGGATTCGTACACTTCCTCCACCGATCTCATTACCGTTCAGTACGATATCATATGCTTTTGCACGAATTTTTCCAAGATCACCACTTTCGATCAGTGGAATATCTTCGTCCATAAGCATGGTAAATGGGTGGTGCATAGCTGTGTAGCGGTTTTCTTCTTCGTTCCACTCGAGAAGTGGAAACTCTGTTACCCATACAAAACGGTATTCGTTTTTGTCCAGGATATCCATCTGTTTTGCAAGTTCCACACGAAGTGCACCAAGTACATCATAAACAACTTTATTCTTATCTGCTGCAAAAAGAAGCAGGTCTCCGTTCTTTCCGTCCATAGCCTGAACCAGAGCATCCATTTCTTCTTCTGTCATGAATTTTGCAAAAGAAGATTTACGTGTTCCGTCTTCTCCAATTGCAATGTATGCAAGACCTTTGGCACCATATCCTTTGGCAAACTCTACCAGCTTGTCGATCTTCTTACGAGGCATAGTGCCCTGTCCTTCTGCATTGATACCACGTACAGTACCACCTGCTTCCAGAGCACCCTTGAATACAACAAAATTGCAGTCTTTTACTACTTCACTTACATCATGAAGTTCCATTCCAAAACGCATATCCGGTTTATCTGAACCAAAACGGTCCATAGCTTCCTGCCATGTGATTCTCTGAATTGGAAGTTTTACATCTACATCCAGGACTTCTTTGAACAGATATGCAAGATAACGTTCGTTTACATCAATAACATCATCTACATCTACAAAAGAAAGTTCCATATCGATCTGTGTGAACTCCGGCTGACGGTCAGCTCTTAAATCCTCATCTCTGAAGCAACGTGCAATCTGGATATAACGGTCATATCCGGAACACATCAGAAGCTGTTTGTACAGCTGTGGGGACTGTGGAAGTCCGTAGAAAGAACCTGGATGGATTCTGGATGGTACAAGATAATCTCTTGCTCCTTCCGGAGTACTCTTGCCCAGCATAGGAGTTTCGATTTCCAGGAATCCCTCATCTGTGAAGAATTTACGGGTAAGCTGGCATACTTTGCTCTTCAGCATGATATTTCTCTGAAGGTCCGGTCTTCTCAGGTCAAGATAACGGTATTTCAGACGGATTTCATCTTTTGTCTTACTGTTCTCTTCAATCGGGAACGGAGGTACATCAGCCTCAGCCAGAACTCTTAAGGATTCTACTCGAATCTCCAGTTCTCCTGTAGCCAGATTGGTGTTCACTGCACCTGAACGTTTCTCAACAGTGCCTGTAACAGCAATAACAAATTCACTTCTCAGTTTGCCTGCTTTTTCAAAGCCTTCCTGATCAATACTTCCGTTTTCAAAGATCAGCTGCATGATTCCAGAACGGTCACGAAGGTCAACAAAAACGATACCACCTTTGTTTCTTGCCTTCTGTACCCATCCCATGAGAGTCACTCTGCTGCCGGTCATTTCTTTTGTTACTTCTGCACATCGGCATGTTCTGTGCAGTCCTTTCATACTTTCAGCCATGATTTGTCTCCTTTATTTGTGTTACTGTTCACTTTGTCTCAGTAACCTGTAAACAGTTGTTTATTTATTTCTGAAAAACTCTACAAACTCTGTATATCCTTCGTTTGTCAGCTGTTCTTTCTGGAATTTCTTGTTCTTCTTCATAATGGAAAGATTTACCTGAACACCCTGATTACGCTCTTCTGTAGCCTGTTTCAGAATCTGAAGAAGCTGATCTGCAGGCATATTCTTTTCGATAAGGTATGCTTTCTTTTCTCCGGCTCTCGGGATCTCATATCCACGTTCCAGAAGAAGCATTACGATACGTTCAAATCCAATGGAAAATCCGCAGGCAGATGTATTCTGTCCTGTAAATTTGCCGATCATTTCATCGTAGCGTCCACCACCGCCTACTGATCCGCCAAATTCATCCATGGCAATCTCAAAGATCGGACCTGTATAGTAGGACATTCCACGAACCAGTGTAGGATCAAAGGAAATCTTAAAGTCTGCACTCTTTACAGTATCTACTGCTGAAATAATGGTTTCCAGATCATCTGCTACTTTCGGGTCCAGAACATCTTTCAGTTTTTCTTTGCAGTAACGTACACCTTCAATATCAGATGTGATCTCTTTGAACATTCCAAGATAAGTATCAATGCTTTCCTGTGCAAAACCTTCTTTTGCCAGTTCTTCTGCAACACCTTCAAGACCAATTTTGTCCATTTTGTCAAGGATAATAAATACCGTATCAAAACTTTCTGTCGGGAAACCACTGTACTGTGCCATTGCCTTCAGAATCTTACGGTCATTGATACGAATGGTGAAATTATGGAAATCCAGCTTGCCAAGAAGAGTGGTTGTTGCCAGAACAAGCTCGATCTCTGCCAGATAAGTAGGCTCACCAAGAATATCAATATCACACTGCATAAACTGGCGGAAACGACCTCTCTGTGGTCTGTCTGCTCTCCATACATTACCCATCTGAAGAGCCTTGAACGGAGCCGGAAGTTCGTTTGCATTGTTGGAATAATATCTGGAAAGAGGTACTGTCAGATCATAACGAAGTCCGGAATCTACCAAATCAGCCTCTGTTTCTGCTGTTTCAAGTTTCAGTTTTTCCCCACGTTTCAGGATCTTAAAAATAAGTTTTTCATTTTCACCACCCTGTTTGCTGCTGAGGTTTTCGATGTGTTCCACACATGGTGTTTCAATAGAGGAAAATCCGAAAGAACCATAAGTTTCTCTGATCATATTCATTACATAATTACGGATTTCCATTTCTTTTGGTAAAATGTCTTTCATACCGGTAACCGGTTTTTTCTTTAATGCCATGCCATCCTCCTGTTAATCATTGTTCTGTATCACTGCTGTCTGTCAGCAACTTCATGTATTACTCTTTGAAATGCAAGAAATACTTCCATATCAAAATTCTTAATCTCATCGATCATAAGGTCTATCACTGTAGTGATATCAAAGGCTCTTCGGTAAGGTCTGTCTGAACTCAGTGCCGCATAAACATCACAGACTCTTAATATTCTGGCTCCCAGAGGAATCTCCTTCCCTGACAGATTGGAAGGATATCCTGTGCCATCATAATTCTCATGATGATAAAGAATACTCTCCAGCACAATATCGGAATATCCCTGATTTTTCAGTTCTTCATATCCAAGTGCAGAATGCATTCTGACATACTTCAGTTCCTCGATCAGAAGAGGGTCTTTTTCCTGTCCGTCTATATATCCTGTCAGTTTCAACTTGCCAATATCGTGAAGGATTCCCGCTATTGCCATCTGATAGCAGAACTCTTCATTCTGCCCCAGTTCCTTTGCCACATCATATGCAAGATTACTGACTATGATTCCATGATTCAGTTCTGAAGACAGATCAAGATCAAGAATCCTGTCCGTTGTCTTTGTCACTGTTTTCTGTCCTTCTTCCAACAGGTGCACCTCCTGATCTTTACAGCCATGTCTCTATGCCTGTTCTTTTTCTTTCGATCATTTCATCAATACGCTCGATATAATTCTTAACGTCTTTGACGTTTTCTGCTCGCTCTATGCGCTTGCCATGATCGAATACAAGTTTGGAAGAACCGCCTGCCCCCAATGCTATGATAGGCTGTTTTTCCTCCATAATTAGTATATTGTAAATCCCGGCTTTGTCAACCTTTGCATAGCCTACATTTTCAAAATTTCCCTTCATATTCTTCTGTCTGTACAGATAATAAGGTCCCATTTCCATTTCGTAGGCAGCTCTCATGGTCATATCCATGATCTCCTGATTATTTTCAAAAGTCATTTCCTGATATCTGTCTTTAAACATATTCAGTCTTGCAGCTCTCTTCACTGCAAGGGAATGGACAGTCATACTGTCCGGAGCCAGGGCTTTAACCTCCTTCAGAGTATTTTCTACCATGGACCTGTCCTCTCCCGGAAGTCCTACGATCAAATCCATGTTGATGTTGTCAAAACCACATTCTCTTGCCAGAGCAAATGCCGCTTTTGTCTCATCCACTGTATGTCGGCGTCCAATAATGTCCAGTGTTTCCTGGTTCATTGTCTGGGGGTTGACCGAAATTCTGGTCACAGGATAATTACGGATCATCATCAGTTTATCTCTGGTGATACTATCTGGACGACCTGCCTCTATGGTAAATTCAGCCAGCCCATCGTAACCGAAAGATTTCTGAAGAGCATCCAGCAGTTTCTGAAGCTGATATGGTTCCAGGGTGGTAGGTGTACCTCCACCAATATAAATCGTATCCAGCTTCCGTCCTTTCATCATCTGAGATACTTCCCTGATTTCTTTACAGAGAGCTTCTACATAAAGATCTACTTTGTCTTTCCACTGTTTCAGAGGATAAGAGCTGAAAGAACAGTAAAGGCAAATACTTGGACAGAATGGAATCCCCACATAAAGGCTGTAACCATTCTCATAATCAATATCCTTAAGGATTTCTCTTTCTCTGTTTGCAATGGTAATCGCCAGAGCTGTTTTCTGTGGACTTACCAGATATCTCTCCCGCATCTCCCGTGCAACTTCTGTGTTCTTCATACCGGATTCGATGAGACCCATTGCCAGCTTGGCAGGACGAATTCCTGTGAGATTCCCCCATGGAAGGGTCTTTCCGGTAAGTTTCACCAAAAGGTGATACAAAGCAATCTTCAGCTGATCTTTTCGTTCTTTACGGATAGAATGAGCCCCTTCTCTGTCATCACAAGAAATAAGGGCATCCGAAGACTGCCCCTCTGTAAACTCTGCGGTTATGACACCTTTTTTTTCGTTATTTTCATAACGGATCAGACAGTTTCCGTCTTTTTCTTCTACTCTGAAGAAAAGGTCACATTCTGCAACCTCATCTTCTGCATAGAAAGAGGAAAGACTGCTTTCCGGATAAAATGCTCTGATCAGTTCATACACATCATGTTCAAATTCTCTCTCGAGAAATAATATTCCAATTTTATACAAAGGGATTATACCTCTTTTCATAACCGATAGTTGTTGCTGTATCATGTCCCGGATAAACTTCTGTTTCTTCCGGAAGTGCATCCAGCAGCCTGTGGAGACTTCTTACGATTTCTGACATGCTTCCTCCCGGAAAATCTGTCCGTCCTACAGAACCATGGAAAACCGTATCACCACTGAAAAGCACACCTTCATCCTGAATATAATAACAGCAGCTTCCCTTGGTATGTCCTGGTGTGGCGATCATCTGAATGGAAAATCCTGCAAGATCAACTACCTGAAGATCTGCAAGGAGAACGTCTGGCTTCAGTGTGACAGATGCTCCATGATACTGTGACAGATTGACTCCTGCATTCTGGAGTGTCTCCACTTCCTCTGAACAGGCATAAACTGAAATCCCATATTTTTTTCGTACAGCATCTGCAGCCATAATATGGTCAAAATGTCCATGAGTCAAAAGGATAGCCACTGGTGTAGCCTGCATCTCATTGACCTTGCTGACAATACGCTCCGGAGCATCTGCCGGGTCTATGATGAGCAGTTCCCCTGTAGTTTTGTTTTTAAGAAAATAGCAATTTGTATACACACTTCCAAGTATACATTTCTGTAATTCCAGATTTTTCATGATTTTCCTTTCTGCTTACAGGTCTTATCATGATCCTGTATTTCTCTTAACATCAATGACGCTTTCTACCTGACGGATCTTTGCAGCCAGCGATGCCAGTTCTTCTTTGCTTCCGATTTCAAAGCTAATGGTGATGGTAGCTTTCTCCTGCTTGCTGGTCCGGCTGTTGATAGTTCTCATATCAATCTTACGCTCTGTAAAGATCTTGGAGAGATCCACCAGAAGTCCGGTACGGTTGTTGGCATAAACATGAATCTCTGCCATGTATTTCTCTGAGTTTTTGTTTTCGTCCGGCTGCCACTCTGCCTCAATAAGTCTGGAGCGATCCAACTCAGACATATTCAGAACATTGACACAGTCTGTCCGGTGAATGGTAATACCTCTTCCTCTTGTGACAAAGCCAACAATCTCATCACCTGGAATAGGGCTGCAGCATTTTGAGAAACGTACTGCCACATCATGAATACCCTTTACCACAATACCGCCTTTGTTCTTGGTAATGTGAAGTTTTTCCTGTGGGTCGGCAGCAGCTTCCAGAACCTGCTCATCTGTAAGATTCTTCTGGTTCTCTTTTTCGTATGCCTCTATTAGTTTGTTAAAGACCTGACCTTCTTTCAGACCACCATGTCCTATAGCTGCCAGTACAGAATCCCAGTCCCGGAAACCATATTTACGCATAACTGCTTCCAGATACTGGCTCTTGGTATAGGTACTGATCTTGAATCCTTTGGACTTGGCATACTGAGCCAGCATTTCCTTGCCCTTCAGGATATTGTCTTCTTTCAGTTCTTTTTTGAACCACTGGTTGATCTTGTTCTTTGCCTGGGTACTCTTAACCAATTTCAGCCAGTCTCTGCTTGGTCCCTGAGAGTTCATGGATGTAATGATCTCGATACGGTCACCATTCTTGATCTGGTATTCGATAGGAACCAGTTTACCATTGACTCTGGCACCTACCATACGGTTACCTACTGCACTGTGCACACTGTAGGCAAAATCAATAGGTGTGGAGCCATTGGGAAGTGTCTTTACATCTCCCTGTGGAGTAAAACAATACACACTGTCTGCAAAAAGATCCAGGTCGTTCTTAAGAAGACTCATAAACTCTCTGTTGTCTGACATATCCTTCTGCCATTCCAGAATCTGGCGGAGCCAGTTCAGCTTTTCTTCTTCTCTCTTGTCTACCGGAACCTTTCCGTCGGAAGACTCTTTATATTTCCAGTGTGCTGCAATACCATACTCAGCGGTCTTGTGCATCTCAAAAGTACGGATCTGAATCTCAAAAGGCTGTCCGTTTGGTCCGATCAGTGTGGTATGAAGAGACTGGTACATGTTGGGCTTAGGCATGGCAATATAGTCTTTGAATCTGCCTGGAATTGGCTTGTACATCTCATGGATCACACCAAGTGCAGCATAACAGTCTTTTACGGTATCTACCAGAATACGTACCGCAAACAGATCATAGATCTGGTCAATGGTCTTGTCCTGATTGACCATTTTTTTATAAATGCTGAAGAAATGCTTGATTCTTCCATCTACCTGAGCTTTGATTCCTGCATCGTCCATATGTTGTTTGACCTGTTTGACGATTCCATCAACAAACAGCTGACGCTCACTTTTACGAAGAGCAATCTTGTTTACAAGATCATAATAAACATCTGGTTTCAGATATTTCAGTGACAGGTCATCCAGCTCTACCTTGATCTTGGAAATACCAAGGCGCATGGCGATGGGTGCATAAATATCCATGGTCTCTCTTGCTTTTTCCTGCTGCTTCTCCGGACGCATGTACTGCAGCGTACGCATGTTGTGAAGTCGGTCAGCAAGTTTGATAAGAATAACCCTGATATCCTTTGCCATGGCAAGAAACATCTTGCGGAGATTTTCTGCCTGCTGTTCTACTTTGTCCGCAGAATAATTCAGCTGACCCAGCTTGGTAACTCCGTCTACAAGAAGAGCAACTTCTGCACCGAACTCTCTTTCCAGCTCCTCACAGGTCATCCATGTATCCTCTACAGAATCATGAAGAAGTCCTGCCACGATGGTTTCTTTGTCAAGTTCCAGGTCAGCAAGTATGATTGCAACACATAGAGGATGAATGATATATGGTTCTCCTGATTTTCGTTTCTGATCCTTATGAGCCTCTCTCGCAACTTCATAAGCCTTCTCAATCATGGAAATATCTGTTGAAGGATGATATTTTTTGACGCTGGCGATCAGTTCATTATAAAGTACTTCCGGGCTGGTAAAATCACTTATGGATTTTACTGCTGCATCTGCTTTTTTTACGGATTCCAGTTTTTCTTTTTCTACCTGTCCGGCTGATCTGTCAGTCTGTGTGTTTTTTGTTTTCTCTGCCATTCTCTCCCACCTGCCTGCCTGTGAATATTTTATCTTCCGGTAACTGTCTGTCCCCTCCTGGACCAATCATAAAGATTATTTGCCGTCGTAGCAAATTACAGATGCCACATCATAGCCTGCAAGTTTTTCTCTTCCCTTAAGACCAGCCAGCTCCATAAGGAATACAACCTTAACAACTTCGCCGCCAAGCTCTTCCACCAGTTTGATAGCAGCTTCTACGGTACCGCCTGTAGCAATCAGATCATCAATGATAGCAACTTTCTGACCTGGTTTGATAGAATCTTTATGCATTTCAATGGTAGCACTGCCATACTCCAGATCATAACTTCTGGAAACAGTCTCACATGGAAGTTTACCTTTCTTTCTTACAGGTACAAATGGTTTGTGAAGATTATAAGCAATAGGCACACCAAAGATAAAACCTCTGGACTCTGTTCCTACGATCACATCCACATCTGTATCTTTCAGACATTCCTGCATGGAATCAATGGCAAGTTTCAGTCCGTCTGCATCCTGCAGGATACTGGTTACATCTCGAAAGATAATCCCTGGTTCCGGAAAATCCGGAATACTTCTTACATATTCTTCTATTTTTTTCATTATACGGTACCTCCGCCATTTTCTTAAATCTTAGAATTTCAGTATATCACTTTTTTTTTAGGGAATCAATCACCAAAGCCGACAAGACTCAACAGAATACCTGCTTTCCCGCTGTGGGATTCTCCCATAATTCACCATAAATAGCAGTTTTTCAACAATAATTCCTTATGACTGCCTGCAATGTCTCTCTTCCCTGATAGGAATTGATCTCCGGATAATACGTAACGGAAATCCGTTCATGGTTTTTCACAAACTCTGCAAATTTCTCTGCTTCCCCAAAATAAACTGCATCAACAGATGTTCCTGATCCGTCTGTAAGTTTCATCTTGGCTACATTATGATTTTTTCCAAAAATCCTCAGATTTAAAACAGAAAGATTTTTCTGTGCAAAGAGAGGTTTTACATTCCCTTTTCCAAAAGGTTCCAGAAGACTCAGCTGCTCCACAAGCTCTCTGGAAATATAGGACACCGGCATAGGTACATCTATGACAATCTTCGGTCTCAGATCTTCCTCTGTAAGTGTACAGTTTTCGTTAAGTCTTTTTCTGAATCTCTCAATATTTTCTTCTTTGATAGAAAGTCCTGCAGCCATTGGATGTCCGCCAAACTGTTCCAGAAAATCTCTGCACTTTACAAGTTCTTCATACATAGAATAGGCTTCAATGGAGCGTCCGCTTCCTTTGGCAGATTTTTCACCTTTCGTAAGAACAAAGACCGGTTTATTGTATAATTCTCTGATTCGTCCTGCAATGATCCCTGCCAGACTTTCATGGCAATCCGGAAGATAGATCACCAGAACCCTGTCGTTTTTTAAATCTGAATTTTCCACTTTTTCAATGGCTTCTTCTTTCCCCTGTTCTGTCATTGCCTTACGGCTTTCGTTCAGAGCAATGAGATCCCCTGCCAGTCTGGCTGCCTCAACAGGATCCTGTTCACAGAGAAGCTTCAATGCTCTGGAGGCAGTGTCCAGTCTGCCACTTGCATTAATGCATGGTCCCAGCACAAATCCCACATGATAGGAACTGATCTCTGCGTGTTCCAGATTATTTACCTGGATCAGTGCTTTCAGCCCCGGTGTTTCTGTATGGGACAGCTGATGCAGTCCTTCTTTTACAATAATCCGGTTTTCTCCCTGAAGATCCATAACATCGCCCACTGTAGCCACTGCTGCCAGCTCTGTAAATGTGAGAATTTCTTCTGTTGGAATTCCTGCATTTTCATACATAATCCAGATCAGTTTCCATGCAACTACAGCTCCGCAGAGATTTTTGTTTGGATATGGGCAGTTCTGCTGTTTGGGATTAACTACTGCATCTGCCGGTGGAATGATCCATTTTCTTCCATTTTTTGTATCCCGAAACGGAACATCATGATGATCGGTAATCACCACTGTCATCCCTGATTCTTTAGCTTCAGTAATTTCATTATAAGCAGCGATCCCATTATCGCAGGTAACAATCGTATCAATTCCATCTTCCAGCGCCTTACTGATCAGATGCTCATTAATTCCGTAACCATCTTTAATTCTGTCCGGGATACAGGTATCCACTTTTGCCCCCAGTCTTTTAAGACCTTTCAGAAGAATTGTTGTAGATGTAACACCATCTATATCATAATCACCAATGATTCTTATTCTGCATCCTTCCTGTATCTTCTTTTCCAGGATTTCTGCTGCCTTTTCCAGATCTTTCATTTTCCTTCCAGAAGGCAGATCTGCAAGAGCACCATGAAGATACTCTTGGATCTTTTCATCACCGATCACATCTCTGTTCCGGATCAGTCTGGCAATCACTGGATTGATCCTAAACTTCTCTGCTATGCCATAAAAATCAGCCTTTTTGGTACATACTACCCATTTTTCCATTTTCCTTATAATCCTTTTCTTCCTAAAAACAGGTCCCGGAGCAGCTAAGCCACCCCGGGATCCTTGTATCTGTTACTTCAGATTCTGTTATTTATTTGTCTTGGTCTTCATCTTTTACAGCTGCTTCTTTTGCCGCTGCCTCCTGTGCTGCCAGACGTTCCGCTACTCTCTTGCGGTTTTTCTTCTTTGGCTGATCAGGATTCTTCTTTCCAGAAGTCTGTGAAGCCTGTTTCTGTGTATTCTGTTTTTTCTGGACTGGAGCAGCCTTGGTTCCTACAGCTGCTGGCTGAGCAGCTTTCTTAATATGCTGTCTCATTACCAGCCACAGAGCACCTGTGATGCATACAGAAGAATATGCACCGCAGATAACACCTACCATCAGAGGTGCTGCAAACTCACGAATAGAAGATACACCCATGACATAAAGAACAGCTACCATTACAAATGTTGTAAAGGAAGTGTAAATACTTCTGGTAAGAGTCTGCATAATACTTTCATTAACAATCTCCGGAAGATTGGATGGATTCTTGCTTCCATGCATGTTCTCGCGGATACGGTCAAAGATTACGATAGTCGCATTGATGGAATAACCAACAATAGTCAGCATACAAGCAATAAACGTATTACCTACAGAAGTTCTGGAAACTGCATAGAATGTCAGGACGATCAGTACGTCATGAAGAAGTGCCAGAACAGCACTGCTTGCAAAACGGACATCCTTGAAACGGAACCAGATGTAAAGCAGCATACAGATCGTTGCCACAATAACAGCCACAATTGCATCTCTTCTCATCTCGGAGCTTACAGTTGCAGAAATACTTTCTGTAGTCGTAAGACTGTCATCAATGTCAAACTTCTCAACCAGAGCTTCACTCAGTTTCTCACGTTCTTTCTGAGAAAGTGTACGCGTCTTGATCACAACCTGATTGGTTCCTACTACCTTTGTAGGCTGTACATTCTTGTCACCTGTTACTTTCTCTACAACAGGGGTCACGTCAGAGTCAATCTTTTTGATATCCATGTCTTCGTTAAAGGTAACTGTTGTTGCAGTACCTCCGGAGAAGTCAAGTGCATAATTCAGACTGGTTCCATTTGTCTGATGGTGAATTACCATAGCCAGCGGACCGCAGAGGATCAGCACAATAGACAGAATAAAGAAGATTTTACGTTTGCCTACAAAATCAAAAGCTTTACGCTCTTTTTCTTTACCGTAGAACTTCGGATCACGAACACCTACCGCATAGAGGGCGTTTACAATAAATCTGGAAACTACCAGTGCTGTAAACATGGAAATAATGATACCGATTGCCAATGTGTAAGCAAATCCTTTTACAGTACCTGAGCCAAGCCACATCAGCACCAGAGAGGCGATCAGTGTGGTAATGTTTCCGTCGAAGATCGCACTGAATGCTTTGGAGAAACCTAACTTAATTGATGTTCTTACGGAGTTTCCTGCTGTAATCTCTTCCCTTATTCGGGCATAAATAATAACATTGGCATCTACCGCCATACCAATACCCAGGATGATACCTGCGATACCAGGAAGTGTAAGGGTAATATCAAAGGCATTCAACGTGATCAGCACAAGTGCTGTATACAGAACCAGCGCAATACCTGCAACCAATCCCGGTACACGATACACAAAGATCATAAACAGAATTACGATCACAAGACCAATAGCACCTGCCATAACGCTGGTGGAGATTGCTTCTTCACCCAGCTGTGCTGCTACTACACTGGAACGGAGTTCTTCCAGTTCAAGACTCAGAGAACCGATACGGATATAGGAAGCAAGGTTCTGAGCTTCTTCCACACCGGACATACCTGTGATCTGTGCCTGTCCACCTGTGATTGCTTCGTTTACCTTCGGTGCGCTTAAAATCTGGTCATCATATACGATGGCGATCTGTTTGCCCACATTAGCTTCTGTAGCATCTGCAAACTTCTTTTTGCCATCGTCTGTAAGTGTCAGACTGACTGCATACTCTCTGGAACTGTTCTGACTGGACTGATATGCACCACCTTGTGCATCTGCAACATCAGTTCCTTCAAGAACTACTGAACCGGCCTCACGAATCTCATCCAGACTTCTGGAGAGTACATAACCGTTGCCGCCACTTGTGAAGTTCTGATTTCCGTCAGCGTCTGTCTGCTCAATAAAGCAGAGAGAACCAGGTTTTCCAAGATCGTTCAGAATCGCATCTGCATCTGTTGCACCAGGGATCTCTACTGTAATACGGTTATCCCCTTCTTTGTATGCCTGTGCTTCTGTGCTGTACTGTTCCACACGCTTCTGCATCTTGTAAACAGTATCTGCCATGTCTTCGCTGCTTGGATTACTTTCTTTGGTCTGGTAAGTGATACTTACACCACCGGACAGGTCAAGACCGGTCTTGATGTTTTTGGCTGAACCGGTTCCTGTAGGACCAATACCAACACCTGCCGTATAGCACAGAAAGACTGTGATAATGGCGGTCAGAAGCAGCACAACGATCCCTTTGTTTTTCTTCATTGTTCTTTCCCTTCTTTCCTTCTTAGTCCGCTAAGGCGGCCTTTATCATGATTGCGCACTCCACTCGTTTCCGCTGAAGTTCACATCCGATATCATAATTACCATTGATGTCTTTCTGGAAATGATATGCATTGGCTGCACATCCTCCACTGCAGTAAAATCTGGCAAAGCAGTCTTTGCAGGCCGGCTTTGTATAAACATTACATCTGCTGAAATCATTTCTTACGGAAGGTTTGGTAATTCCTTCATCTACATTTCCCATAAGGAACTGTTCTTCCCCTACAAACTGATGACATGGGTAAAAATCACCCCATGGTGTAACTGCAAGGTATTCTGTTCCTGAACCGCATCCTGACAGACGCTTGTAAACGCAGGGACCACCTGTAAGGTCGATCATAAAGTGGAAGAAATTAAATCCTCTTCCTTCTTTTTCTCTTTTTATCATTTCTTTTGCAAGAGCATCATACTCTTCCATAATCTGTGGAAGATCTTCTCTGCGGATTGCATATTCTTCTTCGTCAGCAGCAACTACAGGCTCTACAGAAATCTGCTTGAAGCCCAGATCTGCCAGATGAAGAACATCCTTTGAGAAATCAAGATTATGATGTGTAAAAGTTCCTCTTACATAATATTTATCCTGATTACGAGATTCTGCAAACTTCTGGAATTTCGGAATGATCAAATCATAGCTTCCGGCTCCCTTGCGGAATGGTCTCATATAATCATGTACTTCTTTACGTCCGTCAACGCTCAGTACAACGTTACCCATTTCTTTGTTACAGAACTCCATTACTTCATCATTGAGAAGTACACCGTTGGTAGTCAGTGTGAAACGGAATTTCTTGTTGTGGGCTTCTTCCTGGGAACGTCCATATGCCACCAAATCCTTTACCACCTGCCAGTTCATAAGAGGCTCTCCGCCAAAAAAGTCTACTTCCAGGTTCTTTCTGGAACCGGAATTGGCAATAAGGAAATCCAGAGCTTTCTTTCCTACTTCATAAGACATCAATGCTCTTCTTCCATGATATTCCCCTTCTTCGGCAAAACAATACCGACATGCCAGATTACAGTCATGTGCAATATGGAGACATAATGCCTTGACTACGGTCTGTCGATTCTTTGTAAATTCTTCTATAACATTTTCGTAAGCATCTCTGGTAAACAGCATACCATCGTTTCTGAGTTTTTCACATTCTCTGACAGAAGTACTGATATCTTCTGCCGAAAAATGCTCCTTCAATCTGTTTACAATCTCAGTTTCTGTAAGCCCTTCCTCCATAAATGGAAGTACTTCATATGTAACCTGATCTACCAGATGAATGCATCCACTGTTAATATCCAGAACAATGTTGTATCCATTGCTCTGATATCTGTGTATCAGACTCATTTCTGAAAAATCCTTTCCTTTAATAATTGTTCATTAAAGCAAGAATAAGCAGCGGCTTTGACCCCGCTGCTTAGCTGACAGTTCTGAACCCTATTATTTGTTCTCGCAGCTCTGATTTCCTACTGTACAGGAAGTCTTACATGCAGACTGGCAAGATGTCTGGCATTCTCCACATCCACCTTTTTTTACAGTATTCTGCAGATTCTTTGTATTTAATGTTTTGATATGTTCCATTACATATGTCCTCCTTATATATAGTTATCTGGGCATAGTATAGCATAAAAGACGTACAAATAAAAGACTTTTTTTCTTATGCCAGCATCCCTCCCAGAGCTCCACCTCCAAGACACATACAGAAGGTAGTTACAGCGTGAGAAACTGTCATATTCCACTTTCCCTGAACTGCGAAAGACACAAGCAGAAGAAGCATGAAATAACACAGACCAGTTAGCGTTCCCCATCGGTATTTATCTTTTCGCATAAGTTTTCCGGCAACAAATCCTCCTGCCAGACAGGCAATTACATAGACTGCTATAATCCCCGCCGTTACCGGACCGGTACCAAAATTCATACGATACACCAGCCAGGCAAGACCCAAGAGGCAGGCTCCTGTCAGTGCATAAGCTACCAGAAGTGACTTCAGAATATTCTTAATCTGCATAAAAAAACAACCCTCCCATATCATTCTATGGAAGAGTTGTTTCCATAATAACTTTTATATTTCAGTCGTTTTTATTTTCTTTTTCTTTAACTGTTCAGTACCCTCACAGTTACGAGTCAAAATGCATTCCAAATCACCTTCTGTGATGACATTTTGCCTTGTATGTATCGGGATTTTGGAAAAAAACATGCCAAAACACCTCGAGGAATATTATCTACTGAATAGTTACCTTCTTCTTAAATATATGATCACACCGATAATAGCGATTGCAGCAATTCCCAGAAGTACAAATGGAAGAATCGGTGTATTGTCACCGGTTGATACTGCCTTCGTAGAGGAACTGTTATTCGATTCTTCTGAATCAGTTGCTGTATCTGAAGCAGAATTATCACTGCTGTCAGCTGTCTCCTGCTGATCTGTTACCTGTGTCTCGCTTCCTGTTGAAGCATTGGAAGAATCAGCTGCCGGAGTTGCAGTGACAGAAGTTGTGGAACTGTCCGTGCTATCACCTGTGCCATAGTTCTTGTCTTCAATATCCTCACCAATCAGTGCCTTGCTTCCTGCAATCCCAAAAGGACTGAAAGAATGTGTGCTGAATACCATAGTACTTCCCTCTACACTTGGAACAATCGTTTCCATAGCACCACTGTCCAGAAGATGCTCAATTGTATAATCATATCCCGCCTTTACAGGAACTGTCACACTGAGGTATTCGCCATCTGGAATCTCATATTCTGTGTTATTCTTTGTATCCCAGAGTTCAAATTCATAAGATTTGAACAAATTAGCTGCTTCTTCATTGGTAAATTCATAGTTTTCACCGCTGGCTACACGAAACTGCACATACCATGGCAGGTTGATGCCTGACACAGAAATTCCATTACAGGAATGGTTCTGAGAAGCCATCTCTTCTTTTTCTTCTTCAGTAAGGTTGTCTTCTGCTTTCTGAGGACGCGCATCTTTGGAAATCTTTTTCTGTTTCCCATCAAAAATATTGTCTTTGTCAGCTGCCGGTGTGGTTTCCGGGGTAGCCGTCACTTCTGGTGTTTCTGTTGCATCTGGAATCTCTGTAACCTCTGGTGTTTCTGTTGCATCTGGAATCTCTGTGATCTCAGGGTTCTCTGTTACTTCCGGACTCTCTGTGATCTCTGGTGTTTCTATTGCGTCCGGAACCTCTGTAACCTCAGGAGTGTCCGTTGCTTCCGGATTCTCTGTTATTTCTGCTTCTTTTTCAGGTGTTTCTGTCACTTCCGGATCCTGCTCTTTATTCTCATAATTATCCCCTGAAGGTTCTTCTGAATAGTTGAAGTCCTGCTGATTATCCTGTCCTGAATTATCTCCGTTCTGATAGTCTTCTGAATTTTCTGAATTTTCTTCACTACTGATACTGCTGACTACAACTGTTACACTACTGTAAATTACATCTGACTGTCCATCCCAGCCGGAAATTCCCGCCAGATCTGCTGTATTATATGGGCGAAATACCACATCATAAGACTGGACCCTGGATGAGGGAACGCAGGAACCATCCACCCAGGAAAGAGTTCCATAATCACTGGAAGGAAGGGCAATATCCGAAAGAGGAACTGACTGCTCAACTGTTACGTTATCAGGTATCAGACTGCTGACACTGACAGATGATTCCGCACCAAAAACCATCGTTGCCGGTATCTGACTAGTCATAAGTGCTGCTGTCATTGCTGCCACTGCTAATATATGTATATTTTTTTTATTATTCCTCTTCATAGTCATGATCACACCTCTATCTATCTCAAATAATCTACAATTTATACAAAACAATTATATTACAAACTTATTCTATGATTTATTTTATAGCCGATGAAACTTTTACTCTTTTGTAAATATTTCTTAACAGAATATTTCTTTTTACGAC
>URXG01000020.1 GCA_900551715.1 uncultured Blautia sp. | reverse complement strand
TTTTTCTATGTTTTTGTTCTTATGCAATCGTAGCAGGAAAAGGCTTGTCCTACGCAAAATGGCGTGTTTTCAAGGGTTTCCAGCTATGTTGTTCTTACGAGGTCGCACCAGAACAGAAAGCTCGTTCCACTTATGACAACATTCTTCGGGTTGTACGGGATATTCCGGAAATAGCAGATCCTATCCGATTCCTGAGAGCCCGGGAAATCGTTCACTTCCAGCGTTTCGGTGAAGCACTTCGTGCTCTTCAGGAACAATTGAATGAAAAGAATTTCTATGCATTTAATGCAAGTTTTGATATTCCCTGTGAAGCTTCCTGTAAAAATTAAAACTCAGATTTCCCCGGTTTTTGCCGGGGAATCTCTATGTTTAAGAAATAACAAAATGAATTTATAAAACAATTAAATCTTGCACAAGGGATTTTTTTATCTTATGATTAAGTAAAAACAGCAGAGGAGAAAGTTGAAATGAAAGAAAAAATAGATGTGTATGAATATATGGGAGAGATACTGAAAGGAATCAGATCCGGCGTGCTGATCACCGGTAAAGCAGAAGGCAGAGTTAATTCCATGACGATTTCCTGGGGTATGGTAGGAATTGAATGGGCAAAACCTGTTTTTGTTACTTTTATCCGGGAAAATCGTTTTACAAGAAGCCTTCTGGAAAAAAATGGCGAATTTACCGTCAGCATTCCTATAGATGACAGCGCTAAAAAGATCCTTGGATTTTGTGGTTCAAAATCTGGCAGAGATGTGGATAAGGCAAAAGAACTGGGGCTTACTTATGTAGAGCCGGAGATGGTTTCTACACCAGGAATCAAAGAGCTGCCACTGACCCTGGAATGCAAAGTGATTTACAAACAGAAACAGGATATGTCAGCCATGACAGAGGAAGCAAGAGCAAAATTTTACCCACAGGATGTAGACAGTCTGTCCACAGGTTCCAATAAAGACACCCATGTGGCATATTATGGTGAAATCGTTAATGCATATGTGATCAAATAAAATTTCGCAGATAAGAAGAGGTCAAAGGAGAAACCGAAATGGAATTATGGGACATCTATGATGCAGACAAAAAACCAACAGGAAGAACAATGAAGCGTAATGACTGGTGCCTGAAAGACGGAGAATATCACCTGACAGTACTTGGGGTGGTCGGCAGACCGGACGGAACATTTCTTATTACTAAGCGTGTGATGACGAAAGCCTGGGCTCCGGGCTGGTGGGAAGTATCCGGTGGTGCAGCACAGGCAGGAGAGCCTTCTGGAGAAGCAGTACTCCGGGAAGTAAGAGAAGAGACCGGGCTGGATGTTTCCGGGGCAGATGGAGGCTACCTTTTTACTTATAAAAGAGAAAATCCGGGAGAAGGCGATAACTATTTTGTAGATGTATATCGTTTTATTATGGACATTGATGAAAAAGACCTTCATCTTCAGGCAGAGGAAACCGACGGATATATGTTTGCCACACTGGAGCAGATAAAGACATTCGCAGCAGAAGGGAAATTCCTTCACTATGACAGCATCAAGGCTGCCTTTGAAAAGTAGGAGGAATCTTAGTGGGCTTTCTGGTCCTGGGATTTGTTGAAAAGTTCGTTAAAAAAACAGACAAACTATTGTATTTTTTTATAAGATGTGCTATCCTGACAGTAAACTAAATATAGAAGATAGCAGGTGCTGATTTTTAGTTAAAAGTGAAACAGGTGAGAATCCTGTACGATCTCGTCACTGTATTTGGGGAGTGGTGATCTAGGTGCAGATCACAGCCACTGGGAAACCGGGAAGGCAGATTACTACTGTGAACCATAAGCCAGGAAACCTGCCTGTTGTCGGTATAGGAATATGCATTCCGAGTCACGAGTAATTGATTGTACCGTTTATCTGTTACCAGGGACCCTTTTGCTATATGTAAAAGGGGTTTTTTGTTGCAGTTTGGTTTGCATGTTTTGGTACCGTGTCTTCTAAGATTTTAAGGAGGATGAAAACATGAAGAACAAAACTGTAAAAGCACTTGCCATTTTACTGGCAGCAACAACTGTATCCATGATGGGTGGAGTAGGAGTTATGGCTTCCGATGATACCGCAGCAGAGGCTACCGAAGAGGCTGCAGCTGATGATGCAGCAGAGGCTGATGACAGTGCAGAGACTTCTGACGATCAGGCAGCAGCAGACAATGTAGCAGCACTTATCGACAAGATCTATGTTCAGGAAAGAACAGATACAACAGATGAGGACTGTAAGGCTGCAAAAGATGCATGGGATGCACTTACTGATGCTCAGAAAGAACTGGTAGAAGGCGAAGAAGCAAGCCCGGAATATTTTGGTGCTGATACAGGCGATGCATCTAAGGATGATCCTCGCAATCAGGATGAGATTGGTGAAAACGAACTTCTTGTTGTAAGTTTTGGTACTTCTTTTAATGACAGTCGTGCACAGGATATCAAAGGAATCGAAGATGCACTTCAGAAAGCATATCCGGATTGGTCAGTAAGAAGAGCATTTACAGCTCAGATCATTATTAATCATGTAGAAGCAAGAGATCAGGAAAATATCGACAATATGGATCAGGCACTTCAGCGTGCAGTAGACAACGGTGTTAAGAATCTGGTTATTCAGCCTACACATCTGATGCATGGTGCTGAATATGATGAAATGGCAGGAGTTGTTGATGGTTACAAAGATAAATTCGAATCTGTAGCAATCGCAGAGCCAATGCTTGGCGAAGTTGGTGATGATGCAACTGTGATCAACGATGACAAGAAAGCTGTTGCACAGGCTATTACAGATGCAGCATGTGAAGAAGCCGGATATGATGATATGGCTGCTGCAGCAGATGACGGAACAGCATTTGTATTTATGGGACATGGAACTTCTCATACAGCGAATATTACATATGATCAGATGCAGACACAGATGGAAGACCTTGGATTTACCAACGCTTTCATTGGAACTGTAGAAGGTAAACCGGAAGATACAGAATGCCAGGCAGTTATTGAGAAGATCAAAGATGCCGGATTCAAGAAAGTTGTTCTCCGTCCGCTGATGGTTGTTGCCGGTGATCATGCAAACAACGATATGGCTGGCGATGATGAAGATTCCTGGAAGAGCCAGTTTGAAGCAGCAGGTGCATTTGACACAGTAGATACTCAGATTGCCGGACTTGGAAGAATTCAGGCAGTAGAAGATCTGTATGTAGCTCATACAAAAGATGCTATTGATTCTCTTGGAGCAGCTGATGATGCCGCTGACGATGGAGAAGAGGCTTCAGCAGATGCAGACACAGAAGTAACAGATGACACAGCAGAAGATACAGAGGCTGCTGAATAATCATAACAGATAATGATTTACGTTTAATGTAAGATACAGCTGCCCGGTGAGTTATCATGACTTCCGGGCAGTTTCTTTTAAATATTTATTACCAAGGAGGAAGTTTATTATGAAACGTTCACTGGCTATGATGACATGTGCATTGTGTGGAGTTATGGTGTTTGGCTCTTTCAGTCCTGTTATGGCAGCAGGAGCCAAGGCAGCAACTGCTACAGTCAAAGAGGATTCAGCAGAAGAGACAAAAGAAGAAAAAACAGAGACATCAGAAGATACAGCTCTTGAAGATGGTACTTATGTTGCGGAATTTGATTCAGACAGCGGTATGTTCCATGCAAACGAAGCAAATGACGGAAAAGGCATCCTGACAGTAAAAGACGGAGAAATGACTTTTCATGTAAGTCTGGCTTCCAAACATATCGTAAATCTTTTCGTTGGAACAGCAGAAGATGCACAGAAAGATGGGGCAAAACTTCTGGAGCCTACCACAGATACTGTCACATACAGCGATGGAATGACAGAGGAAGTTTATGGATTTGATATTCCGGTTGAGAATATTGATGAAGAATTTGATCTTGCGCTTATTGGAACAAAGGGCAAATGGTATGATCATAAAGTAAAGATTTCCAATCCGGAAAAAGATGATGATACAGTAAATACATTAGAAGAAGAACTGGAAGAAAAAACAGAAAAATAAATATTGTAAATAAAACCTGTAATAGCAACAGATAGAATAGTAAAATTAAAACAATAATAATATAACAGTAACAAAAAATATCCTGAACAGATTCAGATATCTGAATCCGCCAGGATATTTTTTATGCCGAAGTATGCAAGAGAAGCTGCCAGTGGCAGGTTCTCTGTATGTTACAATATTATCAAAATGAGAGAAGATTATCTCACTTTGATCTTGATAGTTGCTTTTTTGCCTGATCCGTCAGTTGCTCTGGCAGTGATGGTAACAGTACCTTTTTTGCCTTTGACTGCTTTGACTTTACCGTTTTTGTCAACAGTAGCAATTTTTGTGTTGCTGGATGTCCAGGTAAGAGTTTTGTTTGCCTTACCGTTCATGGTAGTAACTTTTGCTTTTACCTTTGCGGTCTTGCCGGCTTTAAGTGTTTTGACACCGGAAAGTGTGATCTTCTTCACAGAACCTTTCATACAGGTAAGAGTGATCTTTCCGTATTTCTTGCTTCCGTCTTTGGCAGTAGCAGTGATGGTTACTTTCTTTCCGCCTGCTTTTTTGCTGAAGGTTACAACACCTTTGGAGCTTACAGTAGCAACTTTGGTATTGCTGGATTTCCATGTTACGGCTTTGTTTGTAGCCTTGGATGGAGCTACAGCAGCTTTCAGCTGTACTTTTTTGCCTGCTGCAATGTTGCGGGCAGAAGCTGTAACGCTGACCTTTGTAACTTTAACGACTGCTTTGGAAACAGTGATTTTGCATGTGGCTTTTACGTTTCCGGCAGTAGCGGTGATCACAGCAGTCCCTTCTTTGACAGCCGTTACAACACCGTCAGCAGATACGGTAGCAACTTTTGTATTACTGGAAGTCCATACAACAGCATCTGTTGTATCTGCCGGTGTAACAGTTGCTGCTAATGTAACAGTTTTGCCTTCTGTCAGTTTCTGGCTGGTTGCATTGAGAGTGATCGCTGTAGCAGGAACCTGAACTGGTGTAATGGTCAGGGTACCGTTTGCTTTGCTGATGTTGAATACTCTTTCATACCAGGAATCATTCTTTACAGAATGGAAAGAGAAAGTGACTTCTTTATCCAGGTAATCTGTAGTAGTTGTACCACCCATAGCGTTAGCTTTTACAGTAAGATCTGCTTTTCTTTCGGTGATATCGGTAGTTGTTTCAGCTTTTGCTGCATCTTCAGCAGAGCCGATGAAAACTTTGTCAAAGCTGTCACTTCCCATGGTAAGGTGAAGGACTTCTTTATAACCGTTGGAGTTTGGTCCACCGATAGTTTCAAGGGTAGCAGCATCTACTTTAAACATTTTTACACTGTTGTTTACAGTCAGATCTTTGGTATGATCATAGTCACCGGTAGTTAAGGTGGCAGCAGCTTCGTCAATGACAGCCTGACGTGGATAGAAAGCTCTTTCCAGAGAGTTCTGGCCATTTTCGTATTTGGTCAGGTAGCTGTTGGAGATGGCTACGATCGGAAGGAAGGTTTCGTCATTTGCTACAGGGATTTTGAACTGCCATTTGCCGTCAACCAGTTCACCTGCGATCCAGTTGTCTCTGTTATCTCCGTTGGCAACAGCTTCTTCGTATGTTCCTTTGTAGAGGTAATGATAACCTGTTCCATGAAGAGTTACAGTTAAGGTGTTTCCATTTTCAGTATCTTTTGTCAGGAGAGCATCAGTAACATTGAACATTGCTGTAGTGTTGTTTGCAGTAAGAACTGTCTTGGTAACAGTAGCCGGTACTGCATTGATATCAGAAGCAACAGCTTCTCCCTCTGTAGTGTCTGTCATGGAGTCCACATCAAATTTCAGAAGATATGCTCCGTTCCATCTTTTTTCCGGTTTCTTCCATGGGTCATTTAAGTTCTGTTCGCTGCTGAATGCTACATAAATTGGGTCTGTAAGAGATTTTACAGGAACTGTATAGGTAACTTCTTTTACTTCTTTGCCGGTATCATCGGTAGTAGTGGTAACTTTGCCGCGATGCCATTCAACTTCATGATTGTAAACCGGTACAAGATCGGTTTTTGCTGTGCCATCTGCAAATGCAATATAATCTCTGACACTGTCAACGCCCTGCATTCTTACAAGATAGGTGCCATCCTCCTGTTTGGTGATAACTACATTTTTGAAAGCATAAATGCCAGTGGTTTTGTTGTTTACAGTAACATTGATGGCATGTGTATTGGAAACAGTAACTGTACATTCTGCTTTTACGTTTCCGGCAGTGGCAGTGATCACTGCAGAACCTGTTTTTACTGCTGTTACAGTACCATCTTCGGTTACTGTGGCAACATCATTGTCACTGGATGCCCATGCTACAGTGTCCGTAGTATTGGATGGTGTAAGAGTAGGTGTCAGTTTGAAAGAGCCCCCTGGTTCCAGTGCCTTGGTTGTTGTATCCAGTGCAACTTCTGTAGCAGAAACAGAAGCTTTTTCTACGTTCATATCAGATGCAACTGCGTCTGCTTCGTTAGTTTCAGCCATAGAAGAAACATCAAAAGTAATGGTTTGTGCGTTGCCCCATTTCTTACCGGCATTTACATTTTTAGTGTAGCTGAAACATGCATAAACAGGATCTGTCAGATTGGCAACAGGGATAGTGTACCAGTATCCATCCTCACCACCTGCAACATACCAGTCTACTTCATGGTTGGTTGCTTTGGTGGAATCGTTGGTAAGCGCCATATAGTTTCTATTTACGTTTGTCTGATGCATTCTTACCAGATAAGTTCCGTCTTCCTGTCTGGTAACAACAACACTGTCCATAGCATACATACCGGAAACAGCACCTGAGCTGTTGATTACAGTGACTTTGATGGAATGCGTTTTGGCTTCGGTTGCGTCAGCCTGATCTGTTGCGTCTGCAGTAGTGTCTCCTTCTCCTGCACTGAACAGATTGGCCTCTTCTGAAGCGAAATCATCTGCTTCTGTATTATCCTCCGCGATAACAGAAGTCTCCTCAGAATCAAAATCATCCTCCGCTGATGTGTCTGTGTTGTCCTCAACTGCTACAAAATCCAGATCTTCCGCAAAAACTGAAACTGATGCAATCGGGGTAGTGGCTACTGATGCGCTGAGAAGCAGTGCTAACAGAATTTTACTTCTTTGCTTCATAATATGATCTCCTTATATAGATAGATTCAGACATAATTCTGTCTGGTGTGCCTGGAGTGTTCCGCGCATAACAATCCATAACGTTATCATAACACTTATTACTCAGAATGACAAATATTAATCAAAGAAATAGAAAAATAAAACAACGTTTTCTGATAATTTGTTGAATATCTTTTCTTATATCAAATTACAACTATTGCACCTTGCAGGATATATTGTTATAATAGAACAAAATATAGGAACTCCAGTGCTGCCAGAGCAGGTAATAGGGAATCAGGTGAGAATCCTGAGCGATCCGGTCACTGTAAGCGCAAGAGAAGACCGCAGAAGCCATTGCACAGAAACAGTGTGAGAAGGCGTGGTCACAGGACACTCTGCAAGCCAGGAAACCTGCTGGAGGGTTGGTGAACAGCTTCCGAAGAAAGCAGAAATTCACAAAACAAACATCCTGTTACTTTTTATTATGAGAGGATGTCTTATTTATGCGAATAAAGTCTACTCATCTTCATTGGGGAGTAGGCTTTCTATTTTGGAAAAATCCTATATTCAGTAGTATAAAAACGCAGCATTTTAAACAAAAGGAGATGTAAACATGCATGCGAAAAAATTTCTTGCGGCATTTCTTGCACTGAGTATGACTGCAGTGCCACAGACTACAGTTTCTGTATTTGCAGAAAACGAGAAAGTGCAGGAAAATAATGATGGCACATCAGAGAATGAAACTGATGAAAAAAACACTGAAGAAACAGAAAAAGAAACAAATCAGAATGTAGACCAGAAACCAGATACAGAACAGGATACCGATGCTGTAAATGAAACATTTCTGAGCATTACAGAAAAGAAGGCTGTGTGGGATGGGGATTCAGTTTTGATCGAACTGGTATCAGAGAATGCAGCTTTTGATCGGTTATATATAGGAAACAGAACAGACGAAGATAAAACTCCTGTAATTGAGGGAATACAAGATGAAAATGGCAGAGTCCATTATTATTTTTACATAGATCCTCAGTATCTGGGAGAGAAAGCTGCTTATGTTCCAGGAAACAGCGAAACAGGTAGCTGGTATACAGATGAAGAGCTTTATCTTATGCTTCCTTCCAGTGCAGAACAAGAGAGTGCATCAGTAGATACATCAGATACCGATACGGATGCTCAGGAAGAAAACCAGGAGACAGAAACAGAAGACACAGCAGATAATTCAGGAGAGGGAACCATCTCGAAGAGTACAGAAGTAGATGATTCCATCTGGAAAATAGAAGATCTGGAAACAAAAGAAGATGAGAAAACTTCCGATACCGATGATTCTTATAAAATAGGAGCTTTGGAAGAGGACAGTGACAGTACAGAAGAAGATACAGAGACTGCCGGTACATCAGAAACTTCACTGGCAGATGGTACTTACACAGCAGATAAATTTTCATTTGAGGGTGGCACTGGTAAGACAAAAATCACCTGTGAAGGCATTACTGTAAAAAATGGAAAAACTTATGCAACTATCAAATTTAGCAGTGATAAGTTCACCAAACTGGTGGTAAATGGTACAGAATATAAACCTACAAGTAACAATGGAGGTTCTTTTTTCGAAATACCGGTGGTTTTAAATACAGATATGGTGATCACAGGAACTACCATAGCCATGACAGAACCTCATGATATTGAGTATACCATCCATATCACAAAGAGTGGTTCTGATACCCCGGATACGGTGACTGCAACTCCCACTCCTACTGTGAAGCCAACTGCAACTCCTACACCGAAGCCAACTACCAAACCATCCAGTGATATTCCAAAAGATGGAACATATACAGGAGCTGTAACACATGTATCAGGCACTGCTACCATGTTCAAGATCACTGACTGTAAGATCAAAGTAAAAAACGGCAAGCTTACTGCAACAATTACATTAAGTGGTACTGGCTATGACAGACTGTTTCTGGGAACAAAGGAAGAAGCGCTGAAAGCAAAAGACAGTGCACTTATTCCATGCAAGGTTGATTCTAATGGTAAATATACTTACAAAGTTCCTCTTTCCGGACTGAATAAAGAAATTAAACTGGCAGCCCGTTCCAAACGTTACTACGAAGCAGGCGAAAAAGACAAGATGTGGTATGATCATACGCTGAAGTTCAATGTAGACAGCAGCAGTTCAGGCAAAGATACGCCTACCCCCACACCTGCAAAGAAACCAACCAAAACTCCAACTCCAACACCAAAGCAGTCTAATGGCAGTGGCTCTGGTCCCGGGTCAGGATCAGGTGGAAACAGTTCAGGAGGAAACAGTTCCGGCAGTAATAAGTACCAGTCAAAAACAGACGGAAAGACAAGCCAGGTAGATACTTCCGCAGGTGGTCTGAAAGATGGAGAATATGGTTCCGATCAGTTTACTTTTTCATGGTCTGGTGGAACAGGAACCCATGGACTGAATATCACCTGTGACAAGATCAGTGTAGAAGATGGACAGGCATGGGCCTATGTGACATTCAGCAGTGGCAAATGGGTTTATCTGAAAGCAAGTGGTAATCAGTATGATCCGGAATCTCAGGGAAGCGACTATACTACTTTCAAGATTCCTGTTCAGCTTAATGCTAATAATAAAGTTGTTGGATGCACCACAGCAATGTCCAAACCATATGAAATTGAATATACTCTGTATTTTGGTATGGATATTCCGGATAGTACAGACGGAAGCAGTTCAGGTTCCGGAAGCAAAGTTTCTGCAACTGCAGCAGGAAGTGCAAAGAAGGTAGCAGATGGAGAAGAAGCCAAAACAGATGCAGGTACTGTATACAAAGACGATGCAGCACCGAAGATCACAGGACTGGAATATATGAGTTCTCTGAAACTGGAGCATTCCAAAATGTTCAAGATCCATTATTACAGCAATGATATGACAGTGCTGGAGGTTTCTCTGAATGATGAATTTAGCAAGGACAGTGTGGATCTTACACAGAGCAATAATACACAGACTGCCACAGATACATCTGATGGAGAAAGTTCTGCTACAGAAAAAACATCTCAGGATGTATCTTCTTCAAAAGCACCTGTTTCAGACGGAGAAGAAGGTTCTTCAGCTGCAGAACAGGATTATGCGAAACTTTATAAACAGGATGTTATCCGTTATCTTCTTGTACCGGAGGATAAGACAGATCAGATTCCTGCAGGAATCGATAAATCCATTATTGTGATTCAGCTGCCGATGGACAAAACCTATGTAGCTTCTGACGTTGCACTGGAAATGATCGACAAGATCGGTGGAGATAAGAATATTTCTGCTGTTTCTGCAACAGAAGATGACTGTAAGGTCGATACCATTAAAGCATCCCTGAAAAAAGGTGATGTTGTTTCTGTTGGAACTTATGATAAAGCCAATTTGAAAGATCTGGTAAAAAATAAATGCAAACTTGCCATTATACCTTCTGATGTCATGAAAGAAAAGACAGATGACAGCACTGGTGATACTTCTGATACAGAGAATAAATATCCGGCTATGACAGCCCTGGCAGAAAAATTTGCTATTCTCAAGATTCCAATGATCCTTGACCGTTCCAAAGACGAGAAAGATGTACTGGCAAAATATGAGTGGAGTAAAGTTTACGGTGCTTTGTTTGGCTGTGAGAAAGAAGCAGAAAAACTTTATGAATCCGCAGTAAACGGACACAGCAATGACCAGAATTCAGAAGATAAAACAGAATCGGAGGATACAACTGAAAATGAATAAAAAAAGTATAAAGGCTTTATGGGCAGTAATGATGGCTGTATGCCTTCTGATGGCAGGGATCATCAGTCCATCTGTAAAGGTAAAAGCAGCGGATTCAGATTCTTCTTCCTCTTCTGCACCGGAGATTCCGGGACTGACTTTTCAGTCAGAAATGCAGAACGAATTTGCAGAATGCTTCCATATTTATTATTATAATGATGATTATACACTGATCGATGTGCCAGATAGTGGACAGTTTCTTCTGGTACCGGAGGGAAAGACAGCACCGGATGGGCTGGACAGCGATATTGTAGTACTTCAGAAACCTCTGGACAAGATTTATCTGGCTGCTACTTCAGCCATGTCTCTGTTTTCTTCCCTGGATGCTCTGGACAGCATTAAGTTTTCTTCCCTGCAGGCATCTGGCTGGTATGTAGACGCAGCGAAACAGGCAATGGAAGATGGAAGCATTGTTTTTGCAGGAAAATACAGTGAACCGGATTATGAACTCCTGGTAAACTCCGAATGTAACCTGGCAATTGAATCAACTATGATCCTTCATACCCCTAAGGTACAGGAGATGATCGAGCAGATGGGAATTCCTGTATTTACAGACCGTTCCAGCTACGAAAGCCATCCTCTTGGAAGAACTGAGTGGATCAAAGTATATGCAGAAATGGTAGATAAGAGAGAAGAAGCAAAGGCGTTTTTTGATGAGCAGGCAAAAGTAATTTCTGATCTGAAGGACTTCAAAAATACAGAGAAAACAGTTGCGTTCTTTTATATCAGTACAGATGGTTCCGTAGTGGTAAGAAAACCTACAGATTATGTTCCAAAGATGATCGAGATCGCCGGAGGCAGATATGTACCAATGCAGGTAGATCCTGAAGAGGAGACCAAGAGATCTTCGGTGCCCATGACCATGGAAGAATTTTATACACAGGCAATTGATGCAGATTATCTGGTATACAACGGAACCATTGACGATCCCATCAACAGTGTGGATGAGCTTCTCCAGAAGAGTGAACTTTTTGCCGACTTTAAAGCAGTAAAAGAAGGCAATGTATGGTGCGCAGGCAAATACCTCTATCAGGCAACGGACATTGTTGGAAATATGATCACAGATCTTCATCTGATGCTGACAGACGGTGATGCAAGCCAGATGACCTTTATGACAAAAATTGATTGATTACAGGAGCAGCTATGAGTAAATTACAGACAGGTGAAAGCACCGGAACCTTCCATATGGAGAATTTCCGACGGCGTTCACGTTATGCGGCAGTATTTGCAGTACTGGCAGCAGCACTTTTTGCAATTCTGATCTTAAATATCAACACAGGTACCACCAATATTTCGGTATCGCGTATTCTGAAGATTATTTTTCTCAGGGAAGGGGCAGACACAGAATACAATATTATCTGGAAAATCCGAATGCCGCGTATTCTGATGGCAGCGATTCTGGGAGGAGCACTTTCTCTTTCCGGATTCCTGCTGCAGACCTTCTTTGAGAACCCTATTGCAGGTCCTTATCTTCTGGGTATCTCATCAGGAGCAAAGATGGTGGTAGCCCTGGCAATGATCTATTTCCTGGAAAAATGGGGAAAAGTATCTTCTTATACACTGATTATTGCAGCCTTTGCAGGATCTCTTATTGCCACAGGGTTTATCCTTCTGGTGTCCAGAAAAATCAAACATATGGCGACCCTTCTGATCGCCGGAACCATGATCGGTTATATCTGTTCTGCCATTACTGACTTTATGGTCACTTTTGCAGAGGATTCAGATATTGTAAACCTTCATGGATGGTCACAGGGAAGTTTTTCCGGTATGAGCTGGAGCAATGTAAAAATCGCAGCTTTGATCATTGTAATTGCTGTTGCACTGACTTTTATGCTTTCCAAGCCTATCGGAGCCTATCAGCTGGGAGAAGCCTATGCACAGAGTATGGGTGTCAATATAAAAATATTCCGGGTGACACTGATTCTTCTGTCCAGCGTTCTTTCTGCAACAGTAACTGCCTTCGCAGGACCTATTTCTTTTGTGGGAATAGCAGTTCCCCATCTGGTAAAACAGGCACTGAATACGTCCAGACCACTGGTGGTTGTACCTGGAACTTTTCTGGGGGGAGCTGTATTCTGTATGCTCAGCGATCTGATCGCACGTACAGCTTTTGCACCACTGGAGCTGAATATCAGTACCGTAACCTCAATTTTCGGCGCACCGGTAGTTATTGGAATGATGTTAAAACGCCAGAAAGGAAAACAGTGATATGGCAGAGCAATATATAAGTATGGATAATCTGGCAGTAGGCTACAACGGAAAAGCCCTGATCCATGATATCTGTATCGGAATTGAAAAAGGAGAGATCGTGGCATTGATCGGACCTAACGGTGCCGGCAAATCCACCATCCTGAAAAGTATTACCCGCCAGTTAAAGATCATTTCCGGAAATGTTTCTATTGCGGAACAGAATCTTACCAAACTGTCCTTTCGTGATCTGTCTACGAAGATGGCTGTGGTTCTTACAGAACGGATGAAGCCGGAGCTCATGACCTGTCATGATATTGTGGCTACAGGACGTTATCCTTATACCGGCAAGCTGGGAATCCTCAGCAGAGAGGATGAACAGAAAGTAGATGAAGCCATGGAAGCAGTTCACGCCCAGGAACTGGGTGACAGAGATTTTAATGCCATCAGTGACGGACAGCGCCAGAGAGTTCTTCTGGCAAGGGCAATCTGTCAGGAACCGGAGATCATTGTTCTGGACGAGCCAACCTCCTTTCTGGATGTACGATACAAGCTGGAACTTCTGTCTATTCTCAGAGACATGGCAAAGAAAAAAAAGATCACAGTGATCATGTCCCTTCATGAGATTGATCTGGCTGAAAAAATAGCAGACAAGATTATCTGTGTAAAGGGTGACCATATTGCACACTACGGAAAACCGGAGACGATTTTTAAAGAAGATACCATCCGGGAGCTTTATGGAATCGACAATGGATATTTTGATCCTGTGTTCGGCAGCCTGGAGCTTCCCCGGCCGGAGGGTGAACCGGAAGTGCTGGTAATCTCTTCCGGAGGAACCGGAATTCCTGTTTTTCGAAGTTTGCAGAAAAAGAACATTCCTTTTGCTGCCGGAATCCTTTATACCAATGATATTGATTACCAGCTTGCAAAACTTCTGGCAGTTCATGCAGTTATAGAAAAACCTTTTGAAGAGATCAGTGACCGGGCGTTGAAAGAAGCTATGGTACTGGTGGAATCCTGTAAAAGGGTTATCAATGCAGGAATAACCATAGGAACAGGAAATAAAAAAATTGCAGAAGTGCTGAAAAAGGCATCCGATCTTGGTAAACTGGAAACAGCACAGGATGGGAATATCTGAATATAACAAAAAGCAGCGATCATAAGATCAGCTGCTTTTTGTTATGGGCGAAGTTAAGAATGTGATAAATAACTACTTAGTATTCCATCAATAGATTTGTGAAGATAAGGCTTGTATTCCGCCAAAGGAACCGGCTGCTGATAAAGGATACAGTTATAACAGGTGGAACTTGCAAGTTCGATCACAGAGAATAACAGAAGATCCGGATGTTCGTATACCTGATGGTCTTCCTTCAGAAGCTGAAGGTACATATCATAAAATTTTACATCTGTGTCAGGCATCTCATCTTCCAGTGCAGCCTGAAATACAGCCCAGGAAAGATTTTTGGAAACAAAGATCAGAAGCTGGTAGTCCTTTTCCAGTGCATCCAGAATATGATCGATCATAAAATGCAGCTGCGCAGAAAATCCCTCTATCTGATTCTGACGGACAGCCTGATAGGCATCGTAAAAAAGATCTGAAGTTTTGTGAGAGGCAAGCTTGTTACGGATATCGTATTTGTCTTTAAAATACAGATAAAAGGTTCCTTTGGCCACGCCTGCTTTTTCTACAATGTCAGAAATTGTGGTTTTGTTTGGCCCTTTGGTGGTAAAAAGTTCAAAGGCAGTATTATAAAGAGCGTCTTCTTTTTTCTTTTTATTCAGCTCTAATTTTCCCATCAGAAACCTCCCGGTTACAAAAAACGATAAATTACCAGTCAACAACTATTATAGCCAAAAATGACTGAAAGTCAATATTGCAAAAATGTCCTGAACATTTTTGGACATTTTGTTGAAAATGGATATTGACTAATAGTCATTTTTATTATATAACTCTATTCGGATGATAAAAATGACTGATAGTCATAAATGATAGAAATAATCAATAAGTGTTAAGGTAACCAGTAAGATTACTTAAATAGTAAAATTAAGGAGGCAGTAATGATTAAGGTAGGGAAATGGATTGCAAAGCACAAAGTACTGATCGTACTGATCGGTCTGGTGCTTCTGGTTCCGTCAGTATTGGGAATCGCAGCAACAAGAGTTAATTATGATATTCTGAGTTATCTTCCGGAATCCCTGGAGACAGTAAAAGGTCAGGATATTATGGTGGATGAGTTCGGAATGGGTGCTTTTTCCATGGTTGTAGTAGAGAACATGGACATGAAAGATGTGGCAGCACTGAAAGCTCAGTTTGAGGATATCGACCATGTGGAAGATGTACTCTGGTATGACAGTGTGGCTGACCTGAGTTTTCCGGTGGATATGCTCCCATCCAAGATAAAAGATGTATTTTTTAAAGGCAATGCCACCATGATGATCGCCCTTTTCGACAATACCACATCCTCTGATGCAGCAATGGAAGCTGTAACAGAGATGCGTAAAATAGCTTCCAAAGAATGCTATATCAGTGGTATGTCAGGCGTTGTTACCGATATCAAGAATGTAGCACTGGAAGAAATGCCGATCTATGTAGTAGTTGCGGCAGTACTTTCTTTCTTTGTTCTCTGTCTTTCCATGGATTCACTGGTAGTTCCGATCCTGTTCCTCTTAAGTGTAGGTCTGGCGGTTCTTTATAACCTTGGATCCAATATTTTCTTGGGAAGTGTTTGTTATATCACAAAATCCCTGACAGCAGTGCTTCAGCTGGGGGTTACCATGGATTATTCCATTTTTCTTTTGAACTCCTTTGAAGCATACAAAAAGAAATACGAAGACAAAGACAGAGCCATGGCTCATGCCATTGCAGACACCTTCAAATCCGTAGCTGGCAGTTCTGTAACTACTATTGCAGGTTTCCTTGCACTTTGTGTAATGACCTTTGCACTTGGTCGTGATATGGGTATCGTAATGGCGAAAGGTGTTGTAATCGGAGTCATCTGTTGTGTAACAATACTTCCGGCTATGATCCTTCTCTTTGACAAAGCAATCGAAAAGACCAGACATAAAGCTCTGATTCCAAGTCTTGACAGAGCATCTGAATTTATTACAAAACATTATAAAGTATGGATAATTGTTTTTCTGGTGCTTCTGTTCCCGGCAATTTATGGTAACAACCATACACAGATTTATTACAATATTGATAAATCTCTTCCTGCAACATTGCCAAGTAATGTTGCAAATGAAAAACTGAAAGACGAATTTAATATGAGTACCGTACATATGGTACTTCTGAAAGAGGGTCTGGACAGTCAGCAGAAAACAGAAATGCTGAATAAAATGGACAAAGTAGACGGTGTCAAATGGGCACTGGGCCTGAATTCCTTTATCGGCCCCACATTCCCGGAATCCATGCTTCCTTCTGATCTGAAGAGTATGCTTGCATCTGACGATTATGAGATCCAGTTCATCTGCTCCAAATATTCTTCCGCAACAGACGAATGTAATGCACAGCTTGCAGAGATCCAGAAGATCGTTAAGGAATACAGCCCAGAATCCATGGTTATCGGTGAAGCACCACTGATGAAAGACCTTCAGGATACCACAGACATTGACCTGCAGAGAGTAAATATACTTTCCATTGCAGCCATCTTCGTGATCATCCTTCTGGTATTCAAATCAATTTCCCTGCCGTTTATTCTGGTAGCAGTTATTGAATTTGCAATTTTTGTAAATATGGCAATTCCATATTATCAGGGTGTTACCCTTCCCTTTGTGGCAAGTATCGTAATCGGTGCCATCCAGCTGGGAGCAACCGTTGACTATGCGATCCTGATGACAAGTAATTATCAGAAACAGAGACATCTTGGAAAGAGCAAGAAAGATTCTATTTCTATTGCACATAAGTTTTCCATGAAGTCAATTATTATCAGTGGATGCAGTTTCTTCGCAGCAACTTTTGGTGTTGCCCTGTATTCCAAGGTTGATATGATCGGTTCCATCTGTACATTGTTGGCACGAGGTGCAGTAGTAAGTACAATTGTTGTATTGGTGGTTCTTCCTGCAATGTTTATGATCTTTGATCCGATCATTGTCCGTACTTCCAAAGGATTTTTACCGGACAAAAAATAAAACAAATACTGTTAAAGTCAATAATATTTTTATGAAGCCCAATGGCAGAAAAGGAGTCGTACAAAATGAACAGAAACAGAAAAAAAGCAGTGGCAGCTTCTCTGGCGGCCGGAATGGCAGCTGTAATGGCAGTAACCCCTGTAATGGCAGCTGACAGCAATATCTCTAAAGAAGAGACTGTATATGTAAATGCAGCAGCTGACGGAACTCCGGAAGAGATCACCGTATCTGACTGGCTGAAGAACTCCGCATCAGCAGGTGACCTTTCAGATACCTCAGACCTGAAAGATATCAAAAACATAAAAGGTGACGAAACCTTCAGTCAGGACGGAAACAAACTTACCTGGAACACCGATGACAAGGATATTTATTATCAGGGTACATCCAATAAAGAACTTCCGGTTTCCATGAATATTACCTATTATCTGGATGGAGTTCAGGTAAGTCCGGATGACCTGGCAGGCAAAAGCGGACATCTTAAGATAGAAGTAAATTACACTAATAATGTCAAAAATAAAACAAAAGTAGGTAAGAAAACGGAGGATATGTACGCGCCATTTGTTATGGCTACAGCAATGCTCCTTCCTGTTGACAATTTTACCAATGTTACCGTTGATAATGGCAAAGTGGTTTCCGATGGCAAAAGAAACATTGCCATTGGTATCGGACTTCCAGGACTGGCAGACAGCCTGGATCTGAAGAGCATTGATGAAGACATAGATGTGGATATTCCGGAAGGATTTACTATGGAGGCAGATGTGACTGATTTTACTATGAGTTCTACATTCACATTTGCACTTACAGATATGCTGGATTCTATTGATACAGACGATATCGATGGACTGGACGACCTGAAAGATTCCATTAATGATCTTACAGACGCAGCAACAAAACTGGTAGATGGTTCTCAGGAACTGTCAGACGGTGCTGATACTCTGAAAGAGAAATATACAGAATTTGATGATGGTGTAGGAACATTGTCAAGTGGTATTACCACACTGAACAGTGGTGCAGCTACTTTAAACAGTGGAGTCACTTCCTATACATCCGGTGCAGATACACTTGCTTCCGGTGTGCAGCAGTATGCATCTGGTGTAAATACACTGAGCAGTGCGCTTACCAAATATAACAAAGGTGTAAATACACTGACAGCAGGTGCCAAATCATATGTAGAGGGAACTACAACACTGGCAGGTGGAGTCAAGACCTATGTAGAAGGTGCTACCGACCTTGGTCAGGGGATTCAGGCCTATATTGAGGGAATTGGTGATCTGATTGACGGAATTGCCAAGAGTGCAGTAGGAATTACCGATGCAGCTACAGAACTGACACAGCTGGCATCTGATGCAAAGGATCTTCAGACAGCACTTCCCACACAGGTACAGGGAATTGTAAAATTTGCCGATGGAGCTTCATCCCTGGCATCCAGTGCCAAGACATTTGCCTCCAATACAAGTGATTACGCAAAAAATGTCAAACAGATTCGTGCAGGTCTGGATCAGATCAATGCAGCGCTGAACGGAAGTGCTTCTTCTGAATCCACAGAAGGTACAGATGCAGTAGCAAGCGGACTTGCCACAGCACAGGCAGCAGCAGATTCTATTTCAGCAGGAACCGATGGTTCTGTTGCTGGTCAGATTTCTTCCGCAGCAAGTGCAGTCAGTGCAGCAGCAGGAACAGGAGATGCTCTTCAGGGAGACGCATCTACCATTTCCAGTGGTCTGGATCAGGCAAGCTCAGCAATCGATATCCTCAGTGGAATCGATACGTCAGGAATGGATGATGCTTCCGCAGCAGCAGTCAACAGTGCAGTACAGAGCGCGATCGGAGCCATCTCCAGTGGTGTGGCTACCGCACAGGGTGGTGTAGGTAACCTGGAGGCACATGCAGGCAGCGTATCAGGACTTTCTGATCAGGCAGCACAGGTACAGGCAGCAGCTGATGCAGTCAGTGCACAGAGTGCAGAAAATGCAGCAGCAAGCGATGCAGTGCAGCAGCTGAAATCTGGTCTTGCAGAAGTACAAGAAGGTCTGGATGATATCAATGCAGCAGGAGATTCTGATCCCTATGCAACTCTGAAGCAGCAGATCAAAGGTCTGACAGAGAATCTGGACAAAGTAGATGACGGTTACAGCGATACACTGATCAAAGGTGCTGCAGGAATCACCGACAAAAAAGCAGCCGATGCGGTAGTGTCAGGTGCAGAAGAAGTCAAAACAGGCGTAACTGCACTGACTAAAAAAGTAGGATCACTCTTAAGTGAAGAAAAACTGGAAAAACTGACAAAAGGTGCAGCAACACTTACAGAGGCATCAGAACAGTTGAATGCAGGCTACAAAAAAGCTTCTAAATCATCCGATAAGCTGGTCAAAGGAGCAACCAAACTTCAGTCCTATAACAAAGACCTTACCGGTGGAGCAGATAAACTTACCAAGAGTGGCAAGACTCTGAAAAAAGGTGCCAACGATCTGGACAAAGCAAGCAAGCAGGTTTCAGCAGGAACCTCCAAAGTAGGAAGTGCAACAAGTCAGCTTACCAGCGGGGCAAGCACACTTTCTGCAAACAGCAGTACACTGAGAAGTGGAGCAGGTCAGCTGGCTTCTGGTACACAGCAGCTGGTAAGCGGAGCAGGTACTCTTTCCAGCGGAAGCAAACAGGTAAAAGACGGAATCAGTGATCTGGCAGACGGAGCCAAGAAACTGGCAGACGGAACAAAAGAATTTGACGAGGACGGAATCCAGAAGATCAAAGAAGTTGTAGACGATGATCTTCAGGATGTTCTGGATCGTCTGGATGCACTTTGCTCTGACAAGAATACTTATACTTCCTTCAGTGGCAAAACAGACGATATGGACGGAAATGTGAAGTTCGTTATCGAAACAGCAGCCATTGAATCAGACGATGATAAATGATCAGACAGAAACAAAAATCAAATAAAAGAGCTTGCTGTGAAGAATGTGAATGATAATACAGCATAATATAGAGGCGGTGTCATAATGGCATCGCCTCTTGCAGTCAAAGGGGGATTCTGATATAATCGGGATGGGTGATTTCATGGAAAAAACAAAACAACAACGAAAGCCTCTGATCCCTGCTCCGGATCAAAGTAATTCCGGAAAGAGAGCAAAAGTACACTATTATGATTATAATCTGGTAGCGGTTATTATCCTTCTCACCTGTTTCGGGCTTATCATGCTGTACAGTACCAGTTCTTATATGGCAGAGCTGAACTATGGGGATGATATGTACTATTTTAAGAAACAGGCGGCTATCAGTTTTGTATGTATTATTGTGGCTCTTATCATTTCAAGGATTGATTATCATGTTCTTACCAGGTTTACAGGAATTCTATATGGTCTGGCAGCAGGACTGATGATGCTGGTCAAGACACCTCTGGGACGAAGCGCCAACGGAGCCCGGAGATGGCTGAATCTGGGACCGCTTTCCTTCCAGCCTTCTGAGATTGCCAAGATCGCGGTGGTCGTCTGTCTGTCCTATATGATCGTCCATATGGGCAAGCAGGTACGGACACTGAAAGGCTGCATGATACTGGCTGGAATGGGCGGGGCACTGGCTCTTTTTGCATATGTATTTACAGATAACTTAAGTACAGCCATCATTATCTTCTGTATCACAGCAGGCCTTATTTTTGTTGCACATCCGGACACGAAGATTTTCCTGATCATTGCAGGAGTAATCCTTGCACTGGCTGTGATCTTTGTTGTGATACTGAGTTCTTCTATGGAGACCAGTTCCAGTTTCCGTCTGAGACGTATTCTGGTATGGCTTCATCCGGAGGATTATGCAGGCGGTGATGGATATCAGACGATTCAGGCACTGTATGCCATTGGTTCCGGCGGATTTCTGGGAAGAGGTCTGGGTAACAGTATCCAGAAGCTGGGAAGTGTACCTGAGGCACAGAACGATATGATCTTTTCTATTGTATGTGAAGAACTGGGAATTGTGGGAGGAGTGATCGTACTTCTTCTCTTTGCATATCTTCTGTACAGACTGTTCTTTATTGCACAGAATGCACCGGATATGTTCGGATCTCTGATGGTTACCGGCATTTTTATCCATATTGCGCTGCAGGTAGTCTTTAATATTGCCGTTGTAGTGAATCTGATGCCGAATACAGGTGTTACACTGCCTTTTATAAGCTATGGAGGAACATCTATTCTTTTCCTGATGGCAGAGATGGGACTGGCATTGAGCGTGTCCAGACAGATCAAACTTCAGGAGCCGGAAAGGCTTCTCTAAAATAACGCAAAATCTATTGACAAATGGTTTGGCAGAATATATACTTTCCACATCAAAGTAAGTGACGACAAAGTATCACGAAACATGCTTGATAAAGGAGAAAACGCAATGTTAGAAGAAATGAGAAAAATGATCGCAGAACAGTTAAGCTGCGATGAGAACGAAATTACAGCAGATACCTCTTTTAAGGACGACCTGGGAGCTGATTCCCTGGATCTGTTTGAGCTGGTTATGGCTCTGGAGGATGAATACAATATAGAGATACCTGCCGAAGAACTTACCGATCTGGCAACAGTAGGAGATGTGATCGAATATCTCAGAGGCAGAGGAATTGAAGCATAAATAATGTTACTGTGAACGGAGTGAACAGTAACTAAATAATCTGACCAAAACTCCCTGAGGCAGACTTGTCTCAGGGAATATTTTTGGTTATAATGATACAAAAGCTAAAAAGTCAGACTCCACATATTTTTCATAAGTGGATGCAGGATCTGACAGTTTATAAATTGAAAGGATGGAGAAAAATGACTAAGATCAGAACAAGATTTGCACCAAGTCCTACAGGACGTATGCATGTAGGTAATTTGCGTACAGCCTTATATGCTTATCTGATTGCAAAGCATGAAGACGGAGATTTTATCCTGAGAATCGAAGATACAGACCAGGAACGTTACATGGAAGGTGCCGTAGATATTATTTACCGTACCATGGAAAAAACAGGACTTATTCATGATGAAGGACCAGACAAAGACGGTGGAGTAGGTCCATATGTACAGAGTGAGAGACAGGCTTCCGGTCTGTACCTGAAATATGCCAAACAGCTGATTGAGCAGGGAGATGCTTATTATTGCTTCTGCGGACAGGAAGAACTGGAATCCATGAAACGTGTGGTAGCTGGCAAAGAGATCTCAATTTATGATAAGAGATGTCTGCATCTTTCCAAAGAAGAAGTAGAGAAACGCCTGGCAGCAGGAGAGCCGCACGTTATCCGTTTCAATATGCCGACAGAAGGAACCACTACCTTCCATGATGTTATTTACGGAGATATCACTGTAAATAACGAAGAAATGGAAGACCTGATCCTGATCAAATCTGACGGATATCCCACATATAACTTCGCAAACGTAGTAGATGATCATCTTATGGGAATCACTCATGTAGTCAGAGGAAACGAGTATCTTTCTTCAGCACCGAAATATAACCGTATCTACGAAGCATTTGGCTGGGAAATTCCTACTTATGTTCACTGTCCACTGATCACCAATGAAGAGCACCAGAAGCTGTCCAAGCGTTCCGGACATTCTTCTTACGAAGATCTGATCAATCAGGGATTTGTTACAGAAGCTGTAGTAAACTTCGTAGCACTTCTGGGATGGAGCCCGCAGGACAACTGTGAGATTTTTTCTCTTCCGGAGCTTGTTAAGGCATTTGATTATCATCATATCAGCAAATCTCCGGCTGTATTTGATATCACCAAACTTCGCTGGATGAATGGCGAATACATCAAGAAAATGGATCCGGAAGCTTTCTATGAGAGAGCACTTCCATATATGAAACAGGTCCTTAAGAAAGAATACGATTTCCACAAGATTGCAGGTATGGTTCAGACCAGAATTGAGACCTTCCCGGACATTCCTGCACTGATTGATTTCTTCGAAGAAGTTCCGGAATATGATTCTGCAATGTACTGCCACAAGAAAATGAAAACAAACGAAGAAACATCACTTGCAGTACTGAAAGAAGTACTTCCTGTACTGGAAGCTCAGGAAGATTACACCAATGATCCGTTGTTTGCATCTTTAAGTGCATTCGTAAAAGAAAAAGGTTACAAGAACGGTTATGTTATGTGGCCTCTCCGTACAGCTGTTTCCGGTAAACAGATGACACCGGCAGGTGCAACTGAGATCATGGAGATCATCGGTAAAGAAGAGACTATCAAGCGTGTAAAAGCAGCTATCGAAAAGCTCAGCTGATCTGAGATTAAACAATATGAAACGTAATCCATCTCAAAAAAGAGCAATCGCTCACCTGTCAGGACCTATGATGGTTCTGGCAGGCCCCGGTTCGGGGAAAACCTCCGTAATAGTAGAAAGAACTGCATATATGATCAGTGAGGGGAAGATACCGCCTTCCTCTGTTCTTGTTGTGACTTTTTCCAGGGCAGCAGCCAAAGAAATGAAAGAACGTTTTCTTACATTTACAGAACAACAGTATACACCTGTGACTTTTGGAACTTTTCATGGAGTCTTTTATGGAATTTTGAAACATGCCTACGGGTTTACTGCCGCCAACATTCTTTCAGAAGAGGAAAAATCAGGAATCCTGAAAGAGCTTACTCTGAATTATGGAGGAGAACTGGCAGAAGAGGGTGATTTTACAGAAGAAATTGCCAAGGAGATCAGTGTGGTAAAAGGGAATCGGATTTCTCTGGAACATTATTATTCGTCCTGCTGCCCAGATGAAGTTTTTCGCCAGATTTATCAGGGATACCGTCAGATATGTCAGGAAAAAAGAAAACTGGATTTTGACGATATGCTGCTGTACTGCTATGAACTTTTTGACAAGCGGAAAGACATTCTGGCTGCATGGCAGAATAAATTTCAATATATCCTGGTAGATGAGTTTCAGGATATCAATCAGCTACAGTACGATATTGTACGAATGCTTGCCCTGCCCCGGAACAATCTTTTTATTGTAGGGGACGATGATCAGTCTATTTATCATTTCCGGGGAGCCAGACCGGAGATCATGCTGAATTTTACCAGAGATTATCCGGAGGCAGAGACGGTACTTCTGGATGTGAATTATCGGTGCAGCAGCAGGATTCTTTCTTCCGCAATGAAAGTTATCAGTGTAAACAAAAAGCGTTTTTCCAAAAAACTTTCCACGCCCAATCCTCAGGGAGATGCCATACTGGTGCGGGAATTCCAGAATCCCAGAGAAGAATCTATGCAGGTGGTTTCAGAATTACGTGACCGCCTGGAAAAAGAAGAAAGACTGGAAGACACTGCCATTCTTTTGAGGACCAATCAGGAAGCGGAAGGTCTGGTAGGAGCCCTTATGGAACGTCAGGTTCCATTTTATATGAAAGAGAAACTACCCAATCTTTTTCATCACTGGATCTGTCGGAACCTTCTTGCCTATATGCATATGGCCAAGGGAGACAGAAGCCGACGGAATTTTCTGGAGATCATGAACCGTCCTAACCGTTATATTTCCAGGGATGCTTTGCCTATGACAGATATTTCTTTTGAAGCACTGAAAGAATATTATAAGGACAAAGACTGGATGTGTGACCGTATCACTACGCTGGAAACCCATCTGAAAATCCTGAAAGGACTTTCCCCTTATGCTGCCGTTAATTTTATCCGGAAGGGCATGGGATATGAAGAATACTTGCATGAATATGCAGAATATCGTAAAATAAAGCCAGAAGAGTTAAGCGAAATTCTGGACAGACTGACAGAAAGTACCAGAGGTATGGACAGTCTGGAACAATGGGAAAATTACATAGAAGAATATAGCAGAAAGTTGGAAGAGCAGGCCAGAAAACAGGAACAAGAAAGAGAGGGCGTACTGCTGTCCACCCTTCATGGTGTAAAGGGGCTGGAGTTTGACAAGGTATATATTCTGAATGTAAATGAGGGCAGTATGCCATACAGAAAGGCAGTTCTGGAGCCGGCAATAGAAGAAGAACGGAGACTTTTTTATGTGGGCATGACAAGAGCCAGAAAGCAGCTTACCTTATGTTACGTAAGACAGCAATATGAGAAGAAACGAGAACCTTCCCGGTTCTTAAAGGAGGCAGGAATATGAAGGCGGTTGTTTATTACACAGAGATACCGGAAAAATATGTGCACAAAAATATGGAGCACATGGCAGCAGAGAAACTTCTTGCAGCAGGTCTTTATAAAGAATTTGGGCTGAAGCTGGCTTTTGAACCCAGAGCCAAGGGGGAGCATGGCAAACCTTTTCTTACTCTCCAGCCCAGGATCCACTACAACATCAGTCATTCCGGCAAATATGTCATGTGTGTGATCGCAGGACAGGAAGTAGGAATTGATATTCAGGAACACCGGAAAGTAAATTACGAACGGCTGGTACAGAGGATGGTTCCGTCAGACATGGTGCGTGAAATTCTGGAAAGTGACGAACCGGAGAAGGCTTTTTTTGCCCAGTGGGTTCTTCGGGAGGCTTATATCAAGTGGACCGGTGAGGGACTGGCAAGAGATCTCCGTACTATTCCCATGGACAAGGGCAGCTATATTATGCTGGAAATGGAAGAAGGTTACAGTGGAGCTGTCTGGTCCCGTACCCCACTGGAATTGAGATATGAACATGTGGAGATAGAGATTCCCTGAAACCTGTTAATAAGATAGCGAAGAGGGATAAAATATGAGGAAGAAGTGTGTAGCATTATTTATTGCGGCTGTTCTGGGAATTACCAGTATAAATATGACTGCCATGGCTTCAGAACCCCAGGAAGTTTTTATAGAGGCAGAACAGACAGGAAGCGACGTGGATCAGGAAGGGAATTCTCTGATTACAGAAGTGCCGGATCAGACCAGTGATTTACAGGGGCAGCCAGAACAGGAAAAAGAGAATACTACAGAAAATCCGGATGATTTTTCAGATACAGATAATCAGACTCCATCTGTAACCGGGATAAGCGTAGATTCTGAGAATGCACAGAAATCTTTTGTTGTATATCTGGAAGATGTATCTGTGGAAAATACGGTATTAAATGTACAGTACGACAATGGGGATACAGGAAGTGTTACTTTTGACAGTGGATATCAGACAAAAGATACCTGTGGAAATCAGTTTGGCTATTATTTCGAGAAAGATGGACAGCAGCAGGATTCTGAATGCATACTTGAGACCGGACGATATAAAGTGCTTTTTACCTGCAATGGAGAAAAGCTGCCAGAAGAACTTTCTTATGAAATAGAAGTTGGAATGGCGAAAGATCTTCCGGTTCTTAAACTGGGGCAGAATACAGTAATCAGCCCAAAGTACAAAACAAAATGGTATTTCTTTACAGCACCGGAAACAAAGAAATATACAATCGGACCGGTTTTTGATAATTTCGTGTATCAGGCCAGTGCAAATGGTGATAATTACAAAAATATACAAGCTACGAAAGTAGAAGTAGTCAGGGATTCTTCAAAAGTATATACCTATTCTCTGGAGAAAGATGTTACTTACTGTGTGGGATTTGTGGGTCCCCAGGGTGCATCATCCAATGAATTTGACATAACTATTGAAGAGAGTGCCATACAGGTAGAAGAACCAACGGTTATGCCTACAGCGACACCAACACCAACTCCGGTTCTGCCGAAGGTGACAGGAATGCGTTTTCTGGCAGACAGAAAAATGTTAAACATGGATCTGGATCTGAATGAAAAGAATTGCAGTAAGTATTTTCCGGGAAAGCTGGAAATCAGTTACGATAATGGAAAGAAGAGGCAGATTCCAATTGCACCAGAGACTGCATATGATGATTATGGTCATAAGCTAAAAATCCAGGCAATTGATCAGGAAACCAAAAAGGAAATGCGATGGTACTATATAAGTGATTTTCTTTCCGGAACTTATAAGATAAAAATAACATGTGATGAAGAACTGGAAACCTCTTTTATAATGAAGGTCAGATGGGGATCCGTAGATAATCTTCCGGTTCTGAAAACAGGCAGCCAGAAAGTCAGAGCAGGAAGTTACTTTTATAACTGGTATTTTCTGAAGCCGGAAAGAAACGGCTGGTATTATACAGACTGGAACATGGATGAAAGTTTGGAAGTAAGCAGGCTGTATGAAATTGACAAAGATGGCAGAGCAACAGGCAGCGAGGCCAGGATTAATGATTATTCCAGTTCCCAGATGGCAGAATATTACCTGAAAAAAGGAAAAACTTATATCATTGGTTTCAGAAGTAAGAATGATGATTATGGAACCAAAAAGCAGATAAAGATTCGGAATTTTACGAAAGCCACAGCACTGAGGCTGGAGAATGTAGTCCCTAAGAGTATGATTTTACGAGAAGAGGCAGATATATTTTTACTCCGCAGTTTTACAGCCTATGTAACATATGGAAAAGAAACCATAAAAAGAGAGCTGAAAGATCTGCAATGGGGACATATGGAAACAAAAACTTACAAAAGAAAAGCAAATGGCAGTTATCAGAAAGTAGAGAACTATGGTTTGCCATCAGGAACCTACAAAATAAAAATATCCTGTGACGGTGCTTATGCAAAAGACATTCCAGTAAAGATAATACCTGCCGAAGTCTGGTATCAGATCCCATCCAATACCAGAGTTCCACTGAAACAAAATTACGCTGTCAAAATAAACATAAAAGCACTTTCCATGAATGATAAACTGGTATCCTGGACCAGCAGCAGACCGAAAGTGGCATCCGTATTTCGTAATGGGAAAGTGGTTGGCAAAACACCGGGCAAATCAGTGATCACCTTCCGTTTCCAAAGCGGATTTACCTTTCAGTTTGCAGTAGTAGTACAGAAAGATTATGTAAAAACATCAGCGATTCATCTGCTTCAAAAAAATTCATGGCGTACATATCCGGAAGAGATCACTTTGAGACCAGGAAGAAAAAGTACCTTTACTACAATAAGACTTCCAGTATCAGGCAGACAGAAAATAGTTTACAGTTCTTCTGACAAAAATATCGCAACAGTAGATAACACTGGTACAATTATAGCCAGAAAGAAGGGAACCGCTGTCATTAAAGTCCGGTCCGGCAGCAAGGAAGCCAGAGTAACTGTTACAGTAAAATAAACCAGAAACCACAACTCCCACAGGATTTACTATGGATAAAAATAGTAAAAAACGTGGGAGTTTTTTGTTGCTTTTTTATTGAAGCCATACCTTTACTGGTATATGGTGGACTGACACAGTTCACTGGAAAAGATTTCTTTTCTACAGAAGCAGGGAAGACATTTCTTACGGTCGGTATGGATTCCTCTGTAAAAGAAGCACTGAGATTTCATTATGGAGAAAATTCAGAAGTATATATGGCTTCTTATACGCCGGACTATGTGGGTATTTATCTGGTGATAATTTTTCCAATCGTATTTTTTCTGGCAGTTACAGCCGGAAAAATATGGCAGAAAGTTCTGTGGAGTGTTCTTTTTGGAATTTTATTGATCTGCCTCTGGGGAAGTGGTCCGGATACTTTTGCAGCAGAATTTCCGCAGACAGATTATGTAATGAAAGCCAATACAGGAGCCGGAATGTATCAGCAGCTTCCAACCAAAGCACACAGTCTGTATCTCCAGACTGCACTTCAGACAGGAGTACTTTCGCTGCTCTGCCTTATGCTCTTTTGGGGAAGATATCTGTTCTGCTTTATAAAAACTTTTTTCAGTAATGAAAATAAAGCAGCCGGCAGAATAAAACTGGCAGTATTTCTTGGTATCGCTGTTGAAAAAATCAATTAAATCAGTACATATGGAACCACAGTGGGGATGTAAAGTTCCCTGCTGTGGTTTTTTACGTACTAAATCAGGATTGTCCACATATATTTACTGTAAAGGGGAGGTGAATACCATCCGGAAAGAAGCTGTGCAGAACCTTCTTACAGGAAATATCCGGACACTTCTGAAAGAAGCAGAACCGGACTATGAGAAATTGTACGAGATACGTCTGAGAGTAGGGAGACCAGTGTTTCTCATAGGAGAAAAAGGAGAACATTTTCTGAAGGGCAACAGCGGTCCGGCATATCTGGTAACTGCCGATGATCTGAGAAATACGCTGGAGTATATCAGCGGATATTCTCTCTATGCATATGAGGATGAGCTTCGCCAGGGATACCTGAGTATTCAGGGAGGACATCGTGTGGGAGTAACCGGAAAAGTAATTCTGGATGGAGATCATATCCGGGGAATGAAATATGTTTCCTGTATGAATATAAGGCTGGCGCATCAGATTCCGGGCTGTGCAGACCGGGTGATGCCTTTTATTCAGAAAAAAGACTGGATCTCCCATACCCTGATCCTTTCACCGCCCAGATGCGGTAAAACCACTTTGCTTCGGGATATTATACGTCAGATCAGTAATGGAAGGCAGGGAATCCCGGGAAAGACAGTAGGGGTTGTGGATGAGAGAAGCGAACTGGCAGGCTGTTACCAGGGAATTCCCCAGAATGATCTGGGAATACGGACCGACGTGTTGGATGGATGTCCAAAAGCAGAAGGTATGAAAATGCTGATCCGTTCCATGTCACCTGCGGTGGTGGCAGTCGATGAACTTGGAAGAGAAGAAGATTTTCGGGCTGTGGAAGATGTGATCCACTGTGGCTGTAAGCTGATCACAACAGCTCATGGGAATTCTCTGGAAGATATCATGGAACAGCCATTGTTCCGGAAACTTGGAGAAATGAAAATATTTGAACGGTATATCATTCTTGGAAGAGGCAAAAAAGCAGGAGAGATCCGAGAGATTCTGGACAGGAGTGGACGACCATGCTGAAAGTGATGGGGCTTGTGCTGATTCTGACTGCTGCTGTGGGAACAGGATATTCCATCAGCAGGGAATTATCTTTACGGGAAAAAAATCTCCGACAGTATCTTATTCTGATCATTTCTCTGAAAGGTGAGATCCGCTATGGCAACAGTTCTCTGGCAGAAGCTTTTCAGCGAACTGTCCCCAGACTTCAGGGCCCTTTTCGTGAGCTGGCAGAAAAACTTGCAAAAGAGCTTGGCTCGGTGGAAGGAATCACTCTGGAACAGCTTTTATGTGGAAAACATTCTGCTGAAATCAAAAACATGCATGTTACGGCAGAAGAACAGAAGTTTATATGTTCCCTTGGAAACAGAATGGGATATCTGGACAGGGAGACTGAAGTGCGGCAGCTGGAATTGTATGAAGAAGAGCTGAAAAGACATATTGAAGAAATTCATACAACAATTCCATCAAAAAAGAAAATATACAGAACTCTTGGAATTATGGGAGGTTTTCTGATGGTCATCCTTCTGTGGTGACAGATATGGGGGAGGAAGCAAAGTGGAAGTCAGCATCATATTCAAAATAGCAGCAGTGGGGATTCTGGTTTCCATTCTTTCACAGATACTGAAGCACAGTGGAAGAGATGAAGAGGCATTTCTTGTAAGCCTTTCCGGGCTTCTTATTGTTTTGTTCTGGGTGGTGCCCTATATTTATGAATTATTTGAAAGTGTTCAGAGACTGTTTGTTTTATGAAAGGAGTGCAGTGCACGAAACAATTCGCAGGTATCATGATTTGTTTATATCAGTAAGGAGCAGCAGATATGGATATCATTAAAATTTCACTTCTTGGAGTCTGCGGTGTTGTTCTGGGTTTTTTGCTGAAAGGTACAGGACCGGAATATGCAGGTTTTATCACTATGGGAATCGGCATCATGATTCTGGGACTGGCTGTAGGAAAACTGGAATACCTTTTTCAGTCAGTAAGCCAGCTGAAAGACATGCTTCCTGTAAGCCAGGAATATTTTGCAACTCTGATAAAAATGATAGGCGTAACTTATATTGGACAGTTTTCAGCAGGTATCTGTAAGGACGCAGGACATCAGTCTACAGCAGCCCAGATCGAACTGTTCTGTAAACTTTCGGTAATGGTCTTAAGTATGCCCGTACTGATGGCACTTCTGAATATGATACAGGAATTTCTCACATGAAAAAATCAAAATTTTTCATAAGAAAAATAAGAAAGATATCAGTGCTCTTTTTCATGGGAATAGTACTGAGTTTTACGGTAGTCACTCTGTCTGGAACGAAACAGGTACATGGGGCAGAATCCGGAACAACCATGTCAGAGACAGAAAAGGCGTTAGGAGAAACAGAAAACACAGATCAGGATACAGCTACAGAAATTCTGGAAGATTTGGATCTTGGTGAAGTACAGCAGATGCTGGATGACATGCTGGGAACAGAATCGTTTTCCCTGAAAAAAGCTGTCTCTGATTTTATGACAGGAAAAGAAAAGATATCAAAAGAAGCGGTACAGAGGATTCTGTATGGCTTTTTGTTTTCAGGGATGGAAGAAGAGAAAGAGCAGATCATAAAACTTCTGTTCCTGATGTTTCTGGCAGCTGTTTTTGCCAATTTTGCAGAGATTTTTGATAACGGACAGATTGGGGAGATCAGTTTTTATGTGGTGTACCTTATGACATTCATGATCCTTATGGATTCCTTTTTCGGAATGAGTGCTTCTCTGGAAAAAACAGTTACCTGGATGAAAGAATTTATGCGTGGTCTGGCACCGGCATATTTTGTGACAGTATCTGCCTCCACTGGTGCTGCATCAGCGGCTGTTTTTTATGAAGGGGTGTTGATACTGGTGTGGATGATCCAGTGGGGTCTTCTGAATCTGCTTCTTCCTGGGGCAAGATTTTATGTGATCCTCCAGCTGGTAAACCACCTTTCCAGAGAGGACATGTTGGACAAAATGGCAGAACTTCTCTACACAGCCATAAGCTGGGGACAGAAGACTTTTCTGGCAACAGCTGTGGGACTTCAGGTGGTGCGGAATCTGGTGGCACCTGTCATGGATTCCCTGAAAAGAGGGATGCTTGGCAAGGCAGCAGGTTCACTTCCGGCAGTGGGAAATGCGGTAAGCATGGTAACAGAGCTGGTAGTTACCAGTGCAGTTCTGGTAAGGAACAGTCTGGGGGTAGTGATCTTGCTGGCTTTTGTGCTGGCTGGTGCAGGACCGGTGATACATTATGGACTGTTGTCTTTTATCTACCGGCTTCTGGCAGCAGTGGCACAGCCGGTGTCAGATAAGAGGATTGTAGGAGCTTTTTCTACTATGGGGGAAGGCTGTGTACTTCTTTTACGTATACTTTTTACAGCGGAAATTTTGTGTATGCTGGCGTTTCTTGTGCTGATGGCAGGTATTGCTTCATAGAAAGGAGCAGGGATGAAAGAGGAGATTACCGGACTGGTACGGAATCTGGCAGTTTTTTATATTATTTTTACCTCAGTGATTCAGCTGGTACCGAATAAGAAATATGAACGTTATGTTCGGAATTTTATGGCACTTCTTCTTATCTACATGGTGTGTACCGCAGTCTTTTCCATAATGGGAAAAACAGCACAGATCACAGAGGCGTTTTCAGAAGAATACCAGAAAGAAACTGCCAGACTGGATCAGCAGCAGGGGCAGGAACTGCAGCTGTTTTATCTGAACAGGGAATATGAAAAAGAGATACAGAAAAGAATTCTTGAAATTCTGGAAAATACAGGCATAAAACAGGCAGAAGTTACCGTACATATAGAAGGAGAAAATCTGTCAGTGGTGATCTGTCTGCAAAAAAACATAACAGAGGAGCAGGAAAGGAGGTTGGAAGATGCACTCTGGCAGGAATTTGAGATCGGAAAAGAAAAGTATCAGATCATTACTGGGGGGAATGGGAAAACAGCAATGGATACTGCTGCTGCTTCTGGGACTTCTTCTGACAGTGGCAGCAATGCCAGTATCCAGGCATACCAGTGAAACTACTACTGTACAGAAAAATATTCTGGATACCGGCAGTCAGGTAGAAAAGTCCCAGGTGGAACAGAAACTTGCAGATCTACTGGAAAGTGTAGAAGGTGTGGGAAAAGTGAAAGTCATGGTTATGACAGGTGGAAACAAAAGTCTCTATCTGTCAGAAGAGACAGAAATTACAGGAGTACTTATTGCAGCAGAAGGAGCAGGAGATCCGGTCACTGTTCAGAATATTCAACAGGCAGTAATGGCATTATTTCAGGTAGACGCTCATAAAATTAAAATAATGAAAATGAAATGAGGAGAGTAAAGTGAAAAAAATCGTGAAAAAGAATCAGGTGATCATCACATCTCTGGCAATCCTTATTGCAGTTGCAGGGTATCTGAATTTTGCAGATGTGGATCTGGGATTCAAAGACAAGGAGGCAAGTACAGACAGCAGCAGTATTCTGGATCAGGTAGAATATGATCTGTCAGATGAAACAGCCCTTCTGGATGAGAACGGGGCAGATGGCAGTATCGGAGACAGCACAGACGTCAGCAGTACTCCGGGAGAAGCCGTACTTACATCCGCATCTGATTTTGCAGCACAGGCAAAACTTTCCAGAGAACAGGTCCGTTCTCAAAATAAGGCAGACCTGCAGGAAATCCTCAATAACACAGAAGTAGGCGATGACCAGAAACAGCAGGCAGTGAACACCATGGTATCCATGACAGATGTGGCAGAAAAAGAAGCTGCTGCAGAGATGCTTCTGGAAGCAAAAGGATTTGAGAACGTGGTGGTCAATCTGACCGGTGAAACAGCAGATGTGGTTGTACCGGATACAGATCTGGAAGATGCAAAGCGGGCACAGATTGAAGATATCGTAAAACGTAAAACAGGAATTGCACCGGAAAACATTGTGATCACACCACTGAATCAGAGTGAGAAAACAGAAGAAACTTCAGAAGAAGACCAGGAGGCTTCTGATACAGCCAGTGAGGATACACAGACAGATGCTGAAAACAGCAGCGAAGATCAGGAAACTTCAGCAGAACCGGAAATTCAGACAAAAGGAATCTATGATTAATCTTCAATAGACTGACTTCAATATATAAATTTCTTGACAGTGTGGCATTCTATATACTAGAATAAAAAGTTGTATAGAAATAGGAATGAATAATTATAAACAGGAGGCCAGACGTGTCTAAGTTTGCGAAAGAAATAGAAAAAAGAAGAACCTTTGCCATTATCTCTCATCCTGATGCAGGTAAGACCACTCTGACAGAGAAATTTCTGCTGTATGGAGGGGCCATCAATCTGGCCGGAAGTGTTAAAGGAAAGGCAACGGCCCGCCATGCAGTGTCAGACTGGATGGAAATAGAGAAAGAAAGAGGTATTTCCGTAACTTCTTCTGTATTACAGTTTCATTATGACGGTTATTGTATTAATATTCTGGATACGCCAGGACATCAGGACTTCTCAGAGGATACTTACAGAACCCTGATGGCAGCAGATTCAGCAGTTATGGTTATCGACGGAAGTAAAGGTGTAGAGGCACAGACCAGAAAGCTTTTCAAAGTCTGTGTTATGCGTCATATTCCGATTTTTACCTTTATCAACAAAATGGACCGGGATGCCAATGATACATTTGATCTTCTGGATGAAATCGAAAAAGAGCTGGGGATCGCCACATGCCCCATTAACTGGCCAATCGGTTCCGGCAAGAAATTCAGAGGTGTCTATGACAGAAATACCCATAAAGTCCTGACTTTCTCTGATACACAGAAAGGAACCAAAGAAGGAGTCATCGAGGAGATCGACATTGATGATCCACGACTGGATGAGATCGTAGATCCGGATCAGAGAGAACAGCTGATGGAAGAGATTGAACTTCTGGATGGAGCCAGCGTGGATTTTGACCAGGAGCAGGTAAGTAAGGGAAATATGACACCTGTATTTTTCGGTTCTGCACTGACCAACTTTGGTGTGGAGACATTTCTGGAGCATTTTCTTAAGATGACTACATCACCACTTCCGAGAATGTCAGATCAGGGTGAGATTGATCCGATGTCTGATGATTTTTCCGCTTTTGTATTCAAGATCCAGGCCAACATGAACAAGGCTCACAGAGACAGAATCGCATTTATGCGTATCTGCTCCGGTAAATTTGATGCTTCTCAGGAAGTTTATCATGTACAGGGCGACAAAAAAATGCGTCTTCTTCAGCCACAGCAGATGATGGCAGAATCCCGTCATGTGGTAGATGAGGCTTTTGCCGGCGATATTATCGGGGTTTTTGACCCAGGCATTTTTTCCATCGGTGATACTATCTGTGCACCTGGAAAGAAATTTGCATTTGAAGGAATTCCTACTTTTGCACCGGAACATTTTGCAAGAGTACGTCAGCTGGATACCATGAAGCGTAAACAGTTTGTCAAGGGAATCAATCAGATCGCACAGGAAGGTGCTATCCAGATCTTCCAGGAGTTTAATACAGGTATGGAAGAAATCATTGTCGGTGTAGTAGGTGTACTGCAGTTTGATGTTCTGAAATATCGTCTTGAGAATGAATATAATGTAGAGATCCGTCTGGAAAACCTGCCATATGAACATATCCGCTGGATCGCCAACAAAGAAGAGATTGATGTGGCGAAGATCAGTGGAACTTCAGATATGAAGAAAGTTACTGACCTTAAGGGTAATCCGCTGCTTCTCTTTGTCAATGCATGGAGTGTGGGCATGACAGAGGACAGAAACCCGGATCTGGTACTGACAGAGTTCAGTAAGGAATAATAATAAAGACTTTTAATTTGCCAGCATATTTGGTATACTAAATCCATAGGAAATCAGGCTGCATTCATACAGGAACAGCAGCAGACAATGCTAAAAGAACAATACGTTACTGTGAAGGTCATGAACAGTAACAACAATACAGATTGGGAATCCCCAGGGAGGACTTGGAATGGCAGAAAAAAGAACAACTTATAAATTACAGGATGTAGGTGGTATTGGAGAAGTAAAGATCGCCGATGAAGTAGTTACTGTGATCGCAGGACTTGCGGCTACAGAGGTAGAAGGTGTTGCTTCCATGGGTGGCAATATCACCAATGAACTGGTTGGCAAACTTGGAGTAAAGAACCTTTCAAAGGGCGTAAAGGTTACGATCCTTGAAGGTGTGGTATCTGTGGATCTTACCCTGAACATCGAGTTTGGCAAGAACATCCTTGAAGTGAGCAAGAAGGTTCAGGACAAGGTAAAATCATCCATTGAGAATATGACAGGTCTGGAAGTTGCAGATGTAAACATCCGCATCGCAGGCGTTGATATGGAGAACGAAAAAG
>URXG01000019.1 GCA_900551715.1 uncultured Blautia sp. | reverse complement strand
TCATCTAGAAGTACCCCTCTCTCTTTCTCTTTTCCATGCTGGCTGCACCGCCGTCCTGATCAATCACACGACTGGTACGCTCAGACTCTACAGAACTTAATGTCTCGTCAATGATGGCATCCAGTGTATCTGCATCTGACAGAATACCACCTGTCAGAGGATAACATCCAAGAGTACGGAAACGAACTTTTTTCATTTCCGGTTTTTCCCCTGGTTTCAGACGCATACGGTCATCATCTACCATGATAATATTTCCGTCTCTGTAGACAATCGGACGCTCTTTTGCAAAGTAAAGAGGAACAATCGGAATATTTTCTCTCTGTATGTACTGCCAGATGTCTTTTTCTGTCCAGTTGGAAATAGGGAATACACGAATACTTTCGCCTTTGTTTATCTCTGTATTATAAAGTTTCCACATCTCCGGTCTCTGATTCTTTGGATCCCAGGCATGGTTTTCGTTACGGAAGGAAAAGATTCTTTCTTTTGCACGACTTTTTTCCTCATCACGACGTCCACCACCAAAAGCTGCTGTGAAACCATATTTGTTGAGAGCCTGTTTCAGAGCCTGGGTTTTCATGATATCTGTATAAGCAGAACCATGATCAAAAGGATTGATACCCTGTTTTACACCCTCTTCATTGATGTATTCCAGCATTTCAATTCCCAGATCTTTTGCTGTTTTGTCACGAAATTCGATCATTTCTTTGAATTTCCATGTAGTATTTACATGAAGGAAAGGGAAAGGCGGTTTCTCCGGGTAAAAAGCCTTCATTGCCAGATGAAGCATTACGGAGCTGTCCTTTCCAATGGAATACAGCATAACAGGTTTTTCACACTCTGCTGCCACTTCCCGGATGATATATATTGCTTCTGCTTCCAGTTCATCTAAATGTGATAATCCACTCATAATATTCTCCTGTACTAATATTTATTGGAATTTCTTCTGTCTACGCTGATCACCATTTTGCTTCCGTCAGCTCTGGTAATATTCCAGTTAAGAAGATCACCTTTCTGGGTAACGTTCATGGTTCCTCCCATGCCGCCGATGTCTGCACCAAGATAGAATTCAATGGCTCCTGTCTTACACTCTTTTACACAGGATACACAGCCCCAGCAGTTTTTTGGGTATTTCATCACTGCTTTTCTGTCTTTGATCTGGATCAGAGTGCCCGGACATACTTCCTGACATTTTCCGCAGCCGACACACCGGTCTTCACGAATTCGTATGCTCATAAGTATCCCCCTTTACCAGCTCCCTGAACAGAATCTTTATCTTACCGTTTTCCATTCTGGAATTTACATATTTTTCAAAATCTCTGCTTGTTTCCGGATGATCCAGATTTTCGTTGAAGGAATGCCATCTTGTTTCTTTTCTGTTTTTCAGATGTTCGATCAGCACCTGACAGACAAGAAGTCTTTCTTTCAGTTCATATGCAAAAAGTAATTCATGCATATCTTCTGCACCAATCTTTTCTGCAAGATCTTTCAATTTCAGGATTTTTTCCTCTGCAAGATCCAGCTGTTTTTCATTAAACTGATAATTACTGGAAATTCCTCCCGCATATTCATCCATCACCTTCTGCATGGCCTCTTCCAGATCATCGACTGCAAACAAAGTGTTCTCTGTATTTCGGATCTGTTCGTAGCTTTTCAGGACTTCTTCTGCCTGATTGTCAAAAGATGCAGCTTCTTTTTCATCAGAATTTTTCAGCTGTTCCACAATGGCAAGAGAAGCGATCTTGCCCTCTGCCAGAGCACCTGTTACATATTTCTGAGGACATCCTCCTGCCACATCTCCTGCTGCAAAAAGTCCCTGGATGGTGGTTTCTCTGTTGGTATCTACCCAGAATCCACTGGCTGTATGGCCGCCTACAATATAAGGTTCGGTTCCCTGGATTTCTACATCCTGTTCATTGGGCATTTTGCCGCTTTCAATCCATTTCAGAGTCTGGCTTGGTGCCATGTTCAGATATGCTTTCAGAAGATCCTGATCCTGTTCTTCGGTAATACCGGAAGTCTTAAGATAACAGGGACCATGTCCCAGCTGGTTTTCTCTGACGGTTCCGTATACTCTCTGACTGGTTGTCAGTCCGTAAATCTGCTCGTATACTTCACCAAGGGAGTTAACCTGTTTGGCTCTTACGCCCTGAGCGATGGTTCCGGTAGGTGCGATGGTGTCTTTACAGCGAAGTGCGATAAAACGCATTTCAAAAGTAGTCATCTCTGCACCGGATCGGATTCCCATAGCATATCCGGCTCCTGTATTAAAGGGTGGATACCACATTTTGTGTCTGGAAAATCCCGGGTTGTTTGGCTTGTAAAGTCCTGCTGCACCTCCGGTAGCAATAAGAACTTTTTTTGCATGGATCACATAGGCAGTTTCTTCCATAATGGAAAATCCTACAGCTCCGTAAACTCTGCCATCTTCTGTAAGAAGATCTGTAATGTTTACGTAGTTCAGTACATCTACATTTTTGCTTTTGTATACGGCATCTGCCAGAAGTGGTTTGAAATTCTCGCCATTGATCTTAATGTTACGATTTCCTCTTGCCACATATTCGCCATTTTCGTCTTTCAGTATCACAAGGCCAAGATCTTCCATGTCTTTTGTTACCTGATTGAATTCCTCTGCCGCTGTAAGAAGGAGGTCATTTCTGACGATTCCTGCCGCATCGTTAGTTGCATAGTCTACATAGTCCTGTGGTTTGCGTCCTTTTACGATATAGGCATTGATGGCATTTACGCCGGCAGCCAGACAGCCGCTTCTTTTGATATTGGCTTTTTCTGCGATGAGTACAGATGCATCTGAGTTTCTGCTGATGGTCAGTGCCGCATAGCACCCTGCGGTACCACCACCAATGATCAGTACATCTGTATGTAAGGTTTTTATCTGTAAAGGATCTTTCATCCTGATATTCCTCATTCCTGTATTTCTATTTCATGGATGGTCACGTTTTTTTCTTTGTCAATGCCGAAAGATTTCAGTACGGGATTGCCTTCTTCCATAAGGGAAAGAATCATATACTCGATGGATGGATCGAATGCCAGTCTTTTGTCTTCTTCAGACGGACGAGAAGGAGATTCGGGATGGGAATGGAAGTTTCCTACGATTCCGTATCCGTTGGCTCTGGCATCTTTCAGGGCAGCCAGCTGTTCTTTGGGGTCCATGGAGAAGTGTTCTCTGCTGGCATCTACATTGGTAAGGAGATATACTTTTGTGACTGTGACTGTATCGTTTTCTTTGGTTCCTGCAAGGAGGCCACAGGCTTCGTTGGGGAGACCGGCGGTGCAGTAGGATAAAATTATATTATAATCTGATTTCTTCAAAACAACTTTCATAATATTCCTCGTTCTTTTATGTCTGCTACGGACGTGCATATCATAAACAGTTCAATGAAAACACGCTCTCGCTCCCTTCGACTGGTAGCGGTACATAAGAAATCAAAATACGATTTCTAAGTACCGACCGTCTCAGAGGGTTTTCTTATGAAGCTGTTTATTTATGCACTGTGTATTGATATAAACATTTTTGCTCGGTGGGGTCGTAGCTTCGCTACACATAGATGCACACTCTGTCTATGCGAAACTGTATATTTTACAGGCAACTGGTCTCATGTGCCTGCACCTCGTTTTTAATGCATGTCGCATTCAGCCTGTTCGTAATCGATGAGTTTGGTGATGGTTGGGTGGTCACCGCATACCGGGCATTTGTGGTTGGTTGGAAGTTTGACAGTATGGAAGGTCATGGACAGGGCATCGTAGGTAAGAAGTCTGCCTGTAAGGAGATCACCTTTTCCAATAATGTATTTGATGGCTTCCATTGCCTGAAGGCTTCCGATCACACCTCCCATGGCCCCGATAACACCAGCCTGTTTGCAGGTTGGTACTGCGTCCTTCGGCGGCGGATCTTTGAATACACATCTGTAGCATGGACCTTCTCCTGGTACGTAGGTCATCAACTGTCCTTTAAAACGGATAATACCTGCATGAGAAAAAGGTTTCTCTGCCATAACGCAGGCATCGTTGATCAGGAATTTTGCCGGAAAATTGTCTGTTCCGTCAATGATAAAATCATAATCTTTGATAATATCCATGATATTTTCGGAAGTAATAAATTTACGATATGTATTGACTTTTACATCCGGGTTGATGGCCTGCATAGTCTCTTTGGCTGATTTTACTTTGGCTTTGCCCAGATCGTTGGTTGTATGGATAACCTGACGCTGAAGGTTGGAAAGATCTACTTCATCTGCGTCTGCGATTCCGATAGTTCCTACTCCTGCTGCTGCCAGATACATGGCTGCCGGAGCACCCAGTCCGCCTGCCCCAATGATCAGGACACTGGAATTCAGAAGTTTTTTCTGTCCTTTGGCGCCTACTTCCTTCAAAATAATGTGACGGGAATAGCGCTCTAACTGTTCGTTGGTAAATGCCATTATCTAGCTCCTCCTCCCATGAAGTACAGGAATTCGATCTCATCGCCTTCTTTTACTTCTGTTGTCTCAAAAGCTCCGCTTTCTACAAATTCGTCATTAATGGTTACAGTTACATACTGAGGTGTCTCTACATTTTCTTTCTCTATCAGTTCTTTTACGGTAAGTCCTTCCGGATATTCTTTTTTTTCTCCTGCTACTTTTACAATCATAACTATTTCCCTTCTATGTTTTATTTTACTGTCGTAGATAATGTATAAATAAATGTTTTTGTAAGAAGACACTCTGAGACGGTCGGTACTTAGTGATCGTATTTTGGTCACTTATGTACCGCTACCAGTCGAAGGTAGTGAAAACGTGTCTTCGTCAAAACATTTATATTAGACATAGTTCTCAAATAATGTTTCGATTTCTTCTGGTTCTTTGAGGCCTACGGTACGTCCTTTTTCTTCACCGTTTACAAATGCGATTACTGTTGGTGCTGCCATGACTTTGTATCTGGCGGCAAGATCTTTGTCATAATTGACATTGACTTTGTAAATATAGATGGCATCTTCGTTTTCATCTTCGATATCTCCGAGAATGCCAGCCATCTGCTTGCAGGGGATACAGGTATCCGAATAAAAATCCACCAGTACCGGTCTGTCTGCCTTCAGAACTTTTTCCTCAAAGTTCTCTGCATTGATTCTCAGTGCCATATCATTCATCCTCCACTTTCTTTACGATAAGTGTATATGTGTCATCTCCATTATCGGTAAGTTTCAGGATCTGATGTCCTTCTTCCTTGATGCTTCTGGGAACATTCTGAACCGGTTCTCCATTGTTCATACGAACTGCAAGGATCTGTCCGTCATCCAGTTCTTCCAGTGCAACCTTGGCTTTTACAAAGGTTACCGGACACACAACATCTGTAATATCTACTGTATCATCAATTTTATAATCAGCCATCATAAGCTCCTTTCAGTACTTCGTACAGTTTGTCTTTTCCTGCTCTGTCAATGGTAAATTTAAATCTTTCCCCTGGTTTTGCATGATCTTCAAAAAACTGGATCGCTGCATCTGTCACTCTGAACAGCTGCTCCTCAGAAGTGATCAGTGGAAGGAACTCTTCTCCCTTGCTGATATGGTTTCCGAAGGTACCACCAAAGGATACAAGAAATGCTTCCTGAACATCCCATGCATCCACCGGACAGGATTTTGCACAGCGTCCACAGTAGTTACATTTATCATAATCCAGAACCAGCTTATTATCCTGGAAGGAAATTGCATCTTCCCTGCAGGCTTTTTCGCAGACACCGCAGTTGATACATGTATCTTCTTTCCACTGAACTTTTGCTGCTCCCTTGATTCCTACATCATTCTCTTCTGCTTTCAGACAGTTGTTCTGGCAACCTGTAACTCCGAATTTGAATTTGTGAGGAAGTTCTCTTCCAAAGTATCTTTCGTTTAATTTTACTGCTATGTCATAAGAGTTAATGTTTCCACTTGGACAGACTGCATTCCCCTGGCAGGCTGTAACGGTTCTTACCCTTGGTCCACAAACGCCTGGCTTACAGCCGCCCTTTGCCAGATCAGCAGTTACATCGTCAATATCATTCAGCTTTATAAAAGGAATCTCCACTCCCTGTCTGGAAGTAAGATGTACATATCCGTCTCCAAATTTCTCAGCTACTTCTGCAATTTTTTTAAGATTTTCAGATGTAAGAGTTCCGCCTACACAGGCAAGGCGGAGTGAAAAATTATTTTTCTGTTTCTGACGCATAAAACCGCCTTTTTTGAGAGTTGCGTAATCTACTTTTGACATTTTATCATTCTCCTTCTATTACTCGTTTAAAGTCTTGTTTCAAATCTTCAATATCTTCGATTCCCACGCTGATCCTGATCATATCATCGTACACACCTGAGAGATTCTTTTCTTCTTCACTGAGATGTGCTGCTATGGTACTGGATGGATGGATCACAAGGGTTTTGGTATCTCCGATGTTGGATACCATCCAGGGAATCTTCAGTTCGTTCAGGATTCTGAATGCCCGTTCCTTACTTCCGGTTCTTAATGTAATGATTGCCCCGAATCCACCATGAAACTGTTCTGCTGCAATCTTGTGATATGGATGATCCTTCAGTCCCGGGTAGGAAACAGTAATCCCATGTCCCAGTTCTTTAAGGAACTCTGCCAGCTCCATGGCGTTACTACAGTGACATCGCATTCGCAGTCCCAAAGTCTCAAGGCCGAGATTGTTCAGAAATGCATTCTGTGGTGCCAGACAGGAACCTGTGCTTCTGAACAGTCCGTTTCTCAATTTTGCCAGATAAGCGAAGGGACCATATTTCAGGAAAGGGACCATACCGGGATATTTTTCTTTGTCCCATTTAAAACTGCCACCATTGATCAGTATACCACTGATCGCATCACTGCTTCCATTAATGTATTTGGATGAGGAATGAATAACCACATCTGCTCCAAGTTTCAAAGGATTCACCAAATAAGGGGTTGCTACAGTATTATCTATAAGGAAGGGAATTCCATTTTTATGTGCAACCTCTGCTACGCCTCTGATGTCTGTCACATCCAACTTGGGATTGCTGATGGTCTCGGCGAATACTGCTCTGGTCTCAGGATGTATTGCCTCCTGAAAAGCTTCCGGGGAATTCTCCCTCACATAAGTGGTACAAATCCCATATGCCTGCAGTTCTTCCAGAAGTTCTACTGTACCTCCATAAAGTCCTGCTGCTGCAACAATGTGGTCTCCGTTTCTCAGAATGTTCATCAGTGCGTTATGTAAGGCTGACATTCCGGAGGAGGTAGCAACACTTCCTATCCCACCTTCCAGCTTCGTCATCCTTCTTTCAAAAGACTCTATGGTAGGATTATTGATTCTGGTGTAGGAATATCCTACTGTTTTGTTTGCAAATATTTTTTCCAGTTCTTCTGCTGAATCGTGACGGAAAGCACTGGACTGATAAATAGGAACCTGTGTGGCTCCAAAAGGATTCTTGTCTTCTGATCCATGAAGCAAAGTTGTATTAAATCCGTATTCTCTCATATATAGCATTCCTCGCTTCTGTTCTCTTTTTGTTCCTTCGTTGTTGTTGGTATTACTATATACCTATAAACATACCATGTCAATAGGTAATGTATGTTTTTTCCAGTTTTTTTCCAAAAAAATCGTCTGCACGTATTTGTACAGACGATTTAAATTAAAATTTATCCACCCTACGGACTGTTCCATTGCTTCGCAATTCTCACAGTCCTACTGCCTTTAAAGCCTGGTGGTTCAAATGATATAATCACCCACATTGCTGTCCTGTTCCAGTAGATCCTGCAGGGTGATTCCGTCAAAGTATTCGTTGATCACTTTGTAACAGCCTTTCCACATTTTAAGTGTCATGCAGGATGCAGCTCTTTCACACAGATTTGGCTCATCCTCCAGACAGGCAACCGGTGCAAGGGAGCCTTCTGTCAGACGCAGGATGCTTCCGATGGTATACTGTCCCGGATCTCTTGCCAGACGGTAACCACCACCTTTTCCTCTCAGTGCTGTTACAAATTTGTTTTTGCTAAGTACGGACACGATAGATTCCAGGTATTTTTCGGAAATCTCCTGTCTTTTTGCAATGTCCATAAGTGGAATATATTCTCCATTGTTATGTGCTGCCAAATCCAGCAGAACCCGGATGGCATAACGTCCTCTTGTTGATATTTTCATTTAAAATCCCTCCATTAACCTATCATACCACAAGGTTTTTAGGAATACAACCTGATTTCCTAATTATTTCATATAAAAAAATACTTTTTCGTATTATACTTTTCTGTTTTCAGATAACCAGATAATCTTCTCTGGTGGAGCTGTTCTCCAGTGCATGTACTTTGTTCTCTTTTACCACAAAAAGTCTCTGCACAAATACATCTACTTTTTCTCCCTGTTTTACCATGGGCTCGTCCAGACCACGTTTTGCTGTCAGGATCACATCGTCCAGTTTGATCTGAAGTTCAAAATAACTTCCCCGGAATGCCACCCGGAGGACTTCTCCCTCAGAAGCAGAACTACGGTACTTCTGTACCTCATTTTTTCTGGTAACTTTCACAAATTCCGGTCTTACGATAGCGTATTCAGCTCCCGGGATATCTCCAAAATAATGAAAAACATGATAATCTTTTACTGTTGCTGCCTGTCCGAAGAAGGATGCACTGAAAGCAGTTTCCGGGCTCTGATAAACCTCAACCGGACTGCCTTTCTGTTCAATATGTCCTTTGTTGGTAATAATGATCTCGTCAGCCACCTCAATGGCTTCATCCTGATCATGGGTAACAAAGATACTGGTGATTCCAAGTTTTTCGATCATATCTTTCAGCCAGGTACGCAGTTCCTGACGGATTTTTGCATCAATGGCCGCAAAAGGTTCGTCCAGAAGAAGAAGCTGTGGATTAGGTGCCAGGGCTCTTGCAAAAGCCACTCTCTGTCTCTGCCCTCCGGACAACTGACTGGGATATCTTTTTTCCAGGCCCTTCAGTCCAATCAGTTCAATCAGTTCTGTGACTCTTTTTTTAATATAAGATTTTTCTACTTTCTGCACTTTCAACCCAAAAGCAATATTATCGTATACCGTCATATAGCGAAACAGTGCATAACTCTGGAACACAAATCCAATTCCACGTTCACTGGCAGGAATATCATTGACCACTTTTCCGTCAATGATGATCTGTCCACTGTCCGGCTGTTCCAGCCCTGCGATCATACGGAGAATGGTAGTCTTGCCACTTCCGCTGGGTCCCAGAAGCCCGATTAGTTTTCCTTTCTCAATTCCAAAAGACACATGATCTGAGGCTTTATAATCTCCAAAAGTTTTATTGATATCTTTTAATTCCACGTACATCAGGCTTCCTCCTTTTTACCATTGTGTTCCATTACGCTTCGTATGATCAGAAGGATCACTGCCATGATCACCAACACAGAAGATACTGCAAAAGCAGGAACATACTGAAATTCATTAAATAATATTTCCACATGAAGAGGCAGTGTATTGGTCAGTCCCCGAAGATGACCGGACAATACAGAAACAGCCCCGAATTCTCCCATTGCCCTTGCTGTACAGAGCACAATTCCGTAAAGCAGTGCCCATTTGATATGAGGAAAAGTAATTTTTGAAAAAATGGTCCAGCCTTTTGCCCCCATCAGCGCCGCTGCTTCTTCTTCGTCTGTTCCAATTGATTCCAGAACAGGCAGCAGTTCTCTGTATACAAAAGGAAAAGTAACAAATACAGTTGCCAGAATAATTCCCGGAACTGCAAATACGATCTGGATTCCTGCTTTCTGCAGGTATGGATACAGAATACTCTGTTTTCCAAATACCAGAAGATAAATGAGACCTGCAATAATAGGTGAAACTGTTACCGGCACATCGATCAGTGTAGTAAGGATTTTTTTGCCTTTAAACTGAAATCTGGTGACTGCCCAGGCTGCACACAGACCCACAATGGTGTTGCAGACCACTGCTGCCAGTGTAGCTTTTAGTGTGAGAAACAAAGCAGCAACTGTATAGGAATCTGTTACTGCTTCTATGTACACCTGCCATCCTTTTTTTAATGCCTCAGTCACTACCACAAAGAGTGGCAGTACCAGCATTACAAAAAGAAAAACTACGCTGATCCCAATCAGAGAATATTTCACAAATTTTGATTCTGTTTTACTTTTATTACTGTTCATCAGGCATTTCCTCCTCTCAGTCTTCTGGAATTACGTGCCTGCATAAGATTCAGGATAAATAACAGAAGAAATGAGACCACCAGCATTACCAGTGCTATGGATGTGGCACTTGTGTAATCATACTCCTGAAGTTCTGACATAATGATCAGTGGAGTGATCTCTGTCTCAAATGGTCTGTTACCTGCAATAAATACAACGCTTCCATATTCTCCAAGGCATCTTCCAAATGCCAGCCCGGTTCCGGTAAGAAGGGGCGGCAGAAGCTCCGGAAGAATCACTCTCCGAAAAATATAGCCGGACTTTGCCCCCATAACTTTTGCTGCCTCCTCATAAGATCCGTCCAGTTTTTCCAGCACTGGCTGAACTGCCCTTGCAACAAAAGGAATACCTACAAAAATCAGGGCAAAAGTGATTCCTACTTTTGTATAGGCAATCCTGATTCCGAATCTGGCAAAAAAACTTCCGATCAGTCCGTTGTCGGAGGTAAGGGAAGTAAGGGAAATACCTGCCACTGCTGTAGGAAGTGCAAAAGGCAGTTCCAGCATACCATCCATGACCTTTTTGCCGGGAAATTCATAACGCACCAGCACCCATGCAATGATCAGACCCATAACGCCATTAATAACAGACGCAATCAGAGCTGTGATAAAACTTACATAAAAGCTGGATAACACTCTTCTTCTTGTGATAACTGCAAAAAATTCTTTCAGACCAAGCTGTGAAGAATATACCACCAGAGAAGCCAGTGGAATCAGCACCACAATACTCAGCATGGTTATGGTCACACCCATGGTCAGTCCAAATCCGGGTATTACTCTTTTTTTATTTCTTTTCATATTCTGTCTCACCTCTGTATTCAGTTTGTTACTGTTTTTGATCTTCACAGTAACTTCAGTTTCCGTAAATCCGGTCAAAAATACCTCCATCGGCAAAATGTTTCTTCTGTACTTCTTCCCATCCGCCAAAATCCTGAATATTTTTCAGTTCCATATTCAGATCAAAAACATCGCTGTACTCTTTCAGGATATCCTCCTTAACAGGACGGTAATAATTTTCTGCTGCAATCCGCTGTGCATCATCGGAATAAAGATAATTCAGATATTCGGTTGCAATCTTCTCTGTACCTCTGTTTTTTGCCACTTCATCTACGACAGTAACAGAAGGCTGTGCCAGAATGCTGATGCTGGGATTAATGATCTCAAATTCGTCAGGATCGTCTTTCACAGAAAGATATGCTTCGTTTTCCCATGCGATCAACACATCTCCCTGACCATTCTCTACAAAGGAAGTAGTTGCACTTCTTGCACCAGAATCCAGAATCACTACATTCTGGTAAAGTTTCTTTATAAATTCCTCCATCTTGTCTTCCTGGCCGTTGTATTTCTTTTCCGCATAAGCCCAGGCTGCCATGTAATTCCATCTGGCCCCGCCGGATGTTTTGGGATTGGGGGTAACGACCCCTACATCATCCTTCACCAGATCATCCCAGTCCTGAATATTTTTCGGATTGCCTTTCCTGACAAGAAAAACAATGGTTGACGTATAGGGTGCACTGTCGTCAGGAAGTTCTTCCTGCCAGCCTGGATCGATCATTCCTGCATCTTCGATGGCACTGATATCATATTCCAGGGCCAGAGTCACCACATCTGCATTCAGTCCGTTGACTACTTCCAGAGCCTGTTTGCCGGAACCTCCATGAGACTGGATGATATCTAAGGTTTCTCCTGTTTTTTCTTTCCAGTGTTCCTGAAAAATTTTATTGTAAGACTCGTATAATTCTCTTGTAGGATCGTAAGATACATTTATGATATGTGTGTTGGTTCCTGCACCTGCATCGTAGGAACAGACTCCTATTACAGCTGCAATTCCAACAGCAGCTCTACAACACCAGGTTCTGATCTTCTTTTTTGTCATAATGCTTCTCCTCGTCTGTCTGAATAAACACATGTTTTTCTGTAGGATGTGTTTTTTGATTTAATGGCATTATATACCAATTAACATACTTTTTAAATATGTTTTTAAGAAAACGTTTTCACATTATTTTTTACAACATAATTATTTCGTTACTGTTCACGACCTTCACAGTAACTTGGTCAAAATTCATTTACACCGAAACAATAATTCGATATAATGATATTTATAAATCCAATCATTCAGGAGGGAAACTACTTATGAAAAAGAAATTCATAAAAAAGAAACTTCGCAGCTTTCTTGCTCTTCTTACAGCTGCCTGTATTACAATGAGCACACCTGTCTATGCAGAGGGGACTGCAGGACTTACCAGAGATGATTTCCGCATTACCACTTCTACCATTGACGAGCTGAATCAGTATGGCGGAGATACCATTGACGCACTTACAGCCCTTTACGGAAATCAGGCTTCCTTTTATTTTTACAGCCTGACTCCCAACAGTGTTCCTACCTGCCGGAATATTACTTTAGGTGTCAGCACCAGATCAGACATTATTGATGAGCTGGGATATGCACCATACTATACTTTTGATGTGAGTACCGAGCCCATCTGCACCCAAAAAATGTATTCCAGTGATAATGCTACAGATCTGGCACAGGTATTCCCGACTCTGTCTACCATGCTTGTATATAATTACAAAAATCTCTATCAGATGGCTTTTTATCTGGATGGAAATGATGTTGTTCAGCTTATTTATGTATTCAATTACATTTTTTACAGCCCCGGAGAGTCCACCATCAAAGATGCGCAGACTCTTTTAAATACCTTCGGATATGACTGTGGTACACCGGATGGTAAAATTGGCAAAAATACTACCAACGCTATCACTGCATATCAGAATGCCAAGGGGCTCTATGCAAGCGGAGTGGTTGACAATGAACTTTTGAATTCTCTTTACACAGAACTTGCTTCCAAAGGAGTAGAAACCAACTTTTTTATCCAGAGATACAACGAAGCCATTGATGTCTTTAATGCTGCTCCGGAAGCCGGTGGTGCCACCTCCTCTCATATTTCCTGGGACGATCTGAGAACCAATGGTTTCTCTCCTACCGGTAATGTAAGTTTCACTGTAAATCCGGATATTAATTATTTTGGTCATATCATTTCCTGCAAAGGCTGGGTGAATGATCCCGGGAACTTTAACAGTACAGTGGCAGCAGGTGAACTGGCCGCTATGATCTATGCTATCGACCCGGCTATGCCGGATTGTAATACGGCCATGCAGATGATTGGCGTGATCAAAGAACAGTCTCCTGCTGAACACAATGGTATTCTTTTTGAAGATATTTCAGCCAATGGTGCTGCTGCTATAAACTGCAGATATTACTGGTCATAGAAATTTATATCAAAAAAAGTCCCTATGAGCCATTGCACTCACAGGGACTGAAAGTATCATTATTTGCTTTTTTTATTTCTGATCGTAAGTATCCAGGAAATTGTGTCTCACACCATCCTGTTTGTAACCGATAACGGTATTAAGATTAACGTTCTCCACACTTCGGAAAATATTGTACTCAATCACCGGATCTTTCTGGGCCAATTCATGGATCAGTTCTTTGATCTCGGCTCTCTTGGAGCCTTTTTCTGTACCGCCACAGGAAGCACAATGTTCTGTAAAACGACATGCACACTGGATAAAATGAAGGTCGTTATAATTGGCCCAGTGAATGATATCTGCCTCCCTGATAAGATACAGAGGACGGATCAGTTCCATACCTTCAAAGTTTGTACTGTGGAGCTTGGGCATCATGGTCTGCACCTGCGCTCCGTAAAGCATTCCCATAAGAATGGTCTCGATCACATCATCATAATGATGTCCAAGTGCAATCTTGTTACATCCAAGTTCTTTGGCTTTGCTGTAAAGATATCCCCGTCTCATACGGGCACAGAGATAACAGGGAGACTGTTCCTCAGATGCTACAATATTAAAAATATCCGATTCAAACACTGTAATGGGCACATTCAGAATCTCTGCATTGTCTTTGATGGTCTGATAATTGATCTCGTTGTAGCCTGGGTTCATTACCAGAAAAATCACTTCAAAATTCTTTTTGCCATGACGAGAAAGCTCCTGGAACAGCTTTGCCATTAACATGGAATCCTTACCGCCGGAAATGCATACTGCAATCTTATCTCCGTCCTGTACCAGCTCATATTCCCGGATTGCCCTGGTAAAACGTCTCCAGATAGGCTTACGGAATTTCTTGATGATGCTTCGTTCAATGTCTCTGGTTCTCTGTTCTGCCTCATCTGGCTTTGCCATCATTCTGGTAAGTTTCAGTTTCAGCCATGCACGATAACCATTTTTGATGCTGTAGATCTCATAACCTTTTTCACTGAGCTCGCCTGCGATCTCTTCACTTTTCTGACCAGAATAACAGATTAGATAGACAGGGCAGTCCTTACGGACTTCTTCCATATGCTCATCAAATTCTTCCCAGTGAATATGAATGGCACCAGGGTAAGTTTCTTTTTCAAAATCAGCATCTTCCCTGAGATCAATGACCTGTTTTTCCCTGGTATCCTGTTCTAATTCTTCAATTGTTCTAATACACATATCTATCTTTCCTTTAAAAATAATTTTAAATGACGTAGTCTGACCAGCTCAGATCAGATACATTGGAACAGCTGTTACGGACCATCAGATGTCCTGCCAATTCCATCCTGACTACGCCGGTATGACCGCCCTTCATCCGATCCAGAAGAAGATACAGGGCAAATTTTCCCATTTCGTTCTTTGGCAGTCCTACTGTGGTAAGCATTGGTTTGGTAAACTGAGCTTCTTCAATATCATCACTGGCAATGATAGAAGGGGTAAAATACAGATTCCTGCATTTGCTGAGATATTTCAGCATCCCTACTGCAGTAATATCATTGGCACAGTAAATTCCCGTAGGGCAGTCCTCTGATTTCAGAAGCTGCTTTATTGCTTCATATCCTTCTCCCTCTGTCTGATCTGTTTCTATTACATACTCCGGTATCAGATCCAGGTTATGCTTTTTCAGAGCATCCATGTATCCCACATATCTGTCTTCATTTCGGCAGTTACCTGCATAACCGATATTCCGGTGACCCAGAGATATCAGATGTTCTACTGCCATAGCTGCGATTTTTTTGCCGTCACAGAGAACCTCATCCACTTCATAATTGGTTGAATTCCGGTTGACAGATACTACGCTTCTGTATTTGCGGTTCAGCTTCTTTAATGCTTCCGGATTACATCTGCCAATAATGATCAGCCCATCCTGTTTTCCTTCCGTCTCAGTATACATGCGTTGGATGATCTGGTCAAGATTTTCTCTTCTACATTTCCTGTCATCTGAAAAAAGAGGCATGTACCATACTTTTGATAAAATACAGTTGTGTTCATGGATCTCACTTTCCACTACTCTGAGAAGCTCTGAAAAAAAAGGATCTGTCCTGGATTCATCGGTTCTGGTCATAAGGACATTGATAAACCAGACTCTGCTGTTTCTGAAAGGAGTTCCTTTCTTCAGATTACGGGCAGCTTCATTGGGGACATAATTCATTTCCATTGCCAGATTCCATACTTTTTCCCGAAGTCCGGGAATGGAACATTTGTAATCCGGACGGTTAAGGATTCTGGAAACTGTCGAAATGGAAACCTCTGCCTTTTCTGCAATTTTTTTTATAGACATGTGTAATTCTCCCGTATTATAAAAAAGTCCCCTGCTTATTGCTCTTTACAATGGAAGCAGAGGATTTTTTATTTGATTATATATAATACATTTCCTGCGTATCGTAATGGTCGGTATAATATTCCCCCATCTGTGCCAAAGTAAGATTGGACAGAATCTGATCAAGTTCCTGATTGACGGAATCCACCACCAGTTTCTGAATCGTATCGGAGATTCCTCTGTAACTGCTTTCCGTCAGAACATCCTCATTTTCAAGATGGTAGCTTCCTTCCAAAGCTTCCACTATGGATGCAACAGTGATCTCATCAGCATCTTTTGCCAGATTATAGCCTCCCTGGGAGCCTTTGACACTTTTTACTATACCCATTCTGCGAAAACAGGCAAAAATGTGTTCCAGAAACTGAAGGGATATATCATTTCTTTCAGCTATGGTTTTCAGGGCTACCGGCGAGCTGGATGGCTGTACAGCCAGATCCATCAGCGCGGTAAGACCATATCTGGTTTTTTTGCAGAATTTCAATTACCGGATTGCTTTGAAAGCTTCATCCAGATCCTGGATAATATCATCGATATTTTCTGTTCCGATAGACAGACGGATAGTATTTGGTTTGATACCCTGATCCAGAAGCTCTTCTTCTGTGCACTGGCTGTGTGTGGTGGTTGCCGGATGGATAACCAGTGATTTAACATCTGCTACATTTGCAAGGAGTGAGAACAGTTCCAGATTGTCAATGAAGTCCTTGGCTGTCTGGGCATCTCCTTTGATCTCGAATGTGAAGATAGAACCGCCACCATTCGGGAAGTATTTCTTGTAAAGTTCTTTCTGGCTTTCATCTGTAGCTACAGACGGATGATGAACTTTTTCTACCTGTGGATGATTGTTCAGGTATTCAACAACTTTCAGTGCATTTTCTACATGACGTTCCACACGAAGAGACAGAGTTTCCAGTCCCTGAAGGAAGATAAATGAGCTTACCGGTGAAATGGTTGCTCCTGTATCACGAAGAAGGATTGCACGAATCTTGGTTACAAATGCAGCCGGTCCGCATGCTTTTGTGAAACTGATTCCATGATAACTCGGGTTTGGCTCTGTAAGAGATGGGAATTTACCGGAAGCTTCCCAGTCAAATTTGCCTCCTTCTACGATAACACCACCGATGGTAGTTCCATGTCCTCCGATAAACTTGGTCGCAGAATGAACAACAATGTCAGCACCATATTCAATCGGTCTTACAAGGTACGGAGTTGCAAATGTATTGTCAACTACCAGCGGAATCTGATGTTTGTGTGCGATCTTTGCGCATGCTTCTACATCAACTACATCAGAGTTCGGATTTCCAAGAGTCTCAATATAGAGAGCTTTGGTGTTGTCCTGGATTGCATTTTCTACTTCTTCCAGATTGAAAATATCAACAAATGTAGTTGAAATTCCGTATGCAGGAAGTGTATGCTCCAGAAGGTTTGTTGTTCCACCATAGATGTTCTTTGCTGCTACAATATGATCTCCATTCTGTGCAAGGTTCTCAATGGTGTACGTGATAGCTGCTGCTCCGGAAGCTACTGCAAGTGCTGCTGTACCACCTTCCAGTGCTGCGATTCTTTTTTCAAAAACATCTTCTGTAGGGTTGGTCAGACGTCCATAGATGTTACCTGCATCGGCCAGTCCGAAACGTGCTGCTGCATGATTGCAGTTGCGGAATACATAAGAAGAAGTCTGATAGATCGGAACTGCTCTTGCGTCAGTAACCGGATCCGGACTTTCCTGTCCCACATGAAGCTGAAGTGTTTCAAATTTGAATTTTCTGTTTTCTCTTGTAATCTTTTCACCCATTATTGATATCCTCTTTTCTGTTCTGTTTTTGTCCTGCAGGAGCAGTACTCCTGCAGCCGTTTTATAAAAATCGTAACTTTTCAGCAGATAGCATCCCGCTGTGAGGGTACTGAACAGTTACTGAAAATCCCTATTCTGTAAATAATGCTGTTGAATAATATCTGTCGCCAGTATCCGGAAGAAGTGCTACAATAGTCTTGCCTTTGTTTTCCGGACGTTTTGCAAGTTCAATTGCTGCATAAAGAGCTGCTCCTGAGGAGATCCCTACCAGAACGCCTTCTTTCTTTGCAAGAAGTTTGGCTGTTGTGAAGCATACTTCGTTATCTACAGGAATAATTTCATCATAAACCTGTGTATTCAGAACTTCCGGAACAAATCCTGCACCGATTCCCTGAATCTTGTGCGGACCACCTTTGCCTTCAGAAAGTACCGGAGATGTGGCAGGTTCTACTGCTACGATCTTCACATCCGGGTTCTGGGACTTCAGATATTCACCTGTTCCTGTAAGAGTTCCGCCTGTTCCTACACCTGCTACAAAAATATCTACCTTTCCATCTGTATCTTTCCAGATCTCCGGTCCTGTAGTTGCTTTGTGTGCTGCCGGGTTTGCAGGGTTTACAAACTGTCCTGGGATGTAGCTGTTGGGAATCTCTTTTGCCAGTTCGTCTGCCTTGGCAATAGCACCTTTCATTCCTTTGGCTCCTTCTGTAAGAACCAGCTCTGCCCCATATGCCTTCAGGATATTTCTGCGTTCAATACTCATGGTCTCCGGCATGGTAAGAATGATTCTGTATCCTTTTGCTGCTGCGATAGATGCAAGTCCGATACCGGTATTTCCGGAAGTAGGCTCGATGATCACTGAACCTTCTTTCAGAATTCCTTTGGCTTCTGCATCCTCTATCATAGCCTTGGCGATTCTGTCTTTTACGCTTCCGGCCGGGTTAAAGTATTCCAGCTTCACAAGAATAGTTGCTTCCAGTCCAAGTTCTTTCTCTACATTGGTAACTTCTACCAGCGGAGTGTTTCCGATCAGTCCTAATGTTCCTTTATAAATATTTGCCATGGTTATTTCCGCCTTTCTAAGTAAATTTGTATGATGCATTTCCCTATTAACATACCTCTTTGATATGTTTAGTATGTTATACCTTTCTTTCTAAATTGTCAATAGCTTTCCGGAAAAAAATTGAACTTTTTTCCCGGGTATAGTATACTTCTATCCATAAGTATTTATTGGAGGGTTTTTCATGAATCAGATAAGCAGCAAAGCAATCCTGGTAGTAAGTTTTGGAACCAGTTATAAAGAAGCACGTATCGCATCTATTGAGCAGATTGAAAAAGATATTTCAGAAGCATTTCCGGATTTTCGTATCTATCATGCATGGACCAGCAAGATGATTCTTTCTGTTCTTCGTAAAAGAGACAGCCTTGTCATCCCCACAGTAAAAGAAGCCATGGAACAGATGGTCCAGGACGGCATTACGGAACTGATCGTACAGCCTACCCACATTCTGGATGGTATCGAAAATAATATCATGAAAGAAGATGTTCTTTCTTATAAAAAAGAGTTTCAGTCTATTGTATTTGGTGCTCCTCTTCTTTCCAGCGAAAAGGACAGCCAGGCTATCATCCACGCTATCTCTGAGGAATTCCCTGATCTTGCTTCCGAAGATGCCCTTGTACTCATGGGACATGGAACTGCCCATCATGTAAATGTAGTTTATTCAAGCCTTAACAAGGCATTCAAATCCATGGGATATCCCAATTTCTTCCTGGGTACTGTAGAAGCAGAGCCTACTGTTCAGGATCTGGTAACCGAAGTAGAAGAATTTCAGCCGGATAAAATCGTTCTGACGCCTTTTATGATCGTAGCCGGTGATCATGCACATAATGACATGGCAGGTACAGAACCTGATTCCTGGCTTCACCAGTTCCGTCAGATGAACAAAAATGTCTGTCCCGTTCTGAAAGGTCTGGGAGAATACCCTGGAATCCGTTCTATGTTTATTGAACATATCCAGGATGCTATGACACAACTGTAAGAAGAATAAAAATTTGTAAAGAAGGCAGGAACGATGAAGTTATCGCACCTGCCTTCTCTTTAATTTAATTTTTCCAATCTTATTACTTGTAGGAATCCGAAGAACCCCTGACAAAAAGTAAAGGCAGCGCCTTTAAGAAACTTTAAGCATTCTGTCTGTCCTGAACGGAAAATTGTATGATAAAATACATACATAAAATCTGAATGGCAAAGGGGATGAAACATTTGGAAAAAGAACATATATTAATCATAGAAGATGACGCTGATATCCGGGAGGGAATCCGTATCCTTCTGGAAAGTGAAAATTATACAGTATCCGAAGCAGGAGATGGAAGAAGCGGTCTGGAAACCATGAGCAAAGATATTGATCTGGTGATCCTGGATGTGATGATGCCGGGAATGTCAGGTATCCAAGTCTGCAAAGAAATCCGCAGCTTTTCCAATGTACCGATACTGTTTCTTACAGCCAAAGTCCAGGAAGCCGACAAGCTTACCGGTCTTATGGCAGGCGGTGACGATTATCTTACGAAACCATTTTCCTATGGAGAACTTCTGGGAAGAATCAGGGCACTGATCCGCAGATACAAGATCTACCTTGGCAAAAGCTCTTCACCGGAAACGGAAAAAGAAACATATATTGAATATGGCAGAATTCGTATCAACAAAACTTATAATGAGCTTTTTGTAGATGAAAAAGAAAAAGACCTTTCTGATATAGAATATCATATTCTCCTTCTGATGATGGAAAATCCCCGCAGGATTTTCTCCGCCCAGAATCTGTATGAAAGCGTCTGGAACGAACCATATTTTTATTCCTGCAACAGTACAGTGATGGTCCATATCCGAAAACTTCGGGTAAAAATCGAACCAGATCCGCAGAATCCCAGATATATCACTACTGTATGGGGAAAGGGGTACCGATTTGATGCAAGGTGTGACTAAAAGAAACTCTCTCTATTTTCAGCTGATGATTCTTCTGGTGATCTCAGGAGCAGTGGCACTGGCAGTCTTTTATGGACTGAATACTGTAGGCGAAAATGTGGTCTATTATTATTACAATCATTCCAATTACTCCGCCAAAAGAGAAAAGAATTATGTGGCAGAACTTCAGAATTATGTCAGCAGTAACGAACTTAAATCATCAGATACAGATGAATTATCCCAGTGGGTTACAGAAAAAGCAGTTATTATTTCTCTGTGGCTTTATAAAGATAATGCACTGATCTTTGATTCTGATTATCCGGATAATGCAACTTACAGCAGCGAACCTGCTTATCTGGACGAAAATAATGGAAGCCGGTTTTATACAATAGAATTTGCTGATGGAGAGGTGGAAGCTGGAATTTCCGGTGTTTTTGATTATCAGCTTTATAATTATGCTTCTTTTGGACAGATGCTCCTTGCTTTTTCCATATTTATTCTGATGGTTCTTATAGGTATCCGTAAAAAAATGGAATATATCCGGAAACTCAGTAAAGAAATCCAGATTCTGGAAGGTGGAAATCTGGAATACAAAATTACAGTAACCGGTAAGGATGAACTGGCAGCGCTGGCAGGCGGACTGAACTGCATGCGTGAATCTTTTCGCAGACAGACCATTCAGGAGGCTGAGATTGTCCGGGAAAATCAGAAGATTGTTACCCAGATGTCTCATGATATCCGAACACCTCTGACTTCTATTATGCTTTATACAGAACTTCTGAAAAAAGGAACTTACAAAAACGAAGAACAGTTCCGGGAATATATAGAAAAAATTGAGCGAAAAACCAGAAGAATGAAACAACTTGCAGATAATCTTTTTGAATATTCCCTTGTAAGCAGTGATCAGGAGATAGAGCTGGAGGAAGCAGAAAATGAAAAGATGCTGTTTTATGATCTTTTTTCAGAAACTACAAGTTATCTGAAACAGCAGGGATACCAGGTAGATTTTCTGGTGAACTGGAATGAGGTACGACTGAAAATCAATACGGATTATATTTCCAGAATCCTGGATAATGTTACTTCCAATATCCAGAAATACGCAGACAAAAGCTGTCCGGTTACCATAGGATCTGTAAAAAACGGTAATATGGAAGGCTTTTATTTTGAAAACAGGACTGCGGCCCTTACAGATGAGACAGAAAGCACAGGAGTGGGCATCCAGAGTATCAAAAACATGATGGCAAAAATGGGTGGCAGGTGTATCACCGGAATGGAAAACGGTGTATTCCGTCTGACTCTTTACTTTCCCTGCGTTCCCTGATAAAAAGGCAGGTGCGATACTTTCATCGTTCCTGCCTTTTTATCTTCTACAATCATACGGTCTCAGATTATCTTTACAGTTGTAAACTTTTTATATGTTTTAAGTTGACAATTCATCTTCTTGCTCTTATAATTGTAAACCATAATGCATATGGAGGTTTACTAATGTCAAAAACAAAAACTCTCATCTACTGTAGTCTTTTTACAGCTCTCATTGCTGTAGGTGCTTTTATCAAAATCCCTGTCCCTGTAGTGCCTTTTACCCTGCAGTATCTTTTTACCATGCTGGCAGGATTGCTTCTGGGCTCTCGGAAGGGAACCCTTTCTGTGGTTGCCTACATGCTTCTGGGTCTTGCAGGACTTCCCATCTTTTCTGAAGGAGGTGGATTCTGGTATGTACTAAAACCAAGTTTTGGTTATATCATCGGCTTCTGCCTTGGAACTTATGTTACAGGAAAGATTGCAGAAAAAATCAAAAGAAAAACCGTTGTCGCCTATCTGGCAGCCAACCTTGCAGGACTTATGATCGTTTACGCAGTGGGAATGATCTATTATTACATCATCTGTAACTATGTGATCAACTCTCCTATCGCCATCTGGCCGCTGTTCCTTTACTGCTTTCTGCTCGCTGTTCCAGGAGATATCTGTCTCAGTATCCTGGGTGCAGTTCTTGCAAAAAAAGTCAAACCAGTGCTGGCCCTTTATGAAACAGACCGGAAACACCCAGCTATTTTAAAACCGGAGGAAAATTGATATGAATACCTTTACTGACCCACTTACTCTTGCACAGGAAATCATCGACGGAAGAAGAATTACCAGAGAGGATGACCTGTCCTTCTTTCTTACCTGCGACCTTCAGAAACTGACAGAAGGTGCCGACCGTATCCGGGAAGCCCGGATCGGAGACAAAGTAGACCTCTGTTCTATTATCAATGGAAGAAGCGGACGCTGCCCGGAAGACTGTAAATACTGTGCTCAATCCGCCCATCATCACACCGACTGTGAAGTATATGATTTTCTCCCGGAAGAAAAAATCCTGGAAATTTGCCGCATGAATGAATCCGAAGGTGTAGACCGTTTTTCCATTGTTACAGCAGGCAAGGCTCTCACAGGAAAAGAATTTGAGCAGGCGATCCACGCTTATGAGACTATGAAAAAAGAATGCAGGATCGACCTCTGTGCCTCTATGGGATTCCTTACTGCCGAACAGCTTCACCGTCTCCATGAAGCAGGGGTAACCAGCTACCACCATAACATCGAAACATCCCGGCGGAATTTTCCGAATATCTGCACCACTCACACTTATGATATGAAAATCGAAACCCTGAAAAAGGTCAAAGCCGAAGGAATGTGTGCATGTTCCGGCGGTATCATCGGCATGGGCGAAACCTGGGAAGACCGTCTGGATATGGCGATCAGTCTGGCAGAGCTTGGCATTGACTCTATTCCTATCAATGCACTGATGCCCATTCCGGGAACTCCTCTGGAGCATCTGCCTCAGTTATCCGAAGAAGATATCCTCCGCACCATTGCATTTTTCCGCTATATTAATCCAGATGCCAATATTCGACTGGCAGCTGGAAGGGCACTTCTCAACAACGATGGCGAAACTGCTTTCAAAGCTGGTGCTTCTGCTTCTATCACTGGAAATATGCTTACCACTGTTGCCTGTGCCACCATCCGCAGTGATAGGAAAATGCTTACAGAAATGGGACGGGATGTAACTCCTGAATACTGGAAGGAAGTGGAAGCATGAGCAGAGCACTTTTTGTAACCGGAACCGGTACAGATATTGGTAAAACTTTTGTAACAGGTCTTATTATAAAAAAACTGGCAGAATACAATCAGAATCCTGGATATTATAAAGCTGCCATGAGTGGCAATGAACGTCGCCCTGACGGCAGTCTCATCCCCGGTGATGCACTTTTCGTACAGCAGACTTCCGGCATCCGGCAGTCTCTTGAAGAAATGTGCCCTTATGTCTATGAAAACGCTTATTCCCCTCATCTGGCATCCCGAATCGAGGGCAATCCTGTAGAACTTTCCGTGGTAAAAAAAGGATTCCTGGATGTCACATCCAAATACGACTATGTAACGGTAGAGGGAAGTGGCGGTATCCTCTGTCCTATCTGTTTTGATGAAAGACGGATTCAGCTGGAAGATGTGATCAGAGAACTGCACCTTCCCAGTATTCTGATTGCTGATGCAGGACTTGGCACCATCAACAGTGTTGTCCTTACTGTAGAATATATGAGGTCTCATAATCTTCCACTAAAGGGAATGATCTTTAACCATTTCCATCTGGGGAATGTAATGGAAGAAGACAATATTTTTATGTGCGAACATATGACAGGACTTCCAACTCTTGCCAGGGTCAAAGACAGTGACACCGAACTTAATATCGATGCAGATGTTCTGGCATCTCTTTATGAGGAGGTAAATCTCAAATGATCTGGTATCCTTACGAACAGATGAAAACAATGAAAGAACCCTACAAAATCCTGGATGCAGAGGGAGTCTATCTTTATACAAAGGATCAGAAACTCATTGACTCTGTATCCTCCTGGTGGTGCATGATCCATGGATACAGACATCCGGAGCTTACTGCTGCCATCAAAGAACAGGCGGATAAATTCTGTCATGTGATGCTTGGCGGTCTTACTCACGATCCTGTGGAAAAACTATCTCAGAAACTTCAGGAATTTCTTCCGGGGGATCTGAACTACTGCTTTTTTTCAGATTCCGGAAGTGTAGGCGTGGAAGTATCCCTGAAAATGGCATTACAGTACAACACCAACCAGGGTCGTAAACGTCCTCTGGTTCTGGCTCTGAATCACGCTTATCATGGAGATACCTTTAAAGCTATGGAAGTAGGGGATGATGAAGATTATCATTTTGCTTTTGACAAAAAAGAAGGCGTAGTACATATTCCTACAGAAATCCCTGCACTGGAGGAAGCATTTCAGAAATATCATGATCAGCTGAACTGCTTTATTGTAGAACCGCTTCTTCAGGGTGCCGGTGGTATGCAGATGTATGACATTTCCTTTCTGAAACGTGCAAGGGAACTCTGCACCCAGTACGATGTCCTTCTTATTTTTGATGAAGTTGCCACCGGTTTCGGACGTACCGGCAACCGTTTTGTTTCTGATCTGGTGCTTCCGGATATTCTTGTTCTTGGAAAAGCACTTACAGGCGGCTATATTGGACATGCCGTTACTGTAGCCAACCACAAAGTTTTTCAGGCTTTTTACAGTGACAATGACCGTCATGCTCTTATGCATGGTCCTACTTTTATGGGCAATCCTCTGGCATGTGCAGTAGCACTGAAAGGAATCGAAATCTTTGAACGGGATGATTATATGGGCAAAATAAAAAAGATCGAAGAGATTTCCCACAGAGAAATGGATGGATTCAGTGATCCCAGAATTAAGGAAATCCGTATCATGGGTGGCTGCACCTGTGTGGAAGTTTATAACAGCCAGGTACTGGAAGGATTCCAGCAGTTTGCCTATGAACAGGGTGTATTCAGCCGGCCTTTCCTGAATTATATGTACACCATGATGCCTTATATTATCCAGGAAAAGGAACTGGTACAGATTTTTGATGTAATGAAACAGTGGTTTCAGAGATGATCAATGATTGTAAACATGCAGACTATTCATTTAACAGCGGTTTCTTTTGTTTACAAAATGATTAAGGATTCCGCCTCCTACAATGATCACTATTGCAACTGTCACTACTCTTTTGGCTGCTTCCTGAGGCAGCTGGCTCTTGGAGCCAATGGAATCAGAATAAAAAGTCAGATGATACTGGATCTCTTTTGGGGATCCCATTGCGGTAGTATCTGCGATCACCGGCATCTGTTCATCCATAGAAAGAATCGGAATCTCAAATACAGAATTCATGCCTTCCTCGTTTGTAGGAAGGTATTTTGTATTATCTACCACCATATAATCATAGTTGGAACTGCTCCACTGGATCTGTGCATAGGCTTTGCCATCTTCTACCTTCAGTAAGGTTGGGGATGTTACGCTTGCTTTACCGCTTCCTCCTTCCAGCTCTACCTGAACAGAATACTCTCCATCTTCTTTGTCAATGGTCATGGTTCCGGCAGCAGATTCGCTTTCGGAAGATGCTGCATCGGCAAAGCTGACTGGTGCTGCTACAGACAGGGACGCTATTGTTGCTGCTGCCAGAAGGCAGGATGTAAATGGTTTTTTCATGATTTATTTCAACTTCCTTTTTATATGAATATCGGGAGCAAAATTATTTTCCCAGTATTTGTATGATACCATAGTAAATCCTCCATTGCAAACCCCATCTGATTTTAGTATAATGAAAGGAATGTGGCAGTTGTCGCTTACATTTTGTGACAATCTGTTTCTAAATAAGATCAATGATTTATCTAAGGAGGCTTTTTACAAATGAAAGGAATTTTATATGGCGTTGGCGTAGGACCTGGAGATCCGGAATTAATGACACTGAAGGCAGTTCGTCTTATTCAGGAAAATGAGATCATTGCAGTACCGGGTGCAGATGTAAAGGAAACTGTTGCATACAAGATCGCAGTACAGGCTGTACCGGAACTGGCTGACAAAGAACTTCTTCCTATTTATATGCCAATGACACATGACCCGGAAGAACTGGAACGTAACCATGCACAGGGTGCCAAAACTCTGGAATCTTATCTGGATCAGGGCAAAAATATCATCTTCCTTACACTGGGCGATCCATGTGTATATTCCACTTTCTCTTATCTTCAGCACAGAGTAGAAGCTGACGGATACCATACAGCACTGGTCAGTGGAATCACTTCTTTCTGCGCAGCTGCTGCCAGACTGAATATTTCCCTTTCCGAATGGAATGAGCAGCTTCATATTGTACCGGCTGTTCACCGCCTGGACAACGATCTTACTGAATCCGGCAACTATATACTTATGAAATCCGGCAAAAAAATGAACCAGGTAAAAGAAATCCTTGCCAGAAGTGGTCGTGACGTACTTATGGTAGAAAACTGTGGTATGCCGGAAGAACATATCTATCACAGTGTAGATGAAATTCCGGATGATGCAGGCTATTATTCCCTGATCATTGCAAAGGAGCATAAATAAAAGTGATCGAAACACGCAACCTGACCAAAAAATTTGATAACTTCACAGCTGTAGATTCCCTGAATCTGAAAATTGAGACCGGGGAGTTCTTCGGACTTCTGGGACCAAACGGTGCCGGAAAGACTACAACGATCAGTCTTCTTTCCACCTTACTGCTCCCTTCTTCCGGTGAGATTCTCATTGACGGTCAGACCCTTACCAGAAGCCGGCCGGACCTGAAACGTAAGATCAGTGTGATCACCCAGGAATATTCCATGCGTCAGGACATGAACATGGATGAGATCATGGAATATCAGGGCAGATTATATTTTATGCCACGCAAAGAAATTAAACGTCGGACAGAAGAACTTCTGGAATTCTGTGATCTTCTGAAATTCCGGAAGCGTACAGTCCGTAAATTATCCGGTGGTATGAAACGTAAACTGATGGTCTGTCGTGCTCTTCTTACAGAACCGGAAATCCTTCTTCTGGATGAACCTACTGCCGGTATGGACGCTCTTTCCAGACGTCAGATGTGGAATCTTCTCCGTAAGCTGAATGATCAGAATCTGACCATTCTTCTGACTACTCATTATATGGAAGAAGCCCAGAATCTCTGCGGACGTGTGGCTCTTATGGATCATGGCAGACTGGATGAGATCAACACACCTGCCGGTCTGATCGAGAGTCTTGGCAGATATACCGTAGATGAACCTACACCTGATGGAACAGTCAGTCATTATTTTCACAGCCGTCAGGAAGCCATTGCCTGTCTTTCGGGAATCTCCGATGAGGCAAGTCTTCGTGAAACGACTCTGGAGGATGTTTTTGTGGAACGTGCCGGCAAACATCTTTCACCATCATAGGAGGTCATCATGGGTATTATTACGATTTTATGGGAAAAATGGGTAGAATTCCGAAGAGATTTTTACAAGATCACTCTGGCAGCCATGATCGCGCCTCTTATGTACCTGGTGGTATTTGGCATGGGAATCCAGACTATGTCCCACGGACAGCCTTATCTGAATTTCCTGATCCCCGGTGTGGTATCTCTTACCACCATGAACGGAAGTTTCAATGCCATTGCACAGAACCTGAATGTACAAAGGCTTTATGAGAAGGCATTTGATCAGGTAATGATCTCTCCTACTCCTCTGTGGCAGTTTATTGCAGGACAGATCATCGGCGGCAGTCTCCGGGGATTTTATGCAGGAGGAATCATTCTGATCCTGACAGCCCCTATTGATACAGGACTTATCTGGAATGGCTGGTCTTTCCTTGTGATGCTGCTGAATGGAGCTGTTTTTTCTGCCATCGGTGTGGTAGTTTCTTTCCTTGCAAAGAACCATGCAGATGTACCTCGTTTTTCCAACTACATCATCATGCCAATGGCTTATCTCTGTAACACCTTTTTCTCTACAGAGAAGCTGCCGGGATTTCTTGGAAAGTTTATAGCTGCACTTCCCCTTTCCCAGACAAGCCATATGATTCGTGGCATCGCTTCCGGTGAAGGATTTTCTTTTACCGGCATTGGAGTTCTGGTAACTTATCTGGTGGTATTTACAGCTATCGCATCCTGGTTTATTTACAAAAAGAAAAATCTGTAAAACAAAACCTGTTTATGAGAATTTATACTATGATACCTTCTCATAAACAGGTTTTTATTATCACTTTGCCAGCTCATGGAGATATGTCTCAAAGCAGATCCCTTCGTTTCGGTCTGTGCCTTCCTCCACTGCATCGTGAATACCTTTGGAAATAAATGTCACTGCTTTCTGAACGGTGGCCACAGTGTCCATGCCCTTTACCATGCCACCGCAGAGCACAGACGCAAAAAGATCTCCTGTGCCGGAATAACTTCCCCCTTCCTTCCTGGTGGTGATCCAGGTCTGGCTGTCCTTCTGGCAGATGAGATTTCCCATAAGAGTTTCCCCTTTTTCTGAAAGAATACTGACTCCTGTGATCACAGCTTCCACCTGGAACTGCCCGGTAAGCTGCTGCCCGATCTTTTCTACTTCAGATAAATGCTCTTTTTCTGAAAGGTGCCGGAGATTTTTCCACTCTGTGTGTGCCTTTTCCCTGCCGTAAAGAAGAATCAGAGCTTCTGTAAGGTTGGGGGTGATCACACTGGCTTCCTGCACCAGAAAACGCATTTTGCCGCAGAGTTCTTCTGTATAGATGGGATATTCCTCTCCATCATCACCCATTACAGGATCTACCAGAATTCTGGTATCTTCTGTCTTAAATTCACGTATAAATCTTACTGCCTTGTCTGCCTGTGCAGCATCTGCCAGGAATCCTGTGTAGATGCCGTCAGGTACAAAATTCAACTTCTTCCATTCATCTATAATGATATCCATTCGGTCTGTATAATCATCACAGTAATAAGAGGGAAATCCTGTCTGGCAACTTAAGACTGCGGTAGGCAGAGGACATGCCTGGATCCCCATTACTGAAATTACCGGTATTGCTGCTGTCAGAGAACATTTTCCCATTCCTGACAGATCGTTAAGTACTGCTATTTTTTTCAACTTTACTGCTCCTGTCTTATGTTTTCACATCTTGCTTTTTTTAATATTCTGCTTTACAATAGCATTTATGTGTATGCGAAAAAATAACCAGTTTTATTGATTTTTCAGAGGTCAGTTTATGAGTTTATCTTTACATCAGAAAGAAAAAAAAGAAAGTCTTTATCTGCAGGTCTATCATCATTACCGGGAACTGATCATGGATCACCGGCTTCCGGAAGGCAGCCGTATGCCCTCCCTGCGCAAATGTGCCCAGGAGCTGAAACTGAGCCGTACTACTATCGAGAGTGCCTATCTTCAGTTGGCTGCTGACGGTTACATTATCGCCAAAGCCCAAAGTGGCTATTATGTTACAGGCATTGCCTCTGCTGATCCTACGCCTGATAAGGGACACCATCAGAAACTTCCCTCAATAGAATATGATTTTGCTTCCTCCGGCGTGGACAGGGAAAGTTTCCGTTTTGATCTGTGGCAGCGTTACATCAAAAGTGCCCTCCGCCAGAATGACCGGCTTCTTTCTTATGGAGAACCTCAGGGAGAATCAGATCTTCGTCAGGTTCTTTCCGAATATGTCCGTCAAAGGCGGAATGTCAGCTGCTCTCCGGAAGATATCGTGATCGGTGCAGGTGTCCAGAGTCTTCTCCACATCCTCTGCCCTCTCGTAAAGGACAAACAAACAGTCTCCTTCCCTACCCCTTCTTTTATACAGGGAAGTACGGTGTTCTCCGACCATGGATTTCAGGTAGATTACCGTAACAAAGACTGTGATATTATTTATGTTTCTCCTGCCCATATGACCAAATGGGGCGAGATCATGCCAGTTTCGCGCCGGATGGAACTGGTTCATTATGCCGGAAAGAGAAACAGCCTTATTATTGAAGATGATTTTGAAAACGAGTTTGTTTATCTTCAGAAGCCTACTCCTTCTCTTTACAGTCTGGCAGGGGGACATGGAGTGATCTATATTGGTTCTTTTTCCAGACTGCTGCTGCCTTCCATCCGTCTCAGTTTTATGGTATTGCCACCTGCTCTTACAGAAAAGTACCGGCTGCTGGCAGACCACTATAATCAGACCGCCTCCAAAGCAGAACAAATTGCTCTTTGTCAGTTTATTCGTGATGGACACCTGACCTCCCAGACCAGAAGACTCCGCCGTCTTTATTCCCAGAAAACCAAAATTCTGGTTCAGGAAATCCAGGATATTTTCGGCAAAAACAGCCAGATACAACTGGGTGCTGCAGGAACCAGTCTTGCACTTACTGTTTCCTGCAGATTTTCCGGAAATGAACTGAAGAAAAAAGCCCTTGCCAGAGGAATGCGTCTCAACATCCTTAAGGAAGAACCTGATAATCTTACTTTGCTTCTGTCCGGTTCTTCTATGGCATCTGAAAAATTCCGTCCTGCATTACAATTATTAAAAGAGATCCTGGAATAACCGGGATCTCTTTTTTCAGTAATCTGTTATTATACGGGAATTTCTTCTTCTTCCTGTTCCAGTAACCGGAATGAAAAATTCAGATAAAAAATCTCGTCAGGATCATCCAGATCTGACTGCAGGATCTCTTTGATCTTTTCCAGCCTGTAAAGAAAGGTACTTCTGTGGATAAACAACTCTTCTGCTGCTCTGGTGGCATTAAGATTTTCGTCCAAATAAGCCCTGAGGGTCTTCATATATTCGGAATGATTTTCCTCATCTGTTTCTTTCAATTTCAAAAGATTTTCGTGACAGATCATGGAAGCAGGAAGCCGTCTGGTTACCTGTTCCATAATGTAGGTAAGTACCACCTGGTCAAAATGGTGAATCCAAACATATGGTCTGTTTCTGCTTCCTACATCAAGGGCTGTTCTTGCCTGAATAAACTGTCTTCGGATATACATATGTCCTTTGACGCAGCGGGAATATCCGGCTTTCAGATAACTGTCCCTGATAAAATAAGTGAGGACACTTCCTACTTCTTCTGTATCTTTGTGAAGAAGGGTCATATTAAAAAAGGTAACAATTTCCCCTTCAAACACAAAACTGGCTGACTGGGGGAATTTTCTTTTTATGTAATGACAGATGGCATTGGTGGAAAGATTTTTCTGATTAAGGTAGGTCAGCTGCAGAATCAGACAGAGATATGTATGCTGACTGCTCCAGCCATTTACCGAAAGACGTCTGCTCATCTCCATGTAATCAGCTGCCCGGTCTTTCAGAATCGTCTGGAAAATTCCGGCAATGACATCCTCTCCTGACAGTGTATCGCTGTGCATAAGCAACAATTCCAGATAATCTGCCAGTACATTCAGAAGACATCTGTCCCCTTCTGTAAATGTCCTGTTCCATTCATGCATCACCACTCTGCAGACACTTTTTCCCTCTGGAAAAAGATTACGGTTGAGGCTTCTTACTCTGCTGATATATGCCGGAAACAGAACCACGTCTCTGGATTCCTGCATTTTCTGGTATTCAGCACTCTGCATAAGCGCATTCATATATTCCATGTCTATGCCGTCAGAATGGAACAGCCTGGACTTTTCCGGAATTACTTCTGTACCGGCTTCTCCCAGAAGTGTAAAGTCCAGTCCCATTACAAGAAGAGGATTGCCAAGGAATTCTGCTGACAGCTGAAGGATTCTTTGCAGGTTTCTTCCACGCAGCACTTCTTCCCTGAGCATGTTTTCCCATGCTTCACATCTGTCAAAAATTCTCTGAACACTGTTCAGGACTCTGGCTTCCAGATAAAGTTCCTCTTCTGGATTTTTACTTTCGTTTCCGCCGGTAATCTGAATATAAGGTACCGATACTCTACATTCCCCTTTGCCACAGGAAATCCAGAGAACATCAGATCTCCACTGTATTTCTCTGAAATCTGTTCCAGAAGAAAGTATTCTGACATGACCTTTCCATTTCTGTACTACTGTCCCTGTATTCTCCCTTTCGGAATCCAGACAGAAAAAAGGACGTAAATACCCGTCCTCCCCTGTTATTTCATTCTGTCCCCGGACCCTGTATTCTTCCTTAAGCTGCTCCAGTATATATGCTGATGAAAGTTTCATCTTTTCCTCCCCGGGACCACTATAATATAAATTTTCTTGCCATTTCTGCTGCATCTACGCAGTTGTCTGTATAGCCGTCTGCACCAATCTTTTCCGCAAGTTCTCTGGTTACTGCACCACCGCCTACCATGATCTTGTATCTGTGTTTGGGATCATTTTTGCGGAGAGCCTTTACTACCTGTTTCATCTCTTTGTTGGTGGTACTTAAAAGTGAGGAAATACAAACAATGGAAACATCCGGATTTTCTTTTACTGCCCGGAGGAACTGTTTTTCTGAAATATCCACACCCAAGTCAATGACTTTAAATCCTGCTCCCCGGAACATCATAGCCACCAGATTCTTGCCTACATCGTGGAGATCACCTTCGATAGTTCCCAGAATAATGGTTCCATGTTCCTTAGTCTGATAATCTGCCTTTACCTCTTTGACTGCCTCAAAGCCCTTCTGCACACTTCTTGCGGAAGAAAGTATCCCTGGTATGTCTACCTGCTGCTCTTTATATTTTTCTCCTACTACACGCATGGCTGGTACCATAACTTCTTCTACAAGTTCCACAGGATCTGTCCCTTCTTCCAGAGCCTTCCTTACCAGTTCTTCTGTTTCGTTGGGATGTCCCAGTTCTATTGCCTGTGCCAGTTCTTCAAGTGTTGTCATTCTGTCCTTAGACCTTTCTTTTGTACTACTGTTGCGTTTAGAATAAATAATACCACAAAAAAGGCCATTCTACAATCCCATATCGGATTGCAGAACAGCCCTCTTTCTTACTGATTATGCACTATCGAAACTCTCAGATCAGATTCCGTATACTTCTTTATTGTACTTATCGATCTCATCATCAATGATCGGATCTACATGTGGGAAAAGACATCCTGGTCCACCATAAGTGATACATGGGATAAAATGTCCACCTGGTGCATATTCTTCGCAGGCTCTTCTTACTTCTTTACGGATCTCTTCTTCTGTAGAATCTACTCTGTCTACGATGGAAGCATCAATTCCACCCATAAGAGTCATTCTTCCTGCCAGCTGTTTCTGAAGCTTCGGAATATCATTCTGAGGAAGTGCTCCCTGCCAGATGTCGATTCCCAGATCTACCATATCCTCTACGATTGGTTCCATAAAAGAATCTGCATGATGCATAATGATCACACCATGGTCTTTCATGTATTTATAAGATTTTGCATACTGAGGCTTGATAAATTCTCTCCAGGTTTCCGGGCTTACAAACAGAGACTGTTTGGAACCCCAGTCATCATGAGACAGGATTACATCCGGGTGAAGATTATCTACGATGAGTTTGGTCAGCTGGAAACGATATTCACCGATTGCTTCGCAAAGTTCCATCATAGCTTCCGGCTCCATCAGGAAGTTTACAAGCATATCTTCAAATCCCATCAGGAAATGCAGTCTTTCAAAAACACCGGTAGGCATAAATGCCATAAAGAGACTTCCTGAATCTTTGATCTCCTGTGCTTTCTGTTTAAATGGCTCCCAAAGTGCAGGGTCTGAACATTCTCCAACAATATCCGGGATCTTTACCTGAGATTTCCACTCTGTTATATCATCAATAACTTTGTTGCTTTCTGTAACATGAGGCATGGCTGCCAGCTGTTCCTGTGGCCAGAGGATTTCTGTTCCGAAAAGATCTTTCATTGGTTCCATACCACGATGGCGGTTGCCACGTACATAGTTGTTTGCCGGGTTTGGTGGGAAGAAAGTAGCTCCTTCGTACTGTTTTAAGAGACGTTCCGGTTTGCCGTCCACTTTGATAGTTTCAAGAAAAATCTCGCTTGATTTAAGCATAATGTTTCCTCCTTTATTTCTCCGCTACAGATAAAATATCTGTACGATTACTTTTATGTTTGCTGATAAGTATAGTATAGAGCATTTTCTGCTTTTCGTAAATCCGCAGAGATCTTTATTCTTTTTCTTTTAATTCCTACTTTTTGTACAGTAGTTCCTGTCATTTTGCACAAATATTTTTTTCGGTTTTTTCTTTGTTTTTCTTTCAGGATATGCTATAATTTCAAGCAAATACAATGGTTTCAGACAACAGGAGGAAAGATTTTGAATAAAACAGCTTCCATAAGCACCGATCAGCACACTGGTTTTCACCTGAACCTTCAGCTTATTGCTGACGATTTTGCGGATAGAGCAGAGGATGTGACGATTCTTGCCAGAGAGGATCCGCTTATCCTGGATGGACTTCGGATGTACCAGCCTGGCAAACCTCTCAATTCCAATTATCTGTATCTGGTTTTTGGTGGTGCCATTGATGATACCTTCAGCCGCTATGAGAATCAGGCTTTTGCAGTCCTTGGCAGTGGCAATCTTTCTCATTTATCTGACAGATGCAGGATATTGCTGATTCGGGGAAGTCTTTCTTTCTCCGATGTTTTTAACCAGATCCAGCAAACCTTTGAAAAATACTATAACTGGGATATCCAGCTGCAGCTCGCCCTTGGAAGTGTCAATCCTCTGGATGAAATGCTGGAAGCAAGTCTGGATATTTTTCATAATCCTGTTTTTGCTCATGATACCAATTTTTATATTCTGTCCTCTCCCAGACATGTAAAAGGTATGTCCCAATGGGTTCATGACCGACGTACAGGAAAGCTGATCGCACCTTTAAGTCTCATTCAGGATTTCAAACTGGATGCTGAATACCAGCGTACCCTTACTACCCGAGGCGCACAGATCTACTCTGAAGAAATGCGAGGATACCGGATCCTTTACATGAATCTCTGGGTGAATGGCAAATATCAGGGACGTCTCTGTGTGGATGAACTTCAGAGCGAGATCCAGCCGGGACATTTTTTTGCTCTGGAATATCTGGGTTCTTTTATTGAACTGTGCATCAACCGTCATAACCTGTTTCAAATCTCCATGGGTAATGATGCCAGAAAATTTTTCGCAGATTATCTCTCCGGTAAGACAACAGAATTTCAGTCCATTACGGACCAGATCCAGTATCTTAACTGGAACCGTCATGACCGCTATCTCTGTCTCCGTCTGGAAACTCAGCAGCAGGATGACCGCATGCATTCTTCTATTGCTACCATCGGTCATATTGAGGCACAGATCCCGAAGGGACTTGCCTTTACTTATCAGCAGGGGATTGTTGCTATTGTCAATCTTTCCTTTGACCATTCCTCTGCTTCTGATGTGATCAGTTCCCTTGCCATTATCCTTCGGGAAGGACTTTTTAAAATGGGTGTCAGCACTGAATTCCGGGATTTTCTTCTAATCCCCCAGGGCTATACTGAAGCTGTGGAAGCCCTCCGCCTGGGCAAAAAAAGCCAGAGTATGATCTGGTGTTACCGTTTTGATGATTATCTTCTGGAATATATGGTTTCCAGGATCAGCCATCAGATCAGCCCGGAACTTCTGGTATCCTCCCGGCTGGAAGCACTTCTGAATTATGACCGCAAAAACAATACCGAACTGTATCATACCCTGAAGACCTATCTGGAGCATGAACGTAATTCTCTTCAGACAGCCAAGACTCTTTTTATCCACAGAAGTTCTCTTACTTACCGTCTGGAACGTATCCAGAAGATCACCCGGATCAATCTGGATGATCCCAGAGAACGGCTTCTTCTTCAGATCTGTTTTCTTCTTATGCAAGAAAAAGAACCAGCGCCTTTATGACACTGGTTCTTTCTATCTGGTTTTTATCTCAGTCGAGAAGATTCCCACTTCTGCAAGTGGTGAGTAATAACAAGTCTTTCTCAGTGGGAGTACAATC
>URXG01000018.1 GCA_900551715.1 uncultured Blautia sp. | reverse complement strand
TTTTATGATCTGGACTATGTAAGAAACAGTGAAGGCATTCCCACCTGCTCTTGTGGCGGTCGCATCAAACCGGATGTAGTCCTTTATGAAGAAGGACTGGATAACACCACCATAGAAAAATCCGTTCGCGCCATAGCGGAAGCACAGGTTCTGATCATCGGCGGAACTTCCCTTGCAGTTTACCCGGCGGCAGGTCTCATTGACTATTTCCGGGGTGAGGCACTGGTAGTGATCAACAAGTCCTCCACACCAAGAGACCGGAACGCAGATCTTCTTATTAAAGAACCTATCGGACAGGTTTTCTCCCAGATAAAAGTGAACTAAATCTGCTGTGATCTGGTAAACAGTAAGTAATCAGAATAAGGAGTACAGAAACAGATATGGGACTTAACTATGAAGTAGGCGATATTGTGACTCTCAAGAAGGGACATCCCTGTGGCAGTAAAGACTGGGAAATCCTTCGTGTAGGAGCTGATTTTCGATTGAAATGCATGGGGTGTGGCCACCAGATCATGGTACCACGTAAGATGGTGGAGAAAAACACCAGAAATCTAAAAAAACAGACCTGTGAAAATGACTGTATATAAGAAAAAAATGCACTTGAATATTTTTATCAGATGATTTATAATATTTTAGACAATGTTATAGTTATACAGTTGTTTGATAACATTAATGGATAATCCGGTGAGAATCCGGAACAGACAAATGTCTTCTGTGTATTAAGTCAGTTTCCACTGTAAATTCCTGAGAGATGTAGGGTTTACAGGTGAAGTCTGCAATTTTTATCTTCCTGAAGGAGTTCAGGAAGATTTTTTTTGCTTTATAGAAAATTACTCCGTAATGTTCCAATAAAGCAAAAAACGCTCCGCGAGGATGCGTGGAAAAATATCAGAAGCATTTAATATTTATGTTTATGGGAGAAATAACAACAGAATGAACAAACAGAGGGTAGCTGCAGTTTTGTGTGCATCCATGGTGCTGACAGCCAGTCCTGTAAACGGACTGGCACTGACAGTGGAGGCGTCAGAAAATGAGGCAGAAAACAATACAGAAAGTAGCGGAGAAACCAAAGAAAATGAAACAGAGGAACCGGAAGTAACAGAAAATCCAGTTTCTCCGGAACAAAATCAAAAAGAAGTATCGTCTTCAGACAAAGAAGGGGAAAAAACAGACAGTGGAGAAAAAGAAGAAAATTCTCCAAAACAGGAAAAAAACACTGATTCTGGTGGGGATGCTACAGAAGAAACAGACTCTTCAGAATCAACCAGGGATGTTGCAGAAGATATCCAGTTTATAAAAGCAGCAGTAGATGCGGCACTGGCTGCGGAGGTGCTGGATATGGATTCTCAGACAGTGAAGGATTTTATCACAGCATCCAATCTTTATGAGAATGACCAGGATGTTTTTTTGGCCACACCTGAGGATGTGGCTTCAGGAATTGTAACAGTCCGCAACCGGCTTATGGATGTGATCGGTACAGATAACAAGGTAACTGCACAGCTGGACAACTGGTATATAAGACTTCATGCAGATGAAATTGAACAGAAAGATACAGAAGAAACTCAGAAACTGTACCAGAAAGAAAATCCGGGAAGTCAGCCGGATATAAAGTATGCCATCAATATTTCTTATGAAGATATTCGTACAGGAGAAGCCTGTAACCCGACACAGTATACAGCCCTTCTTTTTCCAATGCCGGAAGATTATAAAAAAATGAAAAATCCTCAGATATTTACAGTATCTGAAGATAATAAGATCACAGTATTGAAACCAGAGGATAATGGGGATGGTAATTTTTATCTGGAAGAAGCAAAAAATATAAAAAATATTTATATTGCAGAGGTTGCTACTACTGTTCAGGGAATTTCGCTGAAAAGTAAAGCAAACGTGAATACAGGACAGAAAACCACTCTGAAGGTAACTACTACACCGGAGAATATCACAGAATCCTATGAACTGGTCTGGAAAAGCAGCAACACATCTGTGGCAGCTGTAGATCCGAAAGGGCAGGTAACAGGAAAAAAACAGGGATCTGCAACGATCACAGTTTCTCTGAAGGGCAATGACAGGATTCATGCATCCTGCAAAGTGACTGTAGTACAGGGGGCAGCAGCCCTTAAAAAATCTGCTTCAAAAGTTCTTTCAGAAACAGGCTCTTATGTAAAGCAGATCGACAAAAAGCCTACTGTTGGAAGTGAATGGTTTGTTCTTGCACAGGCAAGAAGTGGGGCAAATTTGAATTCCTCGTATTTTTCTACATATTATAATCATTTTGCAAACTATCTGAAAGAAAACAAGGGAATTCTGACGAATACCATTAAATATACGGAGTATTCCAAAGCAATCTTAAGTCTTACAGCGGCAGGCAAGGATGCCAGAGATGTAGGGGGATATAATCTGTTCTCTCACATTTCAGACTTTGACAAGACCGTAGAACAGGGACCAAATGGTGCAATCTGGGCACTTCTTGCACTGGATTCCAATCCTGCCTATTCCTTTCCTAAAGTAAAGAAAGGCGGTAATCAGAATTCCAGGGAGAAACTTATCAAACATCTTCTCAGTGTGGAAGTATCCGGAGGCGGCTGGACTATGAACGGAAACAAAGCCGATTCAGATCTTACCGGAATGGCACTGCAGGCTCTTGCACCGTATTACCACAAACGTGAGGATGTAACAAAGGCTGTTGACAGGGCACTCGCCGCACTTAGCAAAATGCAGAATTCCACAGGAGGATTTTCCACAGGAGGAATCGAGACGGTAGAATCCTGTGCACAGGTTATTACAGGTTTATGTGCACTGGGCATTGATCCGGAGAAAGATCCCCGTTTTATTAAAGGTGGAAAATGGACTGTGGAAAATCTGATTTCCTACCATATTAATAACAGTGGATTTATGCACGTAAAGGCAGGAAGTGGCAACAATGGCGGAGGAGAGGCCGGCAAGGTAAACGGAATTGCTACAGAGCAGGGGTATTATGCACTGGTGGCTTATCAGCGGATGAAAAACGGTCAGACCAGTCTTTATGATATGTCGGATGTGAAGTTGAAAAAAGGCGGAAAAGGAGACGGAAAGGGAACCGGACTTGCCACACCAACACCAAAACCTTCCAACAATAATAATTCCAGTGAAAACGGAAAGAAACAGAATAACAGCAGCAAACCGGGAGGACAGGGAAAATCACTTTCCGGTGGAAACAAAGGAAAAACAGTTTCCAACAATAAAAACGATAAAAAGAATTCGGATTCCCCAAAATCCAAAAATAAAAAGAAAAAGAAATCCGGATGGGGATTTACAGCAAAACCTTATGAGGACGATGACAAAAACAAAACAACCGGAAAAACTCTGGAAAAAACAAATGTACAGGGTGAAGAAGAAGGCACTATAGGAGAGGGAAGCTATGAAGAAAGTCAGGCAGAAACCAGAAACAGCGGCCTTCCTGCTGCAGTGTGGGGATTTATCGGAGTATGTGTTGGTGTATTTGTAACAAAAGGGCCAGAACAGATAGGCAGACGGAGGAAAAAGAAGAAATTATGAGGAAAAAACAAAAATTTTTAAAACTTGGACTTTGTGTGGCATTAAGTGCCATGTTGGTGTCTGGATGCGGAACGGATAAGGCAGCTGCACCTTTCAAAGAAAACACAGAGACTGTGTCAAAGGAAAATACTGTAAAGACAAAAGAAAAACCAACAGAAGATACCAAAGACACACTGAAAGAAGAAAATGAGATTCCCAAGGATGGCGTGATCACACAGGAACAGATGGAATCTATTGCCGGTGTAAAAGGAAAATACAGGTTTAACGGAGAAACTTCTGATGGCGTCAAATATACATGGACTTATGACGGACTGAAGATTCAGAATCCTGTAGAACAGAAGCTGAAAGTAGAGCTTTCCGGTGATGATCTGGACGAGATCAAAAAACAGGCAGACAATGCACCTTACGCACTTCAGGTAAAACTTCAGAAAATGGAGCTGGCAGCACCGGCAACGCTGGAATTGACTCTGAATGAAAAATGGGATGCAGACAGAGTTCTTTACTGTATATACAAAGATAATCAGATTTATCAGCTGGATCAGGCAAAAATCGAAGATACAAAAGAAAATGATCAGGATGTATCCAAAATTTCTTTCCAGGTATCCAAGGCAGACGGAGATACTTACGTGCTTCTTGGAGGCTCTTCTGAGGAAACGGAGGATGAGAATACTGCTGACCAGGAAAAGGATACAGAGGGAAACAGTACAGAAGCAAACAGTACAGAAGCAAATGCTCAGGAAAACAGTGACAATACTTCCGGTGATGACAGTTCAGATCAGGAAGATACACATACCTGTACCATTTCTATTGAATGTTCCGCAATTCTGGATAACTGGGATGATCTGAAATCTCCCAAGGCAGAGTTTGTTCCTTCTGATGGATGGATTCTGTATCCTTCAGAGGTTTCCTTTAACCCTGGAGATACCGTTTTTGATGTTCTGAAAGATGCCTGCAATCAGGCCGGTATCCAGATGTCTTCCAAGTATACACCTCTCTATGGAAGCTATTATGTGGAAGGAATCAATCAGCTTTATGAATTTGACTGTGGGCAGAATTCCGGATGGATGTACAGTGTAAACGGATGGTTCCCAAATTATGGATGTTCCAGTTATACAGTAGAAGACGGAGACAATATTGAATGGAAATATACTTGTAATCTGGGATCGGATGTAGGAAATGGCTATGAGGGATAAAGAAACAAACGATGCATTTTCCAGATGTCATCCTGTACTGAACTTTTTTTACTTTGGAGTTGTGCTGGTTTTTACCATGTTTAATCAGCATCCGGTGTTTTTGGGAATTTCCTATATTGCAGCATTGTCCTATTCTTTTATTCTGAATGGTGTAAAAAAGACAATGAAACAGAGTTTTCTGTTTACTTTGCCGGGGCTTCTGATCGTGGCACTTCTGAATCCAATGTTCAACCATTATGGTGTGACGATGCTGTATTATATTGAGAGCAGCGGAAACTGGGTAACATTGGAAGCACTGGTTTATGGCGTGGTACTTGGTGCTGTAATGTTTGTGGTGATCCAGTGGTTTTCCTGCTATAACCAGATCATGACAAGTGATAAATTTGTATATCTTTTTGGACGGATCATACCGGCTCTTTCACTGGTGCTTTCCATGGCACTCAGGTTTGTGCCGAGATTTATGACTCAGCTTAAGATCATCAGAAACGGACAAAAATCTATGGGACGTGATACCAGCAACGGAAATATTATCAGTAGAGCCAGACATGGACTGAATATCTTGTCTATTCTTATTACCTGGGCTCTGGAAAATGCCATAGAGACTTCGGATTCCATGAGAAGCAGAGGTTACGGACTTCATGGAAGAACTGCATTTTCAATCTATTCTTTTACAAAAAGAGACAAAATTCTGGGCATTGTCATGGCAGGGCTGTTTGCGCTGATTACAGCAGGATGTGCCAGAGGAGCAGTTTTTGCACAGTATGATCCAAGAATCCTGCTTGCTGGATTTACCATTCAGGGCAGGACAGCACCGGTTTCCTGTAGTGTTCTACTTGCCATAGCAACTTATACTGCATTTGGATTTTTTTGTTTCCTTCCTGTGATTCTGGATCTGGCAGAAGCAAAAAGTCTGGAACGGAGCCGGAAGACCATCGGCAAGGATGCCGGTCTGACTTATCGGCAGATTTATGAAGAAATGGAACAGGAAGGAATGAAATCATGAATATTCTGGAAATAAAAGACTTCAGCTTTTCCTATCCGGATCAGAGAAAAGAAACTCTGAACCATACAGATCTGGAAATTCAGGAAGGCACCTTAAATGTAATATGCGGAAGAAGCGGATGTGGAAAAAGTACTCTGCTTCGTCAGATGAAAACAGTGCTGGCTCCTCATGGGGAAAAAGAAGGAAGTATCCTGTTTAAAGGAGTTCCGCTGGAACAGGTAGACCACCGTACCCAAAGCAGTGAAATCGGTTTTGTCATGCAGAATCCGGACAATCAGATTGTTACAGACAAAGTATGGCATGAACTGGCTTTTGGCTTGGAAAGCCTTGGATATCATACCGATGATATCCGCCTTCGTGTGGCAGAGATGGCCAGTTATTTTGGAATTCACAGATGGTTCTATAAAGGAGTGGAAGAATTATCAGGAGGTCAGAAACAGCTTCTGAATCTGGCAGCAGTTATGGCCATGCATCCTTCGCTTCTTATTCTGGATGAACCGACTTCCCAGCTGGATCCGATTGCAGCTTCTGATTTTCTTGCAACCGTTCGTAAAATCAACCGGGACATCGGAACAACTGTAATCATTACAGAGCATCGTCTTCAGGACATCATTCCTTATGCAGATAAAGTATTTGTTATGGATAAAGGAAAGGTCTTTCTGGAGGGAACTCCAAGGGAAGTAGGAGAAAAATTAAAAGACAAAGACCATGGTATGTATCTTTCCATGCCGGTACCTGTGCAGATCTACGGAGAAATGGACAGTGATAAGCCCTGTCCTCTTACGGTCAGTGAGGGAAGAATCTGGATGAAAGAATATGTTGAAGAAAAACATATTCCTTTTGCAGGAAAAACAAAAAAAGAACAGGATTTGTCTGAAAAAGTTGCCCTGAAGAAAAAGAAAGAAAAAAAATCAGAAAAAGAAGAGTATGCCATCGAAATCAAAGATGTCTGGTTTCGTTATGAAAAGGACAGCCCGGATGTAGTGAAAGATCTGACTCTGCAGATCCGAAAAGGAGAATTTTATGCGCTGGTAGGAGGAAACGGAACTGGAAAAAGTACCACTCTTTCTCTTCTGAGCAAAGTCCGTCAGCCTTACAGAGGACGTATTTATCTGGAAGGAAAGGATCTTCGTACATTTAAAGACAAAGAGCTTTATAATGGATATCTGGGTGTGCTTCCTCAGAATCCTCAGAGTATTTTCCTGAAAAAGACTGTACTGGAAGATCTGTATTCCGTGATCGGTGGACGTAAAAACAGGCTTTCAGAGGAATATCCCATCGAAATGAAAAAAGAAAAGGCTATTGAGGGAATTGTCAGTCTTACCAGACTGGAGGAACTTCTTGACCGCCATCCCTATGATCTGAGTGGTGGAGAACAGCAGAGACTGGCACTTGCAAAAGTACTGCTCCTCCGTCCGCAGATTCTTCTGATGGATGAGCCAACCAAGGGAATGGATGCAGAATATAAAGAAGAACTTGGAAAAATTCTGAAAAAACTTCAGCAGCATGGAATGACTGTTTTTATGATTTCTCATGATGTAGAATTTGTAGCAGAGTTCGCAGATCGCGCAGGTCTGTTCTTTGAAGGAAATGTTGTAACCAGTAAAGAAACAAGAGAATTTTTTGCGGGAAATAACTTCTATACAACAGCAGCCAATCGTATGGCCAGACAGTTCTTTCCAGATGCAGTTACAGGAAAGGAAGTGGTGGAATGCTTAAAGGGCAGGAACTAGATCAGTTTCTGGATGAATTTCTGGATGGAGCCCATCCTGCAATGGATGAAAAGCAGGATTCCCCGGAAGAGCTGGAGGAATATCAGCTTCCTTCCGACGGACTGATCATACGTCAGATGAAACGACAGGGAAAAGTAAGCAGACGTACCTGGTTTGCACTGGTATTAATGCTTTTGACGGTTCCGCTGCTTCTTTATCTGTCGGTAAGAATCTTTCATGGAAGAAAATATCTGGTCACAAGTCTGATCGTTGTAGTAGCAGCCATGCTTCCATTTTTTATGATGTTTGAAGGACGTAAACCAAAAGCCAGAGAAATCATGGTAATTTCTGTTCTTGCTGCCATTGGTGTGGCCGGAAGAGCTGCCTTTTTTATGATCCCAAGTTTCAAGCCGGTTGCAGCCATAGTAATCCTTACAGGGGTTTCTTTTGGAGGAGAAGCCGGATTTCTGGTAGGCTGCCTGATCATGATGATCTCCAATATTTTCATGGGGCATGGACCCTGGACACCATGGCAGATGTTTTCTTTTGGAATGATTGGATTCCTGGCAGGAATTCTCTACCAGAAAGGAATTCTTAAAGCACGTAAACCGGATCTGTGTATCTACGGATTTTTAAGTGTATTTCTTATTTATGGTGGAATCATGAATCCTGCCAGTATTCTTATGTCTTATGGATATATTACAAAAAGCAGCCTGATCGCCTACTATATTTCAGGTGCACCTGTGGATCTGGTGCATGCAGCATCTACAGTGATCTTTCTCTGGTTTATGAGCAGACCTTTACTGGAAAAACTGGAAAGAATCAAAAGAAAATATGGACTGATCGAACCACAGGAGGACATGCTTTGATTTATGTAAGTCATTTGATTCCTGATGAGGAACTGAAAAAAATCATAAATAAATACCAGACAGGTGTGGAAAGTATTGAATTTTCCATATCTGAGAATCTGGATCATCTGTCAGAATCTATAGTTAATTATCGCAGAAAACTGGAAGATATGGGAAATCCTCCACTGACGCTTCATGGCCCTTTTCTGGATATCAATCCTGCTGCCTATGACAGGCTGGTAAGAGAGGCTACTATGACCAGATTTTCCCAGTGCTATGAAGCTGCACTGAAACTACATGCAGACAAAGTTGTGTTTCATTCCGGGATGAATCCCTATGTATATTATCCTCAGTACTGGGCAGAACATGTGGCAAAATTCTGGAGTGAATTTATGGAGAACAGAACGGAGATACCAGTTGTTCTGGAAAATGTTTTTGACAGGGACTGGCAGCTTCTGATGGATGTGTACAAACTGGTAAATAAACAAAATTTTACTTTGTGCCTGGATATAGGACATGCACATTGTTATTCCGAGATCGATGTACTGAAATGGTCAGAAACACTTGCTCCTTATGTAAATCATGTACATGTACATGATAATCTGGGAGACAGAGATGCACATACTGGACTTGGAATGGGAAATCTTCCATATAAAGAAGTTCTGAAATTTCTTCCGGAGACTTCGGAGCGTTCCTGGACTATTGAATGTATGAAACCGGAAAACGTCGTTTTGTGCTGCGAAAAATTAAAAGAAATAAAAGCACTGTAAATAAAAAAAGGACAAAAGAGGAGAAAAGAGAAAATATGAAAAACAAAAAATGGATCATTTCTCACAGAGCATTAAGCTGGCTTCTGGCAGTTACTCTTACAGGAACCAGTATGGTATTGCCTGTACAGGCCAGTGACTTCAGTGATGATGCTGCAGTGGAAGCTTCTGTGGAAACAGATGCAGAGAACACAGAAAATGCAGAAGAAGGAACAGAAGTAGATCTTTCCGGAGAAGAATCAGCAGAAGAGTCTGTTGAAGAAGAAAATCCGGAAGAAATTTCAGGAGAAGATTTTTCTTCAGAGGACACAGAAGAAACTTTTTCTTCAGAAGAAGAGACTCCCGCAGCAGGACTTGCAGGCGCAGGAACCACAGAGGATCCTTATCTGATTGAAAAGGCAGAAGATCTGCCGGCAGAGATTCCGGCAGGAACTGTCTATGCATTAAAAAATGATATCACACTGACTTCCGGACAGCAGATCACAGTAATTGCAGGTACGCTGGATGGTAAAGGTCATGTGGTTACTCTGGCAGATAAACCACTGGCAGCAACTGTCAGCGGAATCATGCAGAATCTTGGCGTGACAGGAAGTATATCGGTAGATGACTGTGCAGGAACCATGGCAGTGAAAGTGGATGGAGGAATTATTCAGAACTGCTATTCCAAAGCTGATATCACAACAGACAGTTTTTCCGAACTGGCCGGAATCACAGGAACTATGGTAAATGGAACCGTCAGAAACTGTTATTATACAGGAAAGATTACACCGGCTTATGATTTTCTGGATTCAGCAGGTGTTACTGTTTACATGTCATCCGGTGAAAATTCTGTTTCCAACTGCTATTACACAATAACTGGTGATACAGCGATATACAAAAGCGGAAAATACTCTGTAACAGACTGTGCCAAAAAAACAACAGAGGATTTTCAGAGTGGTGCAGTGACCGCATTGCTTAATGAAAACATTACAGCAACTGGTTATAGCTGGAGCACATCCTCTGATGGATATCCGGAACTTTCAGAAGGAAAAGCACCTTCCGGAAATGTTGACTGGACGGCCATTGACGATGCACTTGCAAAGGCAGAACCGCTGAAAGAAGAAGATTATACAAAGGATACCTGGAAAACACTTCAGGATGCAGTTGCAGCTGCAAAAGCCCTGAAAGAAGCAGGAACCGCAGGACAGGCAGATATAAACAAAAGTGCAGCTGCTGTTACAGAGGCCATAGCTGCTCTGAAGAAGCCAAATCCTTCTTCAGCAGTGAAGCTTCCGGAAGACACCAGCAAGATCACTTACATCAGTACCCAGGCAGATTTTGCCAAATTAAGTGGTGCTTCCAAAGACAGTTATTTTGTCCTCAGCAATGATATTACTATTGACAGTAAGTATATTGATGAAAGCTTTTACATGCCTTATGAAACTTTCGGAGGTATTCTTGACGGTCAGGGACATACCATTATCTTTGACAATGCCACTTCTATGATAAACGGTCTTACCGCCACTGGTGTGGTACAGAATGTTGGATTTAAAGGTACCATGGAAGAAAACTGGCAGCCATTAGGACCTCTGGGAGTAACCATTAAGGGTTCCATTATCAACTGCTGGTCTGATATGTCAGGAAAAACAGCCTGCGGTTTTGCCAAAACTCTCTCCGATGATGCAGTGGTTTCCAACTGTTTTGCTTATGGTGAAAGTGCCAAAGGTGGTATTATAAATACATACAATGGTGGTACACTCAAAAATACTCACTGGCTGGATACCCTTACAGCACCTTCTTATCCGGCTGATGCACTGGAAAGTTCCGGAGCAGTCAGTGAAAATGCTATGAAGACTATGGACTTTGTAGATACCCTGAATGCGAACAGAGGTGACAATGGCACATCCTGGGGTCAGAGTAGTACCGGTTATGCTTATTTTGGAGAAAATCAGTCTTATACGCCAGGCGGAAATAACTGGCCGGAGCTTCCTGGGGAAAACACCTGTGCCATTGCTTTCAAAAGTTATGATGAAAAGGAAGCGGTGACTCTGGATGATGCAAAACTTCAGGTTTCACCGGATTTTGTGAATGGACACAAAATTGCAGGAACATTTAGTCTTCCGGATTATGAAGTACCGGAAGGATGCAGTCTGAAATGGTCATTATCTGATACAAAACCAGAAGGTGCTGCTGCCATTGCAGAAGATTCCGGAGAATTTTTTGTATATCAGAATGGTAAAGCTGTGGTAAATGCTTATCTTGTAAAGGCAGATGGTTCAGAAGAACGTCTGGCATCTGCAGCAGTGATTTCCAAGGCTTCAGAAATCAAAGACATTAAGCTGTTTATCAATGATCAGGATGTAACCAATGGAACTTACACAGTAGAAGGTTCTGCTGTAAATTCCATCAAGGTAAAAGCTCTTTATGATGGAGAGAATGAATACAGAGATACTGCATATTCCAGTTTTACGTATGATGCAGCAGATTCTGATTATATCCATAACGAGAATGTATACAGTTCTTTTTATTTTAAGAAACCTGGTACATCCAGTATTACAGTAACAGCCAAAAAATATCCGGATGTGAAAGCGTCTGTAGAGCTTACTTCTACTTATGTGGCAGTAGAGTCCATTCGTCCGGCACTTTCCGGAGAACAGACCGTTCATGGAAGAAATGCCAACAGTGATGGACAGGAAACAGACGGAAGAGTAGCATTTAATCCGATTCAGGGTGGGGCCATTGTAGAACCTGCCAATGCAAGTTATGGAAACAACTGGACCATTAAGAGCAGCGATGAGACTATTGGCTATTATGATAATGGTTCTAAGGTTTATGTTCCGAAACAGATGGGAACAGTTACCTATACAGCAGAGATTGAAGATAAAGACCCCGAAACCGGAATGCCGGAGACAAAGACAGGAACATCAGAAGTTACTTATAAATATCTGAATCCTGTTACTTCAGTTACAGCGGCGAAAACGGAATTTACAGTGGAAGAAAAGGGCAGTGAAGATTTCAGTCTGAATGTAGTGGGAGAAAAATCTTCCAAAGGATACAGCGTTTCAGATCCGTCTATTGTCTGGACTTATGACAAAAAAGGTGTTGCGACAATCACAAGAACAAAGAGTGGTGCATGGAAACGTGAAGAGGGAGCACCGGATACCAATCAGTATTTCCTGGCGTCTGATTACAAAGTAACAGGTATTTCTGAGGGCACCGTAACAGTAACCGGAACACCGGTAGACCAGACAAATCATCCGAAACCCATTGTTCTTACCATTAAAGTTACCAAGGGAGATATTCCGGACACTGATAATCAGGCACTTGCAAGAGAAGGGGCACAGATTGCTGTTGACTGGATCAAAGCAAATTATGCAGATGGATTCAAATATGGAAATGAATGGCCGGTATTTACATTGATCCGCCATGGAGAGACCATTCCTCAGGAACAGCTGGATGCATATTATGAGTCTGTTGTGAAAGAAATCAAAACCTGGACACCGGATAAGAAACCTACAGACATTGCCAAAGTTGCCATGGCACTGACGATTATCGGCAAAGATATCACTGATATTGAAGGAATCAACCTGGCAGAATGGATGTATGACTCTACACATCTGACAGACGGTTCCAACGAATTCCTTTGGGTATTACTTGCACTGGATGCAGCAGACATTAAAATTCCGGACAATGCAAAATGGACAAGAGAAGCCATGATCGAAGGTCTTCTGAAATTCCAGAATCCAGAAAAAGGATTCTTCGGTCTTACAGATAACAAAACAGGAAGCATAGATCTTACAGCCATGTCACTGCAGCCATTGTCAAGATATCAGGCAAAAGATCCAAAAGTAGAAGCTGCAGTAAAGAAGGCAGTCAGCTGGCTGAAAAATGCAGTGGGGGATGATTACGGATTTGGAACATCTGAGGGAACTTCTCAGGTAATCCTTGCACTTACCGCACTTGGTATTGACCCGACTCTTCCGGAAGAAGGGTTTGGTTCTTCTAATATGAATATGATCACCAATCTGATGGATTATAAAGGCAGCAAAGGTGGATTTATTCATACACCTGGAATGGATATCGTATACGAAATTTCCACGATTCAGGCACTGGAGGCATTTGATTCTTATCTGATGCTTACCAAAGATAACACCGCTTACTGGGATCTGAAAGGATCTGCACATGTAACACACAAATGGTCACAGTGGAAAACAACATCTGCTGCAACTGTATTTAAGAAAGCAGTACAGACCCGTATCTGTTCTGTATGTGGGGCAAAAGAAACCAGAGAAACAGGAAATAAACTGAAAGCTACCATGAAGGTCAGTGAAACAACACTGCCTATGAAAGTTGGTCAGACTGTTAATAATTTCAAAGTGACAGGAATGGCAAAAGGGGATTCTGTAAAATCCTGGAAATCCAGCAATACCAAAATTATTAAAGTAAGTGGCAAATCCAATGGAAGATGTAAACTTACTGCTCAGAAACGTACTGGCACTGCCAAGATTACTATTACACTGAAAAGTGGGCTTAAGAAAACAGTAAATATTAAAGTACAGAAAACAGCTGTAAAAACAACTAAAATTACCGGATTCAGAGGTGGAAAAAATTCTGTTACTCTGAAAAAAGGAGAAAAGTTTAGTCTGATTCCTGTACGCAGACCAGTTTCCAGTAGAGAAAAAGCAATCTTTACAAGCTCAAACAAGAAAGTTGTAACTGTAGATGCAAAAGGACATATTAAAGCACTGAAAGCCGGCAAGGCAACTATTACTGTAAAAATCAATAAAAAGAAAGCAACCTTTAAAGTTACTGTAAAATAATGGAGGAAGCACTATGAAGAAATGGAAAGGATGTCTTCTGGTGATTGTTGCCACAATCTGTCTGTTCTGGATTTTTCCGGAACAGACACCGGCAGCATCTGATTCGGTAATCGTTTCCGTAGAAAAAAGTACACTTGGTCAGGGCTTTATTGTAGAACCAACCACAGTGCAGCTAAAATCCGGGGATACTGCAAAAACAGTTACGGAACGGGTATTGAACAGCAATGGAATAAAATTTAAAGCTTCAAAGGAAAACTCTGTTGGATATTATCTTTCTGGTATTGAAGATCCAGGCAGAGGAAAAATAAATCCTCCGGAATTTTTAAAAACACAGATTGCAGCCCAGGATATTACTATTACCGAGGATAAAACACCAGATTATTTAAGTGAATATGATTACACAAAGCAATCAGGCTGGATGTACAGCGTAGATGGTGTATTTCCGGACCATGCAGCAGATGCGGTCAGCTTAAAAGGCGGAGAAGTGATTCGCTGGCAGTTTACACTTATAGGATACGGTGAGGATATCAAGAACGGAGACCCCTCTATTGCCCCTTCTGAAAGACTCAGTGGAAGTTACAGCAGAGAAAAAATTTATCCTGTTCTTGCTTATATAAAAGCAACAGAAGAGCTGAGGGGAAAGAATGAGGTGAATATTGCATATAGAAACTGCGTGAAGGCTGCCGGAGATCTGACAACAGGTAAATCCGGTATCAGGACTTATCTTGGTGTACTGAATAATGCAGCAGAAATTGGTATTCTTTCAAATGTGAAACTGGAAGAGGGAATTTCATCGGAAATAGTGGTGAAATATGGAACAGAGCAGGAATCCATTCGTTTTCCAGAAACCCTTACAGCACAGAAGGATATAAAAGACAGCAGTACGACTATAAAACTTACAGGAATTACCTGGGAATGCCTGAAAGGATATGACTCCATGAAAGCAGGATATTACTATTTCACACCTGTGATCACGCTGAATTCAAATCAGTATCTTCTGAAAATCGGAGTACAGCTTCCACAATTAAAAGTGATTGTCAAAAAAGAAAACGGAGAAACTCCAAAACCGGAAAATCCTCCGACACCGGGACTTTCACCGACTCCGACACCGTCACTGGCACCGGTAAAAGTAAAGGCAGGATACAAAACTGTAAAAGCAGGTTATGCAAAAAAGACCATTGCACTTAAGATCAGTGCAGAAAAAGGTGCATCGGTAGTTGTAAAATCCGGAGATACCAGAGTCGTTTCCATAGACAGCAAAAGGAATGCTGTAATCCGGGGAACCGGAAAAACAGAGATCCGGGTAACTGCATCCCTGAAAGGCAGGAAGACAACAACCCTGAAGATTCCGGTGTACATAAGTCCTGCAAAACAACCGACACCGGCAGCAAGGTCAAAGAAATCCAGACAACTTACAGTATCCTGGAAAAAGGATTCCAATGCTTCCGGTTATCAGGTGATGTATTCCACAGATAAGAATTTCAGAAAAAAATGCAAAACAGTAACTGTAAAAAGTTACAAAACTGTCAGCACTGCCATTAAGAAACTTACCGGTAATAAATACTATTATGTACGCACCAGAAGTTACAAAAAAGTTTCCGGAGGAAATCTTTATGGAAGCTGGAGTACAGCAAGAAAGATAAAAGTAAGAAAATAGGCAACTATTCAGCAGGTAGTATATCGCGAGGGTACGGAACAGTTACGAAAATAGCACAGTAGTTGTTTCAAAAACATATTACGAAAAAAAACAACAGTCATGTTGTCGAAAAATATTGCTCAATATGGGGATTTGTGTTATAATCTCCACAAATGAAATAGATATGGAAATGAAACAATTACCGGTTTTAAGTTCTGTTGGTGACATTTTAATGGACCAACAGCTAAGAGGGAATTAGGTGAGAATCCTGAACAGTCGTGCTGCTGTATGCGTGCAGCCAGATTTTGTTATCCATTGCATTATGTGAGAAGGAAAAATCTGGTGTTACTGCGTGAGTCAGAATACCTGCTTAGAGCTGTGGCTGTTTATTACACGAAATGATAAATAGAGAGGGACATTGTTTTGTATGCATAATAATGCAGAATAACGGACAATTTCCCAGCCCAGCATCATTACCTGAAAAATCAGGTGATGATCAGATTAATACACAAAGAATAATAGGCACAATGTCCGATCACGGATATTGTGCCTTTTTTACTTGAGGAGAGGCTGAAATGGGAAGTGCAGTAACAGTATGTGGTCAGAAAATATATACCAGAGAAGAGGCAAAAAAAAATAAAGAAAAAAATCTGCTGATCGGAGATGCATATCAATGCATTGATGAGCAGGCTTTTCGTAATAACATCAAGATCAGAAGACTGGTTTTGGATTCCAATGTAACCGAGATTCGGAATAATGCTTTTTTTAACTGTACGTCAATGAAAAGCATCGAAATGCCAGGAGTAAAAGTGGTAGGACAGGGAGCATTTGAAGGGTGTGTGAATCTTGGGAAAGCAGAGTTTTCAGATTCTGTACAAAAACTTGGAAAGGCGGCTTTTGCAGGCTGTAAAAGACTGAGGGAAGTAAAAATCAATTCAGACAGTAAAGTGAAAATCATTTATCCGGATACTTTCAGGGAATGTCAGAATCTGGAAGTCATACAGCTTCCGGAGGGAACTGCCAGTATCCAGACCAGAGCATTTTATCGTTGTGGATTTAAAAATCTGGAATTGCCGGAAGGGCTGAAAAGCATTGGAGACAGTGCATTTCTGAAATGCCGCAGACTGGAATATATAAGAATTCCTTCCAGTGTAAAACGAATTGAAAAATGGGTATTTCATGGATGTGACCGAATGAAAATCCTGGAACTGACACATGATCCGGAATACATAGGAGACTGGATCGTTAACAGAAGTGTTATGGTCCGCTGCAAAAAAGGCAGTAAAGTGGATCAGTACTGTCAGCAGTTTGGATTTCAGGCAGAATATATTTGAGTCATATATTTATTTTTGAAATATCAGATAATTGTTTTCAAACCACTGAAACGCATCAGACAGGAGGACTTATGAAAAGAGGATTCAGGATTACAGCCAGATACAGGGGAATTCTTTTTCTCCTTTTTTTCATTGCGGGAATATTCTTACTTCCCGGAAAAATTTATGCAAAAGAAAGTTTTCATGGACAGAAGTATCAGTATAATGAATCGAATCAGAGTCAGGTTACTGTAGCTGTGACAATCTCCAGTGACGGGATTCCGATCCGGGGATTTGATGAAGAAGAAACGGCGTTGTCTCACGTAAAAGTTACAGTGCCGTATTTTGATCTGAACTTGTACGGTATGGAACGGTTTTATCGGTATCCTACCAGTGCAACCTGTGCTTATGAGCCGGAGCGAGGGGTTATTAAACGACCGACGCTTCTTCATCTTTATATTTATATGCTTGAAAAATATTATCTTGGTATTCCAGAGGAGCAGTGTGGCAAGGGTTACGGAAAAAACGAAATTTTTAATAAAGGACATTCTGACCGAATTTTTTATATGAATGGAGAGGAAGCCTACTTTACTTTTGAAGGAAGTAACAATGAAGAGAGGAAGCTTCTTTCAGTTACAGGTTCTGCTACTTCTCTGTACATGACAAATTTCTGGGGTCATGACGAAAATCTGAATTATTATGTGAATCATGAATATCCGCTTATATGGTCTGACTGGGGTGCGTCTGCAGATTACATTCTTCTGGAAGATGGAGATACTGTGGATCTGGCTATGTTTACAGACTATAGTTTTTACCAGCGAAGTGGATTTACCTTTTTCAGTCAGGATGATTATCAACTCCAGACCGGAGAGACTCTCAGAACAAAGACCTATAATCAGAAAGGTTCCGTAAGCGACAGTTCTGGCAATTTTTATACACCGGAACCATCTTCCATGACAGATCTGGATGTGAAACTTTATGACGAAAACTGGAATCTTATAAAAAATCTGGAATATGACAGTGAGGGGTATATCTCCTGTACTTTTGACAAAGCAGGAACCTGGTATCTTCAGGGAGAAGAAAAATCTCTGGCAGGTCAGAACGGAGCGGCCATTGCACCGGCAACAGCCAGAATCACAGTCAGTGACAATGGAAGCACTCTGTCCGTAAAGAAGCTGAAACTGACAACAGAGGGAAACAAAAACCAGATCTCAGTTGGAGAAAAACTTCGGTTGAATGTGGAAATCCTGCCTTCTACAGCATTGTTTCAATCTGTAAGATGGCAGGTAAAAGGAACAGCAGGATATGTAGATTATCTTGGGGTTTTTCATGGGAAAGCATACATAGACAAAGATCAGAGTGTTACAGTAACAGCTGTTTCAAGAGCCGACAGAAGCATACAGGATTCTGTACAGATCTTTGTAAAAGCAGACAGGGAAACAGTGGCAAGAGTTAAAAATACAGAATCTCTGATCGATGCCATTGGTTCTTCGGAAAGAGACATCACTTATACGAAAGAATGCGAGCAGAAGATACAGGCGGCAAGAAAGGCATATGATGGGTTGGGAAAAGGATCTGTTGCATACCAGAATGTGAATGGAGAAAAAACAAAGTTTCTGGAAACTGCGGAACTTACTTACAAAAAACTGAAAGAAAACGCAGAAAAGGTAACACCAAGCCCGAAACCAACTCCGAAACCGACGCCAAAACCAACACCAAAACCAACCCGAAAGCCAACACCAACACCGAAACCGGTGGCAAAACCCAAAGTAAATACTACTAAGATTACTTCCGTAAAAAAGGTGAAAAGCGGTGTTCTTACTATAAAATGGAAAAAGGCATCCCAGGTTTCCGGATATGAGATCCAGATGAGTACAAACTCAAAATCTGGATTCAAAAAGATCCGTTCTGCAAACAGCAAAACAGTTGTTTACAGAAAGACAGGTTTGCGAAAAGGCAGAAAGTATTATTTCCGTATCCGTTCTTTCCGTATGTATAAAGGAAAGAAATATTACAGCAGCTGGTCAAAAACAGTACGCGGCAGGCCATAAAAAGCCTTTCATCATAAAATTAAAGGAGGAAGAGAATGAAGAAAAAAGCATTAAGCTGGCTGTTGTCAGCCTCCATGACATTAAGTGTGTTCTCCGGTGCTCTGCCTGTAACGGCAGCGGATTTCACTGATGTTCAAGAAGAAACAGAAGAAACAGGAGAAACAGGAGAAACTTCTGTGGATGTCCAGTCTGAAGATGCGGATCAGACAGAAACAGAGACAGAAGAGGAAGAAGTACAGGTAACAGACAGCGAGGGGGCAGATCAGTCAGACTTACAGGCTGATTTTACAGATGATGCGGCAGATTTTGCAGGTGAAGAAAATACATCAGAGGGACCGCAGGTAAAAAACAACAAAACAGTCTATACATTGTATACAAGGAAGGCATCAAAAGGTGTTACCAGTTCGAAAAGAATTGAAATAGGGCAGATGTTTGAAGGCAGTAATCTGACCTATGAAGCCAAATATAAAGATGGCAGTGAAGCAAAAGTATGGAATGATGAGATCATGCAGGATATCAGTACGGAGACAGCTGATGTACTGGAGTATACAGTTATTGCCAAAGATTCTGAAGGCAGAGAATCTGTGCCTGTAAGCATCACCTTGAAAACAGTAGATGTTCAGGTAGAGTTTGAAAGCGATTCCCTGATCGAAAATAGTTCAGAATATTATTATCTTTATGATGAAAACAGTGATAATAAAATTCAGACAAAGATCAGTTATGTTGTTGGTGGTGAAAAAGTTGACAGCCTTCCGGAAGACCTTACCCTTACCTGGTCCGGTGGAAATGGCCTGATCTCAGCAGACGAAAATAATGTACTTACGATCAGCAAGCCAGCACAGAAAACCCAGGTTTCTTTTACCTATGGTGTAAAAGAATCGAATCTTCTCTGGTACCCGGATACGATTGGCTTTAACGGAAGACTTACCATTTATCCAGAAAACCTGAAAGTAACAGGTAAGTATGAAGTTACCATGCCGGAAGATGGACGTGTACTGAATCCTATATCAATAGGTTTTACATCCAATTATTCTGCTTCCGAATTGAATATAAAATCTTCTGATCCGGATGTGGCAGAGGTAACTGCCAACAGTGGATGGAGTGGAGACACCCTCCGTATAACACCGAAAAAAATAGGAAAAGCAGTGATCGTAGCAAGCTGGATCCGGGACAAATCCAATTCCGCTACATTTACTGTAAATGTCAAAGGTGTCAGTGTGGAAGCGGCAGACGGATCAGGAACCAAATCTGTTGTAATTGATCCAACAGATGAAAACAGTGGTAAACTGGCTCTGGCAGCTTCCGGAACATATAAAAAGGAGACTTTCACCTGGTCAAGTTCTGATGAAAACATTGCAACTGTAGACGAAAATGGTGTGGTAACGGGACTGAAAGAAGGTTCTGTAACCATTTATGCTACGTCTTCACGTTCTACAGAAGAAGCTCCTCTGAAAGGTGGTATTGTTCTTCAGATAAAAGAAAACCAGAAACCATATCTTGAGGATATGGAGTTTAACGACTGGAATAATTATGAAGGATGGCAGGCTGCAACAGACGGATTCCGTCAGACAATTCAGAATTATGAGATCACTGTAAAGAATACTAATACAGCATCTTTTAATTTTGTGCCACATTTTGATGACGAAAAATATGATGTAGTTTTATCTTCTCAGGAATACGGTGGAGAATATAAAGACACAGCACTTGAAAACGGAGTAAAATCTTCAAATGCAAATGCCCTGGAGCCCGGACATAACCTTATTTATATCAAGGTAACAGACAAAGCAGATACATCCAGAGTTACCACCTATACATTTGATATTTTCCGCCCATATACAGATCAGAACACATTAACTACCCTGGTACTTTACCCGAACGGAAGTACAGCTCTGAAGTATCCTACATACAAAAACAGAACAGAGGGAACCATGTTCCAGGTAAAAGAGGATGGAACCATTGGTAATGCGGGATATTCACCCTCTGTATATAATTATCAGGCATATGTATTTGGAAAAAGAACAGACAAAATCACATTTCAGACAAGATTTGCCACACAGCAGGAACATGTTTATCTGACGAAAGATGACGGAGAACCACAGGAAGTAACTTATGACTGGGCTACTGACGAGCAAACATTGAATGAAACAGGAAGTACAGTGTTCAGGTTTGAAGTAATGTCTGACAAGGCTTATGCAGCTGCAAAAGCGGAGGCAGAAAAAAATGGAACAGAATTTGTTTTTGCTCCTGAGAAAACATATACCATTACAGTAGATAAGGTAGATCCTCTGGGAATTGACAGCAGGATGGAAGATGCAGAAGTGACAGACGGTATGCTGTATGCACCTGGATTTGACCCGGCACAATATTCCTATAGTGTACTTCTGGATTCTGGCAAAAAAGAAGCAACTCTGAAATTCCATGTACAGAAAGATATTGAAGTATATTATCAGACCTCTAATTTTGGACAGGGAACAAAGCTTACCGGTGAAGAAGATCCAGAAGGTCCGGAGGGAACACTTCTTTATACTGCAATACTGAAACCAAAAACATCTCCATGGGCATCCGATCCGACCATTGCACTGAAAACTTATAATGACGACAAAACTGAAAGCGGATTTGTTTCTTATACTTTCTCTTTGAAAGAAAGAGATACAAAAGATGCTATGCCGGACAGTGTGGAAGGTTATCTGTGTATCGGAAGCCAGTACACAAACAAAGGTAGTTATGGCCTCCTTCCGGAACGTACACTGAAGAAAAACGGAGATACTCTTTCACTTGGTAACTTTGGTGGATACATTACCTATAAATATGATACTCCAATCCAGAACAGCAGCACCAATCCATATGGTATTGACTTTATCGCATATGGAAACTCCAATGGCGGACAGAGCTTTGCAGAGCCTGGAAGTGTACAGGTTTCCAAAGACGGACAGACCTGGTATGACCTGGCAGGTTCCGTGCATTATGATGATGAAGCAGACTGGAATTATTCTATGACTTATACCAGAAACAGTGACGGAACTTCTTCCTGGACAGACAGTGATGGCAACAGTGGAACCCACTACCTCTATCCGGACGCAAAAGAATATCCTTATTACACATGGAATGATAGCAACAGCCAGTCCATGACAGTAACAGGTCTGAAACTGATCAATGATTCCAGAGATCCATATGGAAGTAAACAGGCAGCATACCCTGATTTTGGATACTGTGATGTAAACCAGAATGCAGCAGCTGCAGATATGGGCAAAGCAGGAAATCCATATGCAGGACACGCCGCATTTGGTGATGGATTTGATCTTGACTGGGCAGTGGATGCAGATGGTATGCCGGTACAGCTTGACAGTATCAGCTACATTCGTGTATCAACAGCCAGCAGCATTTATGCAGGCATTATCGGTGAAAAATCAACAGAAGTTACTGCTGTTTATCGTACAGCTAATACAGCAGAAGAAGCGGTAGGCAGAACAACAGCACCAACTTCTGTTACAGTTAACGGACAGGAAGTTTCCCTGGATGCACAGGTGACAGACCTTACTTATACAGGAAAATCTCTGGATGTAAAAGTAACTGCAGAAGAAGGTGCCAATATCTATATTAACGGACAGAACGGAGCAGAAAGAACTTACGAAACAGCTCCAAAACATGGAATTCTTCGTGTGATCACACAGACAGGCGAAAAAGAGCCGGATATCCGTTATATCCGTCTTCACAGCCAGGATGCTCTGGATCATGCAGCAGCACAGTCAGTAATTGAAAAGATCAATGCTATCGGCAAAGTGACTCTGGACAGTCAGGCTGCAATCCAGGACGCAAGAGATGCATACGAAAATCTGACAGAAGAGCAGAAAGCACTTGTTACAAATACTGATGTTCTTGTAAAAGCAGAAAAAGATTATGCAGCACTTGTAAAAGCCAATACAAAGATTCCTGCAACATCTGTAAAGACAAATGTTGGTGGCAAGAAACTGTACAAAGGTCAGACTTATCAGCTGAAAGCCATTATGGCTCCGGCAGACACTACAGACAAAGTTACCTGGAACTCTTCCAATAAAAAAGTGGCAACAGTTGATAAGAATGGTAAGGTCAAAGCTCTGAAAAAAGGCAAGACCATTATTACAGTCAGAACAACCAGCGGCAAAACATTCCGCTGTGGTGTCCATGTATATGAAGTAAAAGCGACACAGATTCGAGTAACAGAAAAGAAAAATATAACTGTCTCAAAGAAAACTATCAGAAAGGGTCAGTCTTATCAGATTAAGATCCAGCTTAAACCAAAGAATACAACAGACACTCTGAAATGGAAATCTTCCAACAGTAAAGTGGCAAAAGTAAATGCAAAGGGAAAAGTAACAGGTCTTAAGAAGGGTACTGCAGTAATTACTGCAACAACTTCTGGTGGAATCAAAACAACAATTAAAGTAACTGTAAAATAAAGATTTTATAAATGTTCCATTCTTCCTGCCGGAGAATATTCCGGCAGGGCAGTGGAATATTTGCAGATAAAAAGAATTTGCAGGAGAAAACAATGCACAGAATAAAAGATTCTGTCTGTTGTTTTCTGTTGCACAGAGAAATATGCGGATAAGGAGAAATGAGATGAAGAAAACAGAAACAAAAAGTAGGAATATAAGACAGTCATCCATGAAAATAGCAGTGGTGTTTTCAGCGGCGGTTTTCTGTACGACCGGAGGATACACCAGCGTAAAAGCAGATTCACTGAAAGATGTGATAACGAAAACAGCGGAGTATGAAACAGAAACCGTGACAGAACCTACAGTGGCGTCTATTGGCGGAGAATGGACAGTCATGCCTCTTGCCAGAGGTAATGTAGATGTGCCGGATAATTATTTTGAAAAATACAGAGCCAATGTTGAAAAATACCTGAAAGAAAATGATGGAGTTTTAAGTGACTATAAGTATACAGAATATTCCAGGGTGATTCTGGCACTGAAATCTACAGGAGCAGATCCTTCTGATATAGGTGGCTATGATATACAGAAACCGCTGGAGGATTTTGACACAGTTACCTCTCAGGGACTGAATGGTGCTGTATATGCACTGCTTGCTCTTAATGCAGATGATCCTGCCGGACATAAAAATCAGGGTCTGGAGAAAAAATATCTGAATTATATTCTGGAACAGGAAAAAGCAGATGGAGGTTTTGCACTGGATACCAACAGTGATCAGGCAGATATTGATATGACAGCTATGACCCTGCAGAGTCTGGAACCTTATCAGGATCAGAAAGAAGTAAAAGAAGCCATTGATAAAGGAATCGAAATACTGGCAGCAGGACAGGAAGAAAATGGTGGCTATGTTGCATATGGCTCTGACAGTTCAGAATCGGTATCCCAGGTGATCATTGCATTAAGTACCTATGGAATTGACTGTAATGAAGATGAGCGATTTGTAAAAAATGACAAAGGTCTTTATGATACCCTGATGGAATATCAGCAGAAAGATGGCGGTTTTTCCCATACACTGGATGGAGAATCTGATGGTATGGCTACAGAACAGGCTTTCTGTGCACTGGTATCCTACGAACGAATGAAAAATGGTGAAAACAGTTTTTACAATATGACAGATCAGAAATAAGGGGAGAAAAAATGACAGATAAGATCAGAACTCTTCAGGAACAGCTGGGAAAGATCATTAAAGGAAAAAAAGAAGTCACAGACAAGATTATTATGGCAATTCTTGCCAGAGGACATGTGCTTCTGGAGGATGTTCCGGGAGTAGGAAAAACTACCACAGCTCTTGCATTAAGTAAACTGATGGGAATGGAATTTCAGCGTATTCAGTTTACGCCGGATGTTGTTCCTTCGGATGTAACCGGATTTACCATGTACAACAAAGAAACAGGAAAGTTTGAATACAGACCGGGGGCTGTTATGTGTAATTTCCTTCTTGCAGATGAGATCAACCGTACTTCAAGCAAGACCCAGGCAGCACTTCTGGAAGTAATGGAAGAAGGAAAAGTAACGGTAGATGGAGAAACACATGTAGTTCCGCAGCCTTTTGTAGTACTTGCAACAGAAAACCCGGTAGGTTCTTCCGGAACCCAGATGCTGCCGGAGTCTCAGCTGGACCGTTTTATGGTAAGTCTCAGTATGGGATATCCGGATCATGCCAGCCTGATTGATATTCTGAGAGACAGACAGGATATCAATCCACTGGAAAAAGCAGAGACTGTTATTCAAAGAGAAGAACTTTTGAATCTTCAGAACCAGGTTCAGAAAGTTTATATGGATGACAGAATTCTGTCTTATGTAGCAGATCTTGCAGAAGCGACCAGAGATCATGAACTGATTACTTTGGGATTAAGTCCAAGAGGAACTCTGGCTCTCTGTCGCATGTCAAAAGCGGCAGCTTTTGTAGAAGGCAGGGATTATGTAGTGCCGGAGGATATCAAAAAAGTATTTGGAGATGTGGCAGGGCACAGAATGGTACTGGAATCCAGGGCACGATATGAAGACAAGACGTCCAGGGAAATTCTTGATGAGATTCTTGACACAGTTCCTGTGCCGAAAGTAGAGGGATAATGAAAAACAGAGTAATATGGCTTTTATGGCTGTTCTGTATTGCCGGTGCAGCAGTGATCACAGGAGAATACCTTTTTGTATGTGTACTGGCTGCAATGGGAGTGCTTATGATCGTGTCCTGTATTTACGGTGCTTTTTCCGGCAGAAAAACAGAAGAACAGTTTGTGCTTCCTGAAAAAGCAGAACAGGGAACTGCCTTTCAGGGAAAAATGAAATTCACAAATCAGTCTTTCTGGCCAGTATTCTGCGGAAGTGGAAGCATCTGCTGGGAAAACAGACTTACCGGTGAAAAAGACAATATAAAAATAGACTTTTCCATGAGAGGAAAAAAAGAAGAACAGGTTTCCTTTCAGGGAAAAAGTGACAGTTGTGGCTGTATAAAATTCAGTTTTACAGACTGGAAAGCAGAAGATCTTTTTCGGATTCTGGCATTCCGAAGGAAAGCAGACCTTGACAGAGAGATGGTGGTTATGCCTGTAAGATCTCATATGGATATCGGTATTCTTTCCAGAGAGGGTTTTGATATGGAAAGTTTCAAGTATTCCAAAGATCGTCCGGGAGATGATCCGGGAGAGACTTATGATATCCGGGAGTATCGTTCCGGGGACAGTATCCGCCAGATTCACTGGAAATTATCCGGAAAACTGGATAAAGTGATGATCCGGGAAAAAAGTTATCCGGTAGATGAGGCAGTACTGATTCTGGCAGACCCCTGTCTTGAAGAAAGCTCTCCGGCAGTATCTGAGGCAGTTGTGGAAATTTATGGCGCTGTTCTTTGTAGTTTTACGGAACAGAAAATTCCCTGTCAGACAGCTGTTTATGATCCTGTATCCGGACAGCTCTGCCTGGAAAAAGTGGAAACTCTTCAGGATTATGAAAGTGTTCTTTATCAGTTTCTGCGTCATAGCAGTGGATTCGGAGCACCGACAGTGATCAGAGATTATCTGAAAAATCCAGGACAGAAAACATTTGCTGCCTATATTTATATTACAGGAAATCCTGACGACAGAGAAAGTGATCTGCTTCCAAAAGAAGCACAAATTGTAACTCTTCACAGAGGAGAAAGTGCAGCACATAACGGAAATGAAATTATTTTTACAGAAAAAAATTATCGTCAGGAACTTGGCATTAAAACAACTGACAGGAGATCAGGCTATGGAGCTATGGGTAACAGAGACAAAAAAGAAAAGGACGGAAAAATTCAGCCGGAAAATACCTGATATTATCATAACAGTTCTGCTGGTTCTGGCTGTTACCGGTATGGGTGGCTGTCTGATTCTGAATGAGCTGGTACAGAAAATTTCGCTGACCGGATTTCTGGCAGGAGTACTTTGGGGAAGTTTTCTGTGTTTTGGAATTCTGTCAGGTCAGAAAAAATATGCTGTTGGCAGTGGTGGGTTTCTTGTTGTGACAGCGGCAGCTGCTGTGTTTCTCTGGAAAAGAATTCTGGAAGGTGGAATTTTTTACTGGAACAAAATGGCAGACACTCTGGGCAGTCGCAGTGGTATCTATCTGGCAAAATATGAAATCGCTTCCGGAAATAATAGAGCAGAACAGATCCTTTTCCTGATATTTCTGGGACTGGTGGCGGGAATGGCAGGAATGGCAGTCCATAAAGCCGGACTTACAATACTGGTAATTCTCTGGGCAATGGTTCTTCCAGTGTGTATGTTTTATCTTCAGCAGATACCAGATATGAATCAGGGACTGTTCTTTTATATGGCAGTACTTCTGGAACTGAATGAGATGATGTTCCGGAAAAAGAACAGGATCTGTGCAGGAAACAGAGGAATTGTGGCGGCCGCAGGAATTTTTTTCTCAGCAGTTATCGTAATAGCCGCAGTATTCCTTCTGGAAATGATGGTTCCTCAGAAAAATTATGAAGATTCTTTACTTGTAAAAAATGCAGGAAAAGAGATTACAGATAAAATAGAAGATTTTCGGTATAAAAAAGGTGAGATTAATTCTCTTCCCAATGGAAAACTAAAAGAAACCGGAGAATGGACTGCGTCAGAGGAAACAGCACTTTCTGTGACTATGGAGCATCCGGATTCTCTGTATCTGAGAGGATTTACAGGAAGTGTTTACGACGGAGATCAGTGGAAAACTGTTTCGACGGAGACCGCTTACGACCAGAAAAATCTGTTTTACTGGCTTCATCAGGATAATTTTCATGGAGAAACTCAGCTGTCAGAAGTGAGAGGGCTTGTAAATGATGACAAACTTTCAAACGAAACAGGAAAGGTTACTGTAGAAAACCGAAAAGCAGACAGCAGATATGTGTATATTCCGTATGAAACGAACCAGCTTCCGGAAAATTACAGCAACATTAACGGAAATGCAGACAGTATGCTGACAGCAAAGGGATTTTTCGGAGAGAGAAAGTATACATTTTCTTCTCTGGGAAATCTGGTAAAAGATTTTACTGTATTAAGTGCCGAAAGTTATCAGGTTCTGGCAGAACAGCCGGATTCTGGTTACAGACAGGAAGAAAGTTATTATAACAGTTTTGTATATCAGCAGGATACAGACCTCTCGGACAACCTGACCACATTGTTTCAGAAAGAACTGGGAAACGGTGGAAATCCGGATCAGGGACATACTGATTATTATACAGCTATTTCCAGAATACGGGCTTATCTGGAAAAAAATATGACTTACAGCACAGCTACAGATGTTTATGACGGCCAGAAGGATTTTGTGGAAAATTTCCTTACAGAATCCAAAATTGGTCACAGTGTTCATTTTGCTTCAGCAGCGACACTGATGTTCCGTTATTATGGAATTCCTTCCAGGTATGTGGAAGGATATCTGATCACGCCAGATGATATAAAAGATAAAAAATCCGGTGATACCATAGATATCAGCGGACAGAACGGACATGCATGGACAGAGATCTATATTGATGGTATGGGCTGGGTGCCGGTAGAAATGACACCGGAATATTACGATGTTATGGAAGAACCGGATCTTACTGCAGGGCTGGAAGCAAAAGGGGCAAAAACAGCACCTCTTCCGGAAACAGAAAACAATACGAAGCAAAATCCTCCTTCCATACAGACTCACTGGAATCTGAAACTTGCAGTTACCGGAGTAATAGAATTTATTCTGCTGCTTCTTGCAGTTTTTGATCTTTTTGGAATAGGTTTCTTTCTGACAGTGTGTATTCTCCGGACAGTTGCAAATATCAGAAGAAAAAGAGCTTTCCAGTCAGAAGACGGAAAGAAAGCAATCAGAGCTATGGCAGGTTATGCAGGCAGACTTTACAAAAAAGGAAGTTTTGACAAAAAACTTTCTCTCCAGTTTGAAAATGCATGGCAGACAGGTCAGAAAGCAGCTTTCAGTCCTCACGAAATCTCACAGGAGGAACGAAGGGAAGTGGAAGAATGTGTAAAAGTTCTGAAAAAAGAACTTCTGAAAAATACAGGCTGGTATGAAAAATGGATTATGAAATATATCGAAAGATTATACTGATCCTCAGATGGAAGGAGGGGAGAATACAGTGAATCGAAAAAATAAACACAAAAAAATACTGCCGGTTATTCTGGTGCTGATCTCCCTTCTTTTTTTTGGAGGAGCATTATTTCTGGGAATCAGAGGACAGTCACCTGAAACAATAGAAAATCCTGTCCAGGGGATCAGCCCCAGGAGTTCTATGAAAGGATATCTGGGAAAGGGATATGCATTTGCAGATTTGAACACAGATTCAGCAGATGCCCAGAGCAGTACGCTGGCTCAGATACCTGAAGATACAGAAGAGCAGGAAGAAGAACCAGATTCTCAGGATGAAGAAGTAACAGAAGAACCGGAAGTCTCAGGCGAACCGGATCAGATTTTCGTGCCTTCAGATGAAAGTCAGGGAGATCCTTCCGAAGATATTTCTGATCAGAATCAGGAAAATACAGTTCAGTATGAGCCGGACAGTGAAGAAAATAACAAGGAAGAAGAAACACCGGATAAGAATGATGATAACAGTCAGGATGGCGCGGATATACCGGAGGAAAATACTCCGACACCTGCTCCTGAAGAAAACAGATATCCTACGGTAGCAACAGATCTGACGGATGGAGAGACCGTCAATGCATCTTACAGAACTTTTTATGTACAGGCATTTGATTATCAGGGTAGTATTCTTTCATCTTCTTCCGTAGAGGTTTCAGGAAATGGTCAGAAGATTTATTCTGTCAGCACAGATGGAGAGGGAATCATAGCCTATCGTATGGAACTGACAGAAACAGAAAATACAGTAAATATCAAGGTAACAGACAGTGAAGGATGGACGACCACTCTTCCCACATACAAAATTTACAAAGGAGAAGAAGAGGCAGATCAGCCGGCAGGAACTATAAATATCAGTATTACAGCCGGTACGGTAGGACTTGGAACAATTCTTCCTTCCACTCCGGTTGAGTTTTACCAAGGAGAACAGCTTTCTTCTGTACTTTTGCGTCTGCTGGATGAAAATGGGTTTGACTGGAGAAACGAAGGAAGTGCTACCAGCGGATTTTATCTTCGATCTATAGGAAGAAGCGGACTGACAGCCGGAGCTTCCATACCAGATGATCTTATGACTCATCTGGAGGCAGTTAACAGTCAGCTGACAGATCATGATAATGACTGGCTGGGAGAATTTGATTTTACCATGGATTCCGGATGGCTTTATTTTGTAAATGGAGAATATATGAATGTTGGAATGGCCGGCTATTTCCCTGCAGACGGAGACAGTATAAAACTTTGCTTTTCACTGTATGCTGGTGCTGATGTAGGCTCCGGACAGAACGGCGAGACATGGGGGGACTGGTCATGAAAAGATTTCTTGCAGGAATTTTATCGGCAGTACTTATTATAGGGAGCATTCCTGTTTACGGTGCCGAAAACCAGGAAATCGCTCCTCAGGCCGAAAATATACAGAATACAGAGCTTCAGCAGAGCCCGGAGGAATCTGACCATGGAGACAGTTTGGGAGATGCAGAAGGTGCTGTAGAAGAAAATAATCCGGAAGAGGGCGATAACAGCATCCGGAATCCGGAAGAAATACCGGCTGTTACAGAAGCACCTGAATTAACGGGGACACCGGAACAGGAACCGGAAATTACTGAAGTTCCGGAAGAAGAAAATCCGGAAGAAGATCCGGAAGAGATGGATTTTAATGATGGAGAGATCCAGGTGGAAGATGTCGGGGAAGAAAAACCGGATTATCTGGAACATCTGACCGTATATACCAGCCAGAGCAGTACAGCTTCGGAAGCAGTGATGGAACCGGAACGAAGAGAAGATCTGGATGAAGCCTTTGGTGGGAAAGTATATACAGTAGAATACAGCTCCTATGCAACGTCTTCCAGCCTTTATCTGTCGGCAGATATAAGCGACAGTGCGCCGGAAAGTTCCACTGTGTCTATGCAGGCGCTTCTTACCACCGGTGGTGAAAAAACGCAGGTAATGAATCCGAAGGCATATACAGAAGGGCTTCGTTACAGGCTGAACGGACGTACTTTTGCCAATGGAGTCAATGGTGGAAAACGTGCAGTTTATACAATCACAGCAGGAACTGAGGAAGATATACAGACCTATAAACTGGTAGTGTTAAGAAGACTGGATCTGTCTTTTATCGGATGTTATCTGCCGGAGGATACAGATCTGGCAAAAAATCTCATCCCTGGTAAATTTGACAGTACAGTGAGAGATTATGAACTGACTGTCAATTCCGGTGTGGAATATCTGAATATAGTGGCTGGTGCTTATTCCGGCAGTTATTACGGACTGACAGTAAACGGTACAGAATGTAAAGACCGTACCCCTGTTCAGATTCCACTTACAGAAGAAGAAACTGAAATCGTTTTTCAGATGCAGGACGAAAATACTTATCTGGATCCGGAATACGAAGGAATGACTTATACCAGTGAGGGAATCTACCGGATCAGGGTAAAAAAACAGAAAAGCAGTACAGTAAGGTTTGAGATTGCTCCGGACAAGGCGGTAGTCAGCCTGTATGATAAGGGCGGGGAAAGGGTAACCCCTTCAGATGCTTCCGGACTGAATTTTGACGGACTTCTGATGGGAGACAGTTATACGTGGACAGTTTCCTGTTATGGTTACAAAACACAGACAGGAAGTTTTTGTGCCGGAGATACCGACCAGATTCAGGTAAAACTGGAAAGCATAGATGCACCTCAGCCTGAAATTACAGATAATGACTGGATCAATTACAGAAACAGCGACACCAATAATGGAATTACGGATGCGTCCACACCGTCCAGTGCTGCTGAAACCGTTCAGAAATGGGCAATGCAGTTTGGAGGAGACTGGAATGCAGCAGTTACACCACCGTTAATTCTGGGTGGAACACTTTATGTGGCTTCCGGAAAATTTATTTACAGAATTGACAGGACTACCGGGGAAATTCTGGCAGTCAGTGATGAATTGGTGGGAAGTATGGTATTTGCACTGAATCCTCTAACCTATGCAGAAGGTATGCTTTTTGCACAGGTCGGGGGTGGACAGATACAGGCAGTCAGTGCCACAACTTTGAAATCTTTGTGGGTCAGTGAACCGGTAGGAGGACAGACTCTTTCACCAATTACATACAAAAACGGATATATTTATACAGGAACCTGGAATTCGGAGACAACAGCCGGAACTTATTTCGCTCTGTCAGTGACAGATGAAGATCCTTCCAGAGGAGATGAAATCAAATACTGTGCCTGGAAATATACTCATAAAGGTGGATTTTACTGGGCTGGTTCTTATGCATCTGGAGATTATCTGGTATTTGGCTCAGATGATGGTTCCACAGAAGGAAATTATACCAATACCTCTATCTTATATTCCGTATCTACATCCACAGGAATGATGTTGGACAAGCTTACCGGACTGAAAGGAGATATCCGTACGTCGGTATCTTATAATAACGGATATGTATATTTTGCAACAAAAGGTGGTTACCTTTATCGGGTAAAAATGAATCCTGACGGGACATTCGGGCAGGTGTTAAGTTATGACCTGGGAGGAATGGCCACAGCTACACCTCTGGTTTATAAAGGAAGGATCTATATTGGGGTCTGTGGACACGGAGGACAGTTTAATCCGGATGGAGGTCATCATTTTGATGTGCTCCAGGAATCAGATTCCGCACTTTCTCTTGCGTATTCCGTTCCTATAGCAGGATATCCTCAGGCAGCTCCTCTTCTTTCTACTGCCTATGAAGGTGTGGATTATAATAAAGACGGAAAAGCAGATGGGAGAGTCTGTGTTTATTTTACTGCCAATGCCTATCCTGGAGGTATTTATATGCTGACAGACAGTCCGGGTCAGACAGAAGGAAATATTGAAGAAATTTTTACACCGGATACTGCACAGCAGCAATACAGTATCAGCACTTTGTGCGTAGACAGAGATGGAACCATTTATTACAAAAATGACTCCAATTATCTGATGGCGATTGAAACAAACGGAGCATACCTCAGCAGCGTCAGTGCTTCGGCAGACAAAGGAAAAGTTACCTGGGACAGGTCTTTCCGTAAAGACCGTCTCAAATATAATCTGGCACTGGAAGAAGATGCAAAACAGGTAACTTTATCTTTTAAAGTTCCTGATGGAGCATCTCTGAAAATTAATGGTAAAAAAAGTGACGGTACTTATAAGGTGAAGTTTGATGGTACAGAAGCTGCGGTTACTGTGGAAGTCTCTGACGGAAAGAAATCAAGAACTTATGTTTTCTATATTACAGGAGATCAGAGCATACCGGCATTGAAAAATCTGGTAGTAAGTACAAGTAACAGTTATGCAGATGATGCAGCGTATCTGAGTCTGGATCCTGCATTTACACAGGAAAGATATGAATATACTGCTTCCATGTATAATGGAAAAAATGAATTTCTGAATATTTTTGCAGAAACAGAAGAAACGGATGCAAAAGTCACAGTAGAGAGCGTACGTGGGACCAAAAAGATTAACAATTACGGACATACAGCAGGAAGTGGCAATGCCAGCAGGATAGCAGTCTATTTTGGAGATGAGGAAGCAGAAGCAACAGTGAAAGTCAATGTTGAAATAAAAAGTGGTAAAAAAGCTTCTTATCAGGTAATTCTTCAGCGGAAAGACAGTTATCCGCCCCAAATAACAGAAGCCAGAGCAGTGCGTTATGATGAAAAACGGGTTCGGGTAACATTTACATCCAATGAAATGGGAAATTATCAGTACAAGATCGTAAAACCAGGAGAAACTCCGGAATTTGACCTTTCCGGTTCTGTAGAACTTATGACAAGAGATGATAATTCCCTGGATCTGATGATTCCGGAAACAGAAGAAAGAGAAGTCTGGATTCTGGCAAAGGATATTGCAGGAAATCAGATGAGTATACCTGTAAGAATCCAGTTAACTTCTTATGAAGAAATTCGGATAATGATCAAAACAGTACCGACGGATGCGACAGTCACAGTAAAGAACCAGGACGGAGAAGAACTGAAAGCAGGAAAAAATGGCAGATATACATTCCTGAAGGGAAATACATACAGGATTGAAATTACCAGAAAAGGTTACGAGACTCTCATAGAATCGGTGACAGCAGATACAAAAGTTACCAGTTACAGTTTCAATCTGAAATCACTGATGAGTTCAGATGCGGATTTGAAACATCTGTATGTTTCCAGCTCTGATAATTATGGAAAAGGAATACAGAAACTGACGCCTTCTTTTGATAAGAAAGAAACCCATTATACAGCAGTTTACGGTGATGAAAGACAGAGCCTGAATGTATGGGCAGAACCGGAGGAAAAACATGGAACTCTGAAAATCTATGCAGTATCAGGTATCAAAGGCAGTATTGTACAAAAAGATGAAACTATTTCAGAAAGTCATACAAAAGATGGTCACAGATTCTGGAAGATTCTGTTTGCACAGGGAGAAAAAGAAGCAAAGATAAGAATTCAGGTAACTGCAGAAGACGGTACCAGAAAGAATACCTATCTGACTCTGAAACTGACAGATAAAACAGCACCCATCCTGAAAAAAGTAAGTGCAAGTCGTATTTCCACAGATAAGGCATCTGTTGTATACAAAACCAGTGAAAAAGGGTATCGGTATTATCAGGTAGTAGATGCCGGAAAGAAGATTCCCTCTGTGAAAACATCCGGAAAGGGAACGGAAATTCAGGCCGGAACGGATACGATCACGCTTACGGGACTGACAGCCGGAGAAAAAGATCTGGTGATAGCAGTAAAAGACGGAGCCGGTAATATAAGTAAACAACTGGTGATCCGGATCCCGGATATCCGGAATCCAGGCAATGGAAATACAAATGGAAATGGTTCAGGAAAGAATAATGGAGTTATCCATCGGCCAGGAAGTGGAGGACATAAGTCAGAAGCTGTCAAACCTGGAAGTGGTTCAGATGGAGAAGGCTCCAAAGCAAAATTAAAAAAGGTCAGTGGAACAGGCTCCGGCAGTCAGGGAGAAGGCTCCAAAGAAAATCTGAAAAAAGAGAACAAAATAAACAGCAAAGAGAAAAAGAAGGATTCCAGGCAGACAGAAGAAGAAAAAAAATCTGCAAAAACAGACGAAAAGAAATCAGAAGAAATTTCAAAAGAAAAAACAGGTTCTGAAGAAACCAAAGATGCAGAAACAGGTTCTTCTGAAGATGCAGGAACAGCAGTGGAAACCGGATCCGGGACATCTTCCGATAGGGAAGAAGAGAATCAGACCGTATCTGCGCAGCTGAAAAAGGACTGGAAAGAGGCCGGAGTATATCCAAAGATACTTTTACTCATTGCTCTTTTAAGTGCAGCTTATCTTCTTTTCTGGTATAGAGCCAGAAAACATTATCAGAAAAACAGCCGGACAGGATATAAACAGTCGGATTCACGTGGAAATCGGACTTTTATATAAAAAAAATAGGAGGAAAAACATGAAACAGGAACACAAAAAAACATTCAAAAACATTCATAAGCATAAGATTATTGTAAATAAAAGACAGATATGATATAATCTTGATGATAATTAAATATAGTTCAAGTAATGAAACAATTACCGGTTTTAAGTTCCTGCACAGTATTTGCTGCAGGCCAAGAGGGAATCAGGTGAGAACCCTGGACAGTCGTGCTACTGTATTTGCGTAGATGTATCACATACCATTGTACTTTTATGTATGAGAAGGGATGCGTTGGGAATGCATAAGTCAGGAGACCTGCTTAGAGCTGCTACCAGTTATTACACGCAATGATAAATGGAGTGGGATATTGTTCTATTTGTGTACCCATGATCTGGGGCAAAATAGAGAAAATATTCCTGATCAGAGATATTGCGGTAGCAGCAGGTAATGTTCAAAAACAGCTAAAGTCTGATGCGCAGTATCCATTTTTGGATGCTGCGTTTTTTGAACATTTCCGGTAAAGGAGGAAAAATGGCAGCAAAAGTACTTGTATGGAGAGCAGAAGAGCCGATGATTTTTACAAGAAATGAAGCGAAAAAGAATGTGCAGAGAACACTTTTAATAGGTCAGGATTATAGTAGTATTGGAGAAGAAGCATTTCGGGGAAATATCAAATTGAGACATCTGAGTTTAGAAAATAGTATTATAGAAATTCAGAGAGGGGCATTTCTGAACTGCACGAATATGAAACAGATTGAAATGCCTGGTGTACAGGTGATCCGTCAGAAAGCTTTTGCCGGATGTGTAAAACTGGAAAAGGTTGAATTTATGAAGCCAGTACGCAGAATGGAAAAAAATATATTTGCCGGATGTAAAAGACTGATGACTATGAAAATGGATCAGGAAAGCAGACAGAGCAGAATCGAGGAGGGAACTTTCCGGGAATGCCAGAGTCTTCAGGAAGTGCAGGTTCCGTCCAGTTTTACAGAAATAGGCAAATTTGCCTTTTATAAATGCATAGATCTTTCGCAGTTTTCTTTTTCAGGAGACCTGAAAAAAATAGGGGCATTCGCATTTTATCAGTGTGGAATATCAGAACTGTCATTGCCGGAAGGTCTTGAAGTGATTGAGGACAGTGCATTTCTGAAATGTAAAAAGCTGGAGTACGTAAGAATTCCTGCAAATGTAAAAATAATCGAAAAGTGGGCATTTCATGGATGTAATCAGCTGAAAGTACTGGAAATACCGGGAGATCCTGAAATCATTAGTGAATGGATCGTTAACAGAAGTACACATATCCGTTGCAAAAAAGGAAGCAAAGTTGACAAATATTGTCAGGAGAATGGATATGTGACGGAATATTTATGATAAAGTATTGACAAAAATGCTTTGATGCAGTGGATCCTGTAAATACTGTAATACTGCTATGCACCGAATGATGTATATAAAGCAGTGAAAGTAACAGTAAAATAATAAAGTGGATCTCACATGACTAAAGTCACATGCTCCTCGGTCGCTTTAAGCGACAAGGCTAAATATCGGCGGATACGCCTGTAACTTAGGATAT
>URXG01000017.1 GCA_900551715.1 uncultured Blautia sp. | reverse complement strand
TGGAACTTTATAAGGTTCGGAATCTTAAAGCAACCACGATAAGAAATTATGAAGATGGTTTTAGAAGAACAGAAGAATACATCGGTTACATGAAACTGGTAGATATCAAACCGGAACATATTCTTGACATGATTAAAAAATTGGAGGATGAAGGATACGCTCCTACATCAATCAAGCAATCATTAAGTGTCGTACATCAAATGTTTGAGAGGGCAGCAGCCAGTAAAATGATTCCATCGGATCCTACAGCAGAAGTTAAGATTTCCGTTGAGGCACCGGGAGAAGTGTTGGCAGAACCTACAGAAGAAGCTTTGGATGTAAAAGAGAATTGTCTTAGTACAGACGAAAGCCATCGCTTTTTGAAAACCATTAAAGGAGACCGTTATGAGGAACTTTTCTTGATTTTGATGCATACGGGAATGCGTATAGGCGAAGTACTTGCCTTACAATGGAGAGATGTCAATTTCGATGAAAAATATCTTCGTGTATACAAAACGCTAAACAGAGTTAAATTGTATTATGACAAGCAGGGAAAGAAACTTGCTGAGCCGTATTATGTTACACAGATTACATCACCGAAAAAAAAGAAAAGTGTCAGAATAATTCCGCTGCCAGATATTGCAATTGAAGCTTTTTTGAGCTGGAAAGAAAAACAGAATCAGGACAAAAAAGTGTTAGGCAAGAAATGGGGAACTGGAAATGATCTTCTAAAAAAATATCCTGGACTGATATTTACAACATCAACAGGAATGAGTTATCTTCCTGGCAATGCTGAAGACGAATGTGAGCGAATCAAAAATATTGTAAATAAGCAAGAAGCATTAGAGGCTGAAAAAGAAGGTCGAGAAGCAGAAATGTTAGATGTAACTCCACATAGCTTTCGTCATACTTTTGTAACAAGATGTGTACAATCTGGAATGAAACCGGCTACGGTAGGTAAAATCAGCGGTCATTCTACTCAGAAAATGACAGAGTATTATACGCATCTTGAACAGGGGTATGTAAAAGATGAATACAAACGGTATGATGAAAAGTATGGAAAAGAAAGCTGATTTTGCTGATGAAATGAGATTTTAGGAAGAGGTTTAAATATTTGGAAAAAACAAGAAACACTGAAGAAGAAAAAAAAATGGGTCAAAAGTGGGTCAAAGAGGAACATAAAGCATCTACAAGCCGCGTAAATACAAGGTTTCCAGTTAACACAGGGAAATTATCACCGATGATGTGCGAATATTGTAAAACTAAGGAAGAATACAAAGATGCCATATTGTTCTACAGACTGGGCGATTTTTACGAGATGTTTTTCGATGACGCTCTTCTTGTATCGAAAGAACTTGAGCTTACACTGACAGGCAAGGACTGTGGGCTGGAAGAAAGAGCGCCTATGTGTGGCATCCCTTTTCATGCGGCAGAAACATACATAAAAAGACTGATCGAAAATGGACATAAGGTTGCAATCTGCGAACAGGTGGAAGACCCGAAGAAAGCAAAAGGACTGGTAAAAAGAGAAGTGATACGTGTGGTCACTCCGGGAACCACACTGGATGCCACAACGCTGGACGAATCCAAAAACAACTATCTGATGTCTATTGTATCCATGGAAGATCATTTTGGCTGTGCCATTGCAGATATTACTACAGGAGACTGTTTCCTGACAGAAGTTGACAGACCACAGAAACTTCTGGATGAGATCAACAAATTTGTTCCTGCCGAGATCATCTGTAATGACGCTTTTTTTATGAGTGGCATTGACACTGACGATCTGAAAGAACGTCTTCGGATCTGCATTTTCCCACTGGATAACTGGTACTTTGATGATACTCTGTGTAAACGCACTCTGAAAGAACATTTTCATGTAAATACTCTGGAGGGTCTTGGAATTCAGGATTATGACAGTGGTGTAATTGCAGCAGGTGCACTGTTTCAGTATTTGACAGAAACCCAGAAGACGGCATTGTCCCATATGGCTACCATCCGTCCTTATACAGCAGAGAAATTTATGCTTATTGACAGTTCCAGCCGCCGCAATCTGGAGCTGGTAGAGACTCTTCGAGAGAAACAGAAAAGAGGTTCCCTTCTCTGGGTTCTGGATAAGACCAGGACAGCCATGGGCGCAAGAACGCTGAGAAGTTATGTAGAGCAGCCACTGATTGACGCAGAGGAGATTAACGGACGGCTTGGGGCAGTAGAAGAACTGACTCAAAAGCCTATGTTGCGAGACGAGATCCGGGAATATCTGAATCCTGTTTATGACCTGGAACGTCTGATCAGCCGGATCAGCTATCAGTCAGCCAATCCCAGAGATATGGTAGCTTTTGCTTCTTCGCTGGAGATGATTCCCTATATCCGCCAGATTCTTGGAGAATTTCAGACACCTGTCCTGAAAAAAATATACGAGGACATGGATCCTCTGGAAGATGTTACAGAGCTGATCCGCAGATCTATTGTGGAAGAGCCTCCTATTGCACAGAAAGACGGAGGGATCATCCGGGAAGGTTATAACGAAGATGTAGACAAATACCGCCGTTCCAGAACAGATGGAAAGAAATGGCTGGCAGAACTGGAAGCCAGAGAAAAAGAACGTACCGGTATTAAGTCCCTGAAGATCAAATACAGCAGAGTTTTTGGGTATGCACTGGAAGTTACCAATTCTTTCAAAGATCTGGTTCCGGAAGATTATGTCCGTAAGCAGACACTTACCAACGCTGAGAGATATATCACCAAGGAACTGAAAGATCTGGAAGATATGATCCTCGGAGCAGAGGACCGTCTTTATGCACTGGAATATGAACTTTTTGCAGAGGTACGTGAAAAGGTAGGACAGGAAGTTGTTCGTATTCAGAGAACTGCCAAAGCAGTGGCTGCGTTGGATGTCTTTGCTTCCCTTGCACTGGTTGCAGAAAGAAACAATTATGTGAAACCCAAGATTAATGAGAACGGGGTACTGGATATCAAAAATGGCCGTCATCCTGTGGTTGAGCAGATGATCGAAAATGATATGTTCATTGCAAACGATACATATCTTGACAACCAGAAAAAACGGGTATCTATTATCACCGGACCTAACATGGCTGGTAAATCCACTTACATGCGTCAGACAGCCCTGATTGTGCTTATGGCACAGATCGGAAGTTTTGTTCCGGCAGAAAAAGCCAATATAGGAATTGCTGACAGGATTTTTACCAGGGTAGGGGCTTCTGATGACCTTGCCAGTGGTCAGAGTACTTTTATGGTGGAGATGACGGAAGTTGCCAATATTCTCCGTAATGCCACATCCAGAAGCCTTCTGATTCTGGATGAGATTGGACGTGGAACCAGTACTTTTGACGGACTTGCCATTGCGTGGGCAGTGATCGAACATATCAGCAATACCCGGCTCTGCGGAGCCAAGACTCTTTTTGCCACTCATTATCATGAGCTGACAGAACTGGAAGGCAAGATCCCGGGAGTAAACAACTATTGTATCGCAGTAAAAGAAAAAGGCGACGATATTGTTTTTCTCCGTAAGATCGTAAAAGGCGGTGCAGATAAGAGTTACGGTATTCAGGTAGCCAAACTTGCAGGGGTACCGGATTCTGTTATTAACAGAGCCAAAGAACTGGTAGAAGAACTCAGTGATGCAGATATTACGGCAGCAGTAAAGGATCTGACCGCACCCAAAAAGAAACAGAAGATCGTTTATGATCAGGTAGATATGGCACAGATGTCACTGTTTGATACAGTACAGGATAATGATATCGTAGAGGAGATCAAAGAGCTGGATGTGACTCATCTTACACCCATGGAAGCTATGAATATCCTGTACAATCTGCAGAATAAGATCAAGAACCGCTGGTAGATTACCAGCAGACAGGTAGGAGGTTATTTTGAGAAAAATCGCAGTTTTGGATCAGAATACCATTGATAAGATTGCAGCAGGGGAAGTGGTGGAACGTCCCTCTTCTGTAGTAAAAGAGCTGGTAGAAAATGCAATCGATGCAGGTGCTACTGCTGTGACTGTGGAGATCACAGACGGAGGAAAAAAACTGATCCGTATTACAGACAATGGGGCTGGTATGGAAGCAGATCAGATTCCTCTGGCCTTTTTGCGTCATGCTACAAGTAAGATCGAGAAAGTAGAAGATCTGGAGCATATTGCATCCCTTGGATTCCGAGGTGAGGCACTTTCCAGTATTGCAGCAGTTTCCCAGGTGGAACTGATCACCAAGACACCTTCGGCAGTCAGTGGTTCCCGTTATATTATAGAAGGGGGAGTAGAGCATTCCCTGGAAGAACTGGGAGCTCCTGACGGAACTACTTTTCTTGTGCGAAACCTTTTTTATAATACACCTGCCAGAAGTAAGTTCCTGAAGGCAGATATGACAGAAGCTAATTATATCCACACCCTTATGGAACAACTTGCCCTTTCTCATCCTGAGATCTCTTTTAAATATATTCAGAATAAGCAGGTGAAGCTTCATACTTCAGGAAACTACAGCGTAAAAGATGTGATTTACAGCGTCTATGGCAGAGATATAGCCAAAGCACTTCTGGATGTGGAAGTGGAGAATTCTTTTATGAAGATTACCGGCTTTGTAGGCAAGCCGGTGATTGCCAGAGGGAATCGTTCTTTTGAAAATTATTATATTAACGGACGTTATGTGAAAAATAATATTATTACCAAGGCGATCGAAAATGCTTACAGGGGTTTTCTCATGCAGCATAAGTTTCCTTTTGTTTCCCTTCGTATGGAAATGGAAGGAAATGATCTGGACGTCAATGTACATCCTGCCAAAAGAGAAGTGCGTTTTGCCAGAGAACAGGAAGTTTATGATGTGATTTTTGAAGCTGTGAGAAATGCTCTTACGCGCAGAGAAATGATTCCGAAAGTGTCTGTGGGACCGGATGTGAAACAGCCCTGTGAACAGACTTCTGTAGTAAAGTCTTCTCAGGTACCGGAGCCTTTTGAAAATAAAAGACGGGAACAGCTTTATGGCAGCAGAAAAGAAGCACTGCCGCCCCAGAAAATATCAAAACCTGCTTTTTCAAAAGGTGAGGAAGAGCTTTTCAGCAGAACATTGCGAGAAAAACAAAAAGAAGATGAACAGAAACTTCAGAAGGAACTTCAGATTCAAAAAGAGTCCCCAAAACTGGAACAGGAGATCCTTACAGAGTCCAATGTACCAGCAGAACCTGCAGAGACGGAATACCTGAAAGAAGAACAACAGGAACTGCCGGCAGATACAGAAGTTTTAAGAGAACCTGCACCTGCAGAAGAACCTGTACAGAAAGAACTGACACCTGTGGAAACAGCATCTGAAGAGAGAGAACCTGTAAAGCAGGAAGAACCAAAGCAGCTGGAGCTTTTTGAGGAGAAGCTTCTGGCACCGGAATCCAGAAGCCGCATTCAGTTGATCGGGCAGATTTTTGACACTTACTGGCTGGTGCAGTTTGAGGATAATTTTTATATTATTGATCAGCATGCAGCTCACGAAAAAGTATATTATGAGCGACTGGTAAAACAATTCCGGGAACATTCCATTGATTCTCAGTATCTGAATCCACCATTGATCGTATCTTTAAGTATGCAGGAAGAAGAAATCCTGAAGTCCAATCAGGAATATTTCCGGCAGTTTGGATTCGAGATAGAACATTTTGGGGGAAGAGAGTACTGTATCAGTGCGGTGCCCTCTGATCTTTATGGATTTACAGAGGAAGAACTGTTTCTGGAGATGCTGGATCGTCTGGAAGCCGATAACAGTAAGGATGCACTAGATGTTGTGGCATCCAGAATTGCAACTATGGCATGTAAGGCCGCTGTAAAGGGGAATCATATCATGTCAGAGCAGGAAGCGGAGAAACTGATTGACGAACTTCTTACACTGGAAAATCCTTATCATTGTCCTCATGGGCGTCCGACGATCATTGCCATGACAAAAACAGAACTGGAAAAGAAATTTAAGCGAATTGTTTAGGAGGCAGATATGAAAAAGCCACTGATCGTATTAACAGGTCCTACCGCTATCGGAAAGACAAGCCTCTCTATTTCACTGGCGAAAGCAGTAAATGGAGAGATCATATCTGCAGATTCTATGCAGGTTTATAAACATATGGATATTGGTTCTGCCAAGATACGCCCGGAAGAAATGAAGGGAATCCCTCATTATCTTGTGGATGTACTGGAGCCGGAAGAAGAGTTTCACATTGTGAAATTTCAGCAGATGGCAAAGGCTGCCATGGAGGAAATCTATGGAAAAGGTAAGATTCCCATTCTGGTAGGAGGCACAGGATTTTATATACAGGCAGTAACCAGAGATATAGATTTTACAGAGGCAAAACAGGAAGATGCATATCGTTCAGAGCTGGAAGCCCTTGCAGAAAAAAAAGGTGCAGAGTATCTTCACGAAATGCTGCAAAAAGTAGATCCGACAAGTGCAGAATCTATTCATGCCCATAATGTAAAAAGAGTGATACGCGCACTTGAGTTTTATCATCAGAATGGAACACCTATCTCTGCACATAATGAAGAACAGAAAGCCCAGGAAAGTCCCTATAATCTGGCATATTTTGTACTGAATGGTCCAAGAGAGATCCTTTATGACAGAATTGACCGTCGTGTAGACCAGATGCTGGAGGAGGGACTTGTCAAGGAAGTTGAGAATCTGAAAGAAATGGGTTGTCATAGAGGAATGGTTTCTATGCAGGGACTGGGATACAAAGAGATCCTTGCCTGTCTGGAAGGGGAATACCCGCTGGAAGAGGCTGTACGTATTTTGAAAAGAGACACCAGACATTTTGCCAAGCGACAGCTGACCTGGTTCCGCAGGGAAAAAGATGTGATCTGGGTAAACAAAGAAGAATTTAACTGGAATGAAGATAGCATTCTGGAATATATGCTCTCAGTCCTGAGAGAAAGGGGATTATTATTATGAAAGAACTTTATGAACAGCTGGGAATTTCTTCTCAGGTATATGATTTTGGAACTGAAATCGAAGAAAAATTAAAAGATCGTTTTGAAAAATTTGACAGAACAGCAGAATACAATCAGATGAAAGTACTGCTGGCAATGCAGAAAAACAAAGTAAGTGCAGAATGTTTCCAGGCCTCTTCCGGTTATGGATATGATGATTTTGGAAGAGATACACTGGAAAAAGTTTATGCAGATACTTTCCATACAGAAGCATGCCTGATCCGTTCCCAGATTACCTGTGGAACCCATGCACTTGCTATTGCACTCTTTGGAAACCTTCGTCCGGGAGATGAACTTCTTGCACCAGCAGGAAAGCCATACGATACATTGGAAGAAGTGATCGGTATCCGTCCATCCAGAGGATCTCTGGCAGAATTCGGAGTAACCTACAGACAGGTGGATCTGAAAGAAGACGGAACTTTTGATTATGATGCTATCCGGGCTGCCATTAATGAAAAAACAAAGCTTGTAGAGATTCAGAGATCCAAAGGATATCAGACAAGACCTTCTTATTCTGTAAAGCAGATCGGGGAACTGATTGCTTTTGTAAAGAGCATCAAACCAGATGTGATCTGTATGGTAGACAACTGTTATGGCGAATTTGTAGATACCATAGAGCCAAGTGATGTAGGAGCTGATATGATCGTAGGCTCTCTGATCAAAAATCCAGGAGGCGGTCTTGCACCTATCGGCGGTTATATTGCAGGAACGAGGGAATGCGTGGAAAACGCAGCTACCCGTATGACCTGTCCTGGTCTTGGAATGGAAGTAGGTGCTTCTCTGGGAGTGAACCGTTCTTTCTATCAGGGATTTTTCATGGCACCTATGGTCACTAAGGGCGCATTGAAGGGGGCTGTATTTGCAGCGAATATTTACGAAAAACTGGGATTTCCGGTAGTGCCTAATGGCAGCGAACCCCGCCAGGATATCATTCAGGCAGTGACTCTTGGAAGTGCGGAAAAGCTGATTGCTTTCTGTAAAGGAATCCAGGCTGCTGCACCGGTAGACAGCTATGTGGATCCGGAGCCGTGGGATATGCCAGGATATGACAGTCAGGTGATCATGGCAGCAGGTGCTTTTGTACAGGGATCTTCTATTGAACTTTCAGCAGATGGACCGGTGAAGCCGCCATATGCTGTATATTTCCAGGGCGGTCTTACCTGGGAACATGCAAAACTGGGAGTCCTGATGTCTTTACAGAAACTGGTTGACAAAAATCTGGTTACTTTACCCTAAGAAGAAATTGAGTAACTATTCAGTAGGAGTTTCCATGGAACAGAAAAAAAGAGTGATTGTCATAGGTGGTGGTGCAGCAGGTCTTGTAGCTGCCATCACAGCAGCAGAGGAAAGTGCAGCAGTAACCATACTGGAGCAGAACGAAAATCCGGGACGCAAGATCTGTGTTACCGGGAATGGAAGATGTAATCTTACCAACCGGGATATGCGCCCAGAACTTTTCAGAGGCAATAATCCTGAAATAGCCAGAAAGGTTCTGGAACAGTTTTCTCTGGAAGATACCTTGAAGTTTTTTCACGAGACAGGTCTTTCTTTTGCAGAAAAAAATGGCTGGATCTATCCGGGAAGTCATCAGGCAAAAGCAGTGGTGGATCTTCTGGTTTCCAGAGCAAGAGCGTTAAAGGTCAAAATAAAAACAAGGGAACAGGTAAAAAATGTTTTCGTTGCTGATAACTGCTGGAAGATAGAGACGGAAGGGTGGACTTATGAAGGAGAGGCAGTGATTCTTGCCAATGGATCCAAAGCTTCTCTGGTTCCTGGTTCCGATGGAAGTGGTTATGAGTTGGCTGAGAAACTGGGACATAAGGTAATCCTTCCCGTTCCGGCACTGACTGGTCTGAAAGCAGCAGGAAATGTTTACAAAGGCTGGTCTGGTGTCCGTACGGAAGGCAAAGCGACTCTCTTTATAAATGGAGAAAAAGTCTGTCAGGAACAGGGAGAGCTGCAGCTGACTGATTATGGAATTTCCGGAATACCGGTTTTCCAGATCAGCAGATATGCATCCAGAGCTTTGGAGGAAAATAAAAAAGTTTCAGTTTCTCTTAATTTCTTTCCAGCATATACAGAAACTGAACTACGGGAATTTTTGAAAAAACGACAGGAAAGATGTCCATGGCTTGGAAAACAGGAGATTTTTACAGGAATTTTGCCGGAAAAATTGGCAAAAGTTCTTCTGAAACAGAAAGATCCTCTGAAGGCAGCAGCAGATTTCTCACTTTCAATCCGGGATACCAGTGGTTTTGAACAGGCACAGGTATGTGCAGGTGGTGTAGATACCATGGAAATCCATCCGGAAACTATGGAGTCTGTTCTTCATAAGGGACTGTATTTTGCAGGGGAGATCGTAGATATTGATGGTCCATGTGGAGGTTACAATCTGCAGTGGGCCTGGTCCAGTGGAGCTGTAGCAGGACGTAGCAGTGCAAAGGAGTTAATATGATAAGGATTACACAGCTGAAGCTTCCAATTGCTCATACAGAAGAGCAGTTAAGAAAGAAGATAGCCAGGACATTGAAATGCAGGGAGGATCAATTTTCATATGAGATCATCCGGCAGTCACTGGATGCACGACATAAAGACGATAAAAAATTTGTATATACAGTAGATATAACAATAGCAGAAGAAAATCGTATTCTCCGAAAAGTTCACAATAATAATATTATGTTAACTAATAAAAAAGAATATGTTTTTCCTCCTTCCGGAGAAAAGGAGCTTACACATGCGCCTGTAATTGTAGGAAGTGGTCCGGCGGGCCTTTTTTGTGCCTGGTATCTTGCGAGAGCAGGTTACCGTCCCATTGTTCTGGAACGGGGACAGGAAGCTACAGAACGAAAAAAAAACGTAGATCGGTTCTGGAAAGACGGTGTTCTTGACCCGGATTCCAATGTGCAGTTTGGCGAGGGAGGTGCAGGTACTTTTTCTGATGGCAAACTGAATACTCTGGTAAAAGATCCCAATGGCAGGAATCATGAAGTTCTGAAACGTTTTGTAGAGGCAGGAGCTCCGGGGGAAATCGTGTATCAGCAGAAACCGCATCTGGGTACGGATATACTGATTGGGATTGTAGAAACTCTCCGCCATCAGATTGAAGAGATGGGTGGCAGCTTCCGTTTTGAAACGAAAGTTACAGATCTGTTTATTGAAAATGGCAGACTGACTGCAGTAGAAGTGAATCATAAAGAAAAGATTCCTGCAGATGTCTGTGTACTGGCTCTTGGCCACAGTGCCAGGGATACAGTACAGATGCTTCATAAAAGAGGGCTTTATATGGAACCCAAATCTTTTGCAGTAGGTGTCCGTATAGAGCATCCCCAGGAAATGATCAATATGGCATTGTATGGAGAGCAACAAAATGATCTTCTTGGCGCGGCAAGTTATAAAGTTACCCATACCTGCAAAAACGGCAGAGGTGTCTATTCGTTTTGTATGTGCCCGGGAGGATATGTAGTAAATGCTTCCTCAGAGCCGGAAATGCTTGCGGTAAATGGAATGAGTTATCATGCCAGAGACAGTCGTAATGCCAACAGCGCTCTGATTGTTACAGTAAGTCCTTCTGATTTTCCGGAGGAAGGACCTCTTGGAGGCATTGTTTTTCAGCGTAATCTGGAAAAAGCAGCCTGGAATTTGGGCAAAGGTAAGATTCCGGTACAGCTTTTTGGAGATTTTAGAAAAAAACAGCCGAGCAGGGCCTGGGGACAGGTACAGCCTCAGATGAAGGGGGAATATGTACTTGCTGATGTTCGTTCTGTGCTGCCTGTAGAGATTGGTGATTCTATCGAAGAAGGCATTATTGCCTTTGGAAAGAAGATTGCAGGGTTTGACAGAGAGGATGCTCTTTTAAGTGGAATTGAAAGCAGGACTTCTTCTCCGGTGCGTATGGTACGTTCCAGGGAAGGACTCTCTAATATAGAAGGAATTTATCCCTGTGGGGAAGGTGCCGGGTATGCAGGAGGTATAACATCTGCTGCCATGGATGGAATTAAGACAGCGGAATTTATTGCAGCTGTCTACAGGGAATTGTGAATTCTTTGGAAACTTTTTAGGAGGGAGTATACATCTCCCTCTTTTTATGCTAAAATGAATTTTGATTCTTTCAGACCTGCCACAGAGAGCACAGGCAAATGTTATGATACAGACAATGAAAGAAATGCCGGAAGCAGAACGTCCTTATGAGAAGTGCATCCGGGAAGGGGAAAGCTCTTTAAGTGACAGTGAACTTCTTGCTGTTATTCTCAGATGTGGAACCAGAGGCAGCAGTTCGCTTGCGCTTGCAAATGAAATCCTCAACCATATGAATCTCACTTCTTATCCGGGACTTCTTGGAATTCTTCACAGTTCTCTTTCAGAACTTCAAAAAATCCATGGAATCGGTACAGTTAAGGCTGTTCAGCTGAAATGCATCGGTGAACTTGCGAAAAGGATTGCAAGCACAGCAGCCAAACAGGAACTGAATTTTCAGCATCCGGATTCTATTGCGGCTTATTATATGGAAAGACTACGGCATCAGGAACAGGAACTGATGATCTGTATGATGCTTGATAATCAGAATCATCTTCTTGGAGATCCGGTGTTATCCAAAGGAACGGTAAATGCTACGCTGATCACTCCCAGAGAGATTTTTATAGAGGCTGTAAGGTATCATGCAGTTAACCTGATTCTTCTCCATAACCATCCGGGAGGCAACCCTTCTCCAAGCAAATGCGACAGGGAGATTACAGAAAGAATCTTTCAGGCAGGAGAACTCCTTGGCATTCATTTACTGGATCATATTATTATAGGCGATCAGAGGTATGTAAGTTTCAAAGAAACTGGAATACTCTGAACAGATCCGGTGTATATATCTGGAATGAAAGGATAATTTTATATGCTGTTAAGAAAAACCTATGGAATAGACTTGGGAAGCAGCAGCATTAAAGTCTATTCGTTTTTTAAAAATAAAAGTTATATCGAAAAGAATATGATCGCTTCCAGAGAGCGTAAGATCATTGCAGTGGGGAATGAAGCATATGAGATGTTTGAGAAAGCACCGGCAGACATTCTTGTGAATGCACCTATGTCTTTTGGAATGATTGCCAATCTGGAACTTCAGGAGATTGCTCTTTACAGTATGATGAAAAAAATAGACAAGTTTCTGGGGGTAGGATCAGATATGTTCTTTTCCATTCCGCTGGATATGACTGCGATAGAGAAGCGGGCATATTATTATGTTGCCAATGGACACTGGCTTCGTAAAAACAGAGTTTTTATGGTAGAGGCACCGGTAGCGGATGCACTTGCCATGGGAGTAAATCTTCAGAGAAATATGGGCAGTATGATCGTAAATATCGGTGCACAGAGTACGCAGTTTTCGATTATTTCCGATGGAAAGATCATCATAGCCAAAAAGATCCCTGTAGGAGGCAGGCAGATGAATGAATCCATCTGCAGCGAGATCCGTAAACGATACAATCTCCAGATAGGGACTCGGACAGGCAAACGATTGAAACTGGCTATGGGAAGACTGAACGACCAACGGAAAGATGCCCGTAAGGTAGTTGGTATTGATTGTGTTTCCGGTCTGCCGAGAGAAGAGGTCATCTCAGGATATGTAGTGAATACAGGGATTATGAACTGTGTCAATGAGATTGCAGGCGAAATGAAAACATTTCTCGAAAGAATTCCGCCACAGATCGCATACCATATTTCCAGAGAGGGGATTTATCTTACCGGAGGAAGCACAAGAATTCCTTACATAAATAATTATCTGGCAAGCTACACAGGATATTCATTTAATCTTTCAGATTTATATGAGACTTCCACTGTCAAAGGACTGGAAAAGATTATCCGGGACAGAGACCTGATGAAGTGGGCACAGCCGGTGAAACAACGTAAATTATGATTTTTTAGGGGTAGTGTACATGAAAAACCTGAAAAAGAAATTCCAATTTAGAATACATCTGAAAAGTAAACATCTTCTGGTGATCATGACTTTTTTCTGCGTCAGTGCGATTATTGCCACGCTGGCGTCCGGGATCACAGCAGCACCTTTTCAGGAGGCAGCAGGGATGATTATTGTTCCCTTCGAAAAAAGTATTTCTTCTATTGGTCTCTGGCTTACAGAAGTGAATAAAAATTTCAAGGATAAACAGGATCTGATCAATGCAAATGAAGAGCTTCAGAACACCATAGACACACTGACAGAGCAGAATAATATTCTGAGCCAGAACCAGGCAGAACTTACCAGACTGGAAGAGCTTTATAATCTGGATGAGGAATATGCGGATTATCCGAAAGTTGCAGCCCGGATCATTTCCAAGGATCCGGGAAACTGGTACGATACTTTTATGATCAACAAAGGCAGTAAAGATGGCATACGTGTAGATAACAACGTTATTGCAGGCAAAGGCCTGGTAGGAATTGTTACAGAGGTTGGCAGCAACTGGGCCACAGTACGTTCCATTATAGACGACAGCAGTAACGTCAGTGCCATGACTGTAGGTACCAGTGATACCTGTATGGTAGAGGGCGATCTGGAACTGATCGATGAGGGAAAACTCAGATTTACGCAGCTCTATGACAAAGATGATAAAGTTACAGTAGGTGAAAGAGTGGTCACGTCCAATATCAGTGAGAAGTATGTAGAAGGACTGTTCATTGGTTATGTTAGTGATATTGAGTTGAGTACCAACAATCTGACCAAGACAGGTACGCTGGTTACACCGGTGGATTTTCAGCATCTGAAGGATGTTTTTGTGATTACTACCAACAAGGCAGATTCCGTTCAGGAGGAAGGAGCAGAACAATGAAAAGCAAGATTGTTCTCTTTTTTACCATAGTTGTCTGTTTCCTGATGCAATCCACAGTGGTTCATCTGATATCTATAGGATCTATTACGCCCAATCTTCTTTTGATCCTGTGTGTGTCCATGGGATTGATGAGAGGGCGTAAAAGTGGTCTGTGGACAGGCTTTTTTTGTGGCCTGCTGGTAGATCTGTTCTATGGATCGCTTTTCGGATTTTATGCATTGATCTATATGTATGCCGGCTTTTTCAGCGGTTATGCTTTTCGTATTTACTATGATGATGACATTAAAGTTCCTATGTTGCTGACTGCAGTTATGGATCTTTTTTATAATCTTGCAGTTTATGCACTTCAGTTCCTTCTTCGTGGACGTCTGGGACTTTTTACTTATTTTTACAGGATCATTATCCCGGAAGTGTTTTATACAGTTTTTCTGACGATGTTTGTGTATAAGATCTTTTATTATATCAATCACAGATTTATGACTGCAACCAGGAAAGAAAGTGAGTCAATTTGGGTACTAAAATAAAAAAATTCATAAAAAGGATACAACTGAAAAGAACTTCTGTTCTGCTGCTGGCTTTTGTCGTGCTGGCCTTTGTTCTTATTTATCAGCTGTTTCAGTTACAGATTATTCAGGGAGAAAACTATATCAATGAGTTTCAGTCTCGTACTACCAAGACCAGGGTACTGAAAAGTACAAGAGGTAATATTTATGACAGAAATAATCAGCTGATCGCATCGAATGTGCTGTCCTACTCCCTTACTTTTGAAGATAATGGAAGTTATGATACTACCAGGGAAAAGAATCTTACTCTTAACGGAGTTGCTTATAAAGTTCTCAGGATTTTGTCTGAGAATGGGGATTCCCTGTCCAATTCTTTTCATATTGTCATGGGCGATGATGGAAACTACAAATTCGATGTGGATGAGGGATTTACTCTTAAGAGATTTCGAGCAGATGTATATGGTCATGCCCTGATCGATGATCTCACCAAAGATGAGGCATCTGCAACTGCTGATGATATGGTGGCTTATCTCAGTGGTGACAGGGGCTTTTCGATTGTTCTGTATGGAGATAATGCCTATACAGAAGAAGAACTTAAAAAATATGGACTTCCTCAGGAACTGACGAAACAGGAAATCCTGGATATTGCAATTATGCGATACGAACTGAACACCAACAGTTTCCAGAAATATATGGCAGTAACGATTGCTACCAATGTAAGCGAAAGTACCGTAGCTGCTGTAATGGAAAACCAGAATGAACTTCAGGGAATTGATGTACTGGAGGATTCTGTCCGTAAATATGTGGATGATGAAAGTATGGGACCACTGCTGGGTTATACAGGACAGGCTTCTTCTGATGAACTGGAAAGCCTTCGTAAAGAAAATCCGGACTATTCCAATGATGCCATTGTAGGTAAGGCAGGAATTGAACAGTATATGGAGCTGGAGCTTCAGGGCAAAGACGGTCAGGAAACAGTTACGGTAGACAATCTGGGTAAAGTCCTGAAGATTGATGATGCTACTACTGTAGAGCCTGTGGCAGGTCATGATGTGTATATGTCTGTGGATGCAGACTGGCAGAATGCAGTTTATCAGATCCTGAAGCAGAGGGTTGCAGGTATTCTTGTAAATAAGATCGAAGCAGTCAAAACTTATGACTATAAAGGGGAGAATGATGCAAGTAAGATCATTGTTCCAATTTATGATGTATATAATGCACTGATCTCTAACAGCGTGATCGACATTGACAAATTCAGCAGAGATACAGCATCTGATACAGAAAAAAATTTATATGCCAAATTTCAACAAAAGCAGCAGGAAGTTTTTGATACAATAACTAACAGGTTGACAACAGATGATCCTCCGGCTTATAAAGATGAGTCAGAGGAAATACAGGAGTACCTTTCTTACATCTGTAACACTGTTCTGAGAGATACCCTTGGGGTGATCAAAAAAGATGCAGTAGATATTTCGGATGCCACTTATCAGGCATGGTCAACAGATCAGACCATCAGTCTGAAAGATTATCTGAATTATGCAGCAGGACAGAACTGGATTGATATTTCTGCAATATCTCCGGAGGGAGAATATCTGGACTCTGCGGAGATTTATCAGGCACTGACTGCTTATATCACAGATTATCTTAAGACAGATACAGGATTTTCCAAAATTCTTTATAAGTATCTGCTGTTAAATGATCAGATCAGTGGTCAGGAAATCTGTCTGGTACTTTATGAACAGGGCGTTCTGTCAAAGGAAGATTCCAGTTATGAGAGCCTGGCTTCCGGTGCAATGTCTGCCTATGATTTTATGATCAACAAGATTTCCAATCTGGAGATTGAGCCTGCACAGCTGGCTCTGGCACCATGTTCCGCATCAGCAGTGATCACAGATGTAAAAACAGGTAAGGTTCTGGCATGCGTATCCTATCCGGGATATGATAATAACAGACTGAGTAACGATATGGATACAAGTTACTATACAAAGCTGGCACTTGACCAGTCCAGCCCTTTCTTTAACAAGGCAACACAGCAGACGACAGCTCCTGGTTCCACATTGAAGCTTCTGTCTACAGTTACTGGTATGATGGAAGGACTGATCGATGATGGAACTTATATTGAATGTACTGGTGAGTTTGATCTGGTAACGCCATCTATCTGGTGCTGGAACAAACAGGGCCATGGATCTCTGGAAATCAGAGGTGCCATTGAGCAGTCCTGTAACTACTTCTTCAATATGATCGGTTTTCAGGCAGGAAAGAACTCCAATGGAGATTTTTCCGAAAATCTCAGTCTTGAAAAACTTCAGAAGTACGCTTCAGAATTTCATCTGGATCAGAAAACCGGAATTGAGATTTCAGAAGCAACACCTCATGTGTCTGACAGTAAGGCAGTCCCTTCCTATATTGGACAGGGTAATCATCTGTTTACCACCAGTCAGCTTGCCAGATATGCTACTGCACTGGCCACATCCGGAACTGTTTATGATCTGTCTCTTCTGAACAAAGTTACAGATTCTCAGGGTAAAACACTGAAAGAGTATGATCCTTCAATTGAAAATACAATGAGCAATGTACCGGATAATGTCTGGGAAGATATTCATGATGGTATGCGTCGTGTGGTTGAGACCCATGAACAGTTTAAAGGATTGGGTGTGACACTTTCCGGTAAGACTGGTACAGCCGAGCTGGATATCTATCATCCAAACCATGGTCTTTTTATAGGATATACAACAGATGAGAAGTCACAGCCGGAATATGCCATTGCAGTACGAATTGCCAATGGATATTCTTCTGGTAATGCATGTTTGACAGCTAATGATATTCTAAAATATATTTATAATCTGGCAGATGAAGATACGATTCTGACAGGTTATGCTTCCAGTGATACCAGTAATACTTCCAATGACTAAATGGTTCCTGGAATACCGAGATACAAAAGAAGATACCAGGATCGTGGAACATATCTTTTTAGGAGGAATACAGTTATGGGAGAAGTTATTGTGATCACATCCGGAAAGGGTGGAGTAGGAAAGACAACAACGGTAGCCAATATTGGTACCGGTCTGGCTATGCTGAACAAAAAAACAGTAGTTGTGGACACAGATATAGGGCTTCGCAATCTGGACGTGGTACTTGGCCTGGAAAACCGTATTGTCTATAATCTGGTGGATGTGATCAATGGAAACTGCCGGCTGAAACAGGCACTAATCAAGGATAAGCGCCATCCGGATCTGTTTCTTCTTCCCTCCGCACAGACTAAGGACAAGTCAGCAGTGTCACCGGAACAGATGATCAAACTTACAGAAGAACTCAGAGAAGAGTTTGATTATGTACTTCTGGATTGTCCGGCAGGAATTGAACAGGGATTCAAAAATGCTGTTGCCGGGGCAGAGAAGGCACTGGTAGTTACTACACCAGAAGTATCTGCAATAAGAGACGCAGACCGTATCATAGGGCTTCTGGAGGCACAGGATCTTCGGGATATACATCTTATCATCAACAGGATAAGACCGGATATGATCGCCCGAGGAGACATGATGTCTGTAGATGATGTGATAGAGATTCTTGCGGTAAATCTGATCGGTACTATCCCGGATGATGAACAGATTGTGATATCTACCAATCAGGGTGAACCTCTTTCCGGAGAAAAATCGCAGGCAGAAGAGGAATACCGGAATATCTGCCGTAGACTTCTGGGAGAAGAAGTACCTTTTATGGAACTTCAGCAAAAAAAGGGTATGTTCCGACGTCTGAAAGAGATCTTTCATAAATAAGGACAGATCTGATTGCAGGGAGGGAAACTTTTGAAAAAACAGTTCAGCTCAAAAGGTCGTTCCGCTGGATACGCAAGAGAACGAATGAAGGTTCTTCTTGTGTCAGAGAGAATTGACTGCTCTCCGCAAATGATAAAAATGATGAAAAGTGATCTGATCCATTCACTTAAGAAATACATAATGATCGATGAAGAAAAAGTAACCCTCAGTATTTCTCAGGATCCGGTTATTCTTCATGCGGAGATACCTGTACGTCAGAAAAAGGATTGAGATAAATGATTAAACAGTATAAATTACGTTTTTACAATTTCAGACTTGTGATTTTTCTGCTGGCTATCAGTATCATTGGAATCGTATTGGTAGGAACAGCCAGAGACGATCTCAGAGATAAACAGCTTCTTGGAGTGGTTATGGGGCTGATCATTATGGTGATTCTTTCACTTATGGACTATTCCTGGATCTCCAATTTTCAGTGGATCATGTATGGAGCCAATATTGTCCTTCTTCTTGTTGTACGACTGTTTGGAGATTCTGCAAACGGTGCAGCCCGCTGGATTGATTTTGGTTTTATTCGTTTTCAGCCTACAGAGCTGGCAAAAATTATTATTATTTTGTTTTTTGCCAGGTTTTTTATGGATCATGAAGAAGATCTGAATACGCCCAAGACACTTGGAAAGGCTCTTGTACTTCTTGCAGTACCTCTGTTTCTGATTTACGAACAGCCTGATATGAAAAATACATTAATGCTTCTTGCAGTGTTCTGTATTCTGATTTATGTGGCCGGACTCAGTTACAAGATTATAGGAGGCGTCCTTCTGATTCTGATTCCTCTTGTGATTATTTTTCTGTCTATTGTAGTGCAGCCGGATCAGAAACTGATCAAGGATTATCAGCGTGACAGGATTATGGCTTTCCTGTATTCAGAAAATGAAGAATACAGTGACGATATTGAACAGCAGAACAACTCCAAGACAGCGATTGCTTCCGGAGAACTGATAGGTAAGAAACTTTCCGGAAATGCAGATGGAGCTTCTGTTAATGACGGCAATTTTGTTTCCGAAAACCAGACAGACTTTATTTTTGCTGTTGCCGGCGAGGAATACGGATTTATGGGTTGCTGTACAATCGTTCTTCTTCTTCTTGCCATAGCGATTGAGTGTATCAGGATGGGACTGAGAGCAAAAGATCTATCCGGTAAGATCATCTGCTGCGGTATGGGAAGTATTGTATCTTTGCAGAGTTTTCTTAATATCTGTGTAGCTACAGGTATTGCACCAAATACAGGTACACCATTACCTTTTGTAAGTTATGGTCTTACCTCACTGGTAAGTCTTTATATAGGAATGGGACTGGTATTGAATGTGGGCTTACAGAGCAGTGCATATAATAAAGAATTACAGAAAAAAGCGATTGATCAGAAAGAGGATTACTTATGAAAATAAATTCAGCTTCCAACAGGAAGAACAGAAGTGCCCGTCCAGAGCATCATATAGTCCAGAATCAGCAACCGACAGCTACCAGAGCAGTCAGGAGCCAGAATTCTGCACAGCGTAAAAAAAGAAAACAGAAAAGGACTATACAGAGACTTCTGCTTTTATTATTGCTTGTGCTTATGGCTGTGGGTGTAGGTGTCCTTGTTCTGTTATTAAAAGGCTGTGCTTTTTCTACTATGGTACAGGCATATGATATTCACACACAGTTCCAGTATCAGAGTGCAGCCAGTGAGAGCCAGAGAGCAAATTCCTTTGCACAGGATCTTTGTGTAGTTTCGGGAGATCAGTCTCTGGACAGTGTTTCTCTGGAAAGCGATCAGGAGGGGCTTCTTCTGGATTTGAATGATAAGGCCGTACTTTATGCAAAAGGGGCTTACGATAAGGTATATCCTGCCAGTATTACCAAGATCATGACTGCTTTACTTGCCTTTACCAATGGAAATATGGACGATGTAGTGACTATCACTGAAGAAAATATAACACTGGAAGAAGGATCTCAGGTTGTTGGTTTTCAGGTGGGGGATCAGGTTACCATGGATCAGTTGGTACACTGCCTTCTGGTATATTCCGGTAACGATGCTGCCTCTGCTATTGCTACACATGTTGGTGGATCTACAGAAAATTTTGTGGCTATGATGAATCAGTATGCAGCACAGCTGGGATGTACAGGGACGCATTTTACTAATCCTCATGGTTTGCAGGATGAAAATCACTATACAACTCCTTATGATATTTATCTGATGCTGAAGGAGGCTTTAAAATATCCTGAATTTACAGAGATTACGCAGCTGAATTCTTATACGGTAACTTATACGCACAGTGACGGATCAGAGGTAAGTACAGCACTTACTGCTACGGATCATTATCTTACTGGAGAAGCAAGTGCACCAAAGGGAGTTACTGTTCTGGGAGGAAAAACCGGAACAACCAGTATTGCAGGAAACTGTCTTGCATTACTTTGTCAGAATTCCTATGGAGAACCGTATGTTTCTATTGTTATGGGTGCATCTACCAAGGAACTTTTATATCAGGAAATGAATTCTCTGCTGGAAAATGTTAATAATTAAGGTAACGACAAAAAAGGAACTCTGCCCCATGCAGAGTTCCTTTTACCTTCTCCAATTATATAGCCTTACTGAAAATCCCTTTATAATGCAGTAATGATTTTATCCTGATATGCTGCCGGAACTTCCTCTTTATCAAGAGACATGCTAATGATAAATTTAACATTAAATTTCTCTCCGATAGAGATCAACTGATCTAATGTACTGGATACATCTGCACCCTCTAATTTAGCGGTTGTAAGGAAACTGTCCAGATAAACCTGTTCAAGGTCATGATCCTGAGAAATAATACCGCAGATAAATCCGATAAATTCATCGGCATTCTTGAGTGGATAGACAGATACATCTATCAAACGAACTTTATTATTCAGTTCATACATGTGTTTCGTGCTTTTGTCTAAGTAAACAATGCTGCCATTGACTTCTTTAATTGCGCCGTTCACTTTGTCTAACAGTACTTTTGTTTTGCCTTTACCTTTCTTTCCTACGATCAGTTCAACCATCCTGTTTTCCTCCTTAGACACAATATAATATTAATTTTGAACAAAAAACTGAATTAATATGTTCTAATTATAGTGCATATTATATTAAAATGCAAGAGGAATTTAAAAAAATCTGTCAATTTTTCTAAATTGATTATTTGGTGATAAATTGCTTTCAAATCTTAAAAATTCTTAATACTTTTAAATTAAATTGACACATTAAGAGGAGCAGAGTATAATGTGAACGTCAAAAATATTAAAAAGGCAGGTGAACAGAATGGATAATTGTGATTCTCATGGGCGAAGTAGATGTACAGAATGGAAGAGTCGGACAGTCTGTGAGTATCTTTATGATCATCACATTCTGTTTTAATAGATAATCACAGACAGGGCAATTCTTAAATCTTATGTATTTTTAATACTCTTTTATTCTGTAAATTCCCATAACACAATTTGAGACAACAAAAAGACTGACATGTTTAAAGAAACATGTTTTTTGCTTGCGTCAAAAAGGAGGATAAAATGGAAAATAGAGTACAAGATTACAAAAATGATATTCTGAGCATTATCAGAAGCAAAATATCTCCGGCAATTCTTTCCAAGAAACTTCAGGATTTCCATGAAAATGATATTGCTGAAGTTATGCCGGAACTGAATTCAGTAGAAAGAAGTAAACTTTACCGTATTCTTGATATTGATACATTATCAGATATCATGGAATACATGGAAGAAGAAGAGGCAGCTGGATATCTGGAAGAGATGAACATAAAAAAAGCAGCTGCTATTTTGTCAAAAATAGAAACAAATGTGCTGGCAGATATTTTACAGAAGTTTGATAAAGAAAAAAGACGTATTCTTATAGAACTTCTGGATGATGAAGTTCGTCATGACATTGAAATGATCAATTCTTTTGATGAGGAAGAGATCGGAAGCAGAATGACAACCAACTGTATTATCATTCAGGATAATATTTCTGTAAAAGATGCTATGAATGAACTAGTGGCACAGGCCGCTGAAAATGACAATATTTCTACCATTTTTGTTGTAAACAGACAACAGGAATTTTATGGCGCCATTGATCTGAAAGATCTGATTATTGCAAGGCAAGATCATCCGTTAAGTGAATTAATCGTTACTTCTTATCCATATGTATATGGTACTGCATTAATTGACGAATGTATTGAAGATCTTAAGGACTATTCCGAAGATTCCATACCAGTGCTGGATAACGATAACAGACTTCTTGGTGTGATTACATCAGCCAGTATTGTGGAACTGGTTGATGATGAAATGGGAGAGGACTATGCAAAACTGGCTGGTCTGACTGCAGAAGAAGATCTCAAGGAACCTTTGAAAGAAAGCATGAAAAAAAGAATGCCCTGGCTGGTGATTCTCCTGGGGCTTGGTATGCTGGTATCTTCAGTGGTTGGCATTTTCGAAAAAGTAGTTACACATTTACCAATTATTATGTGTTTTCAATCTCTGATTCTTGATATGGCAGGTAATGTAGGAACACAGTCACTGGCTGTAACCATTCGTGTATTGATGGATGAATCTCTGACAGGAAGACAGAAAGTGGAACTGGTATTAAAGGAAATGCGAATTGGTCTTTGTAATGGTGGACTTCTTGGACTGCTTTCCTTTATTATAATTGGTCTTTATATTTATTTCTTTAAAGGTAAAACACTTGTATTTGCGTATGCAGTTTCCGGGTGTATCGGAGTTTCTCTGATGCTTGCCATGCTGATTTCCAGTGCAGTCGGTACCTGTATTCCATTGTTTTTCAAAAAAATACGTGTAGATCCGGCAGTTGCATCAGGTCCGCTGATCACAACAGTGAACGATCTGGTTGCTGTAGTTTCCTATTATGGATTAAGCTGGATATTCCTTATCTCTGTTCTTCATTTGGCGGGATAAAGTAAAAGAATTAAGGGAGGACATCAGTCCTCCCTTAATCGTACAGCAGTGGCTGCCTGACGTCGTCTGGCATCGTCTAAGGCAGCATAATGTTTCTTGGTAGTATTTACATCTTTATGTCCCAGAACGTCTGCAACGAGGTAAATATCGCCTGTTTCCTGGTACAGAGCAGTGCCATAAGTACTGCGGAGCTTATGAGGAGTGATTTTTTTGGTAGTGGTGATCTGACGAGAATATTTTTTTACCATATTTTCAATGGCCTGTACACCAATCCTTTTACGTTGTGAAGAATAGAAGAGAGCATGTTCATGACCTGCCAGAGGCGTAATGCCTTCCCGGACCTCCAGATATCTCTTCAGAGCTTTTTCTACCTCAGGTCCAAAATAGACAACCATTTCATTTCCACCTTTTCTGGTGACTTTAATTCCATTATTTTTAAAATCAACGTCTTCGATATCAAGTCCCACACATTCAGAAACACGAATACCCGTTCCTAAAAGGAGCGTAACAATAGCGAGATCTCGTTCTTTAGTTTTTTCGTAATAAACTTTTTTCTGCCCGGTCAAAGAATCTCCACAGTGTTCTATATAATCAAGTAATAAAGCAACTTCGTCGGCATCCAGCTTGATGATACTTTTTTCGTGAACAGTAGGAACATCTACAAGAGCAGCCGGATTGGTCTGGATCATTTCTCTTTTAAAGTAATAAGAATAGAAACTTCTGAGAGAAGAAAGTTTACGTTTCAGACCACGTTCGCCATTTGTTTCCTGGCGGGAGCCATTTTGATAAACCTTCAAATATTCCTGATATTCTTCAATGTCTACAGCCTTGACCTGATCCAGAATATCTACAGTAAAATCCCTGAGAGAATGATTCTTGAGGGCTGGATTTTGATCCAGTAAAAACTGAAAAAAAATCCGAATATCATACGCATAAGAAATCCTGGTTTTTGTTGTTGTAGTCGCATCGATCGCTCGAAAATAATCTTTGCAAAATGGTGGCAGCGTTGAAAGAACCTGACGGAGCTTCAGCGTGTTTTCGACATCAGTAAGCTCCCGGTAAGTTGTTTTTGTTTCCATGAAAATTGACTCCTTGATGAAATAATTAATGGTATAGAATTTTCTGGAATTATTATAGAATGAAGTGTTAAGAGATGACTTATAGATCTATACGACAAACGCGAGTTTTTCATATAGATCTATAAATTCCAGCTCATTTCGGTACATCTACATAATTTAAAGGATCTTTATTGACATTATTTACAATAACTCCAAAATGCAAATGAGCTCCATAAGCTGCACCTGTATTACCTACATAACCAATCAGCTGTCCGCGTTTGACCTTCTGTCCGATTCTTATGTTGGCGAATTTAGACTGATGCATGTATTCTGTAATCATTCCATTGGCATGTCTGATGCGGGTATAGTTGCCGGCGCCGCCTCCCTGGGATGCCGGCTGGATCAGTTCAACAGTTCCGGCAGCCGCTGCGTATATTTTCTGCCCATGTTTGGCTGCAATGTCGATTCCCTTATGATAGGTGGATGCTGCCGGTCCTGGAGCTGTTCTCGGCCCAAATTTGCTGGTTATGATGTTGCTTGAAGCTGCCAGCGGCCAACTGAAACATTTTCCGGTATATCCTGAAATCCAGGCACCGTCGTTTCCTACATAGTGTTTTTTATCTATCCATTTGTTACGTGCCATGATTCCTGTAGCCGGATCCAGATAATAACGTTTGCCGGACAATTTGATCCATCCAGTCTGTCTTTCGCCGGTTTTGTTCATATAGTAGGAATTTCCGGATACAACTACCCAACCGGTAAGCATTTTTCCATCAGAAGGATTAAAATAATAATAATGTGAACCGATTTTGCAAAAACCTTTTGTCAGATGATACTTACGGCTGACAAAGTATCTGGAACCGTTTTTCTCCTGATACCAGCAATTCCTTAACTGAATGCCTGTCCGAGGATTAAAAACATATAATTTACGGTTGATCTTTACGATACCGCCTGCCCGGTGACCTTTGGAAGTAAAATAATAGCGATTGCCATTAATTGTGGCTAGTTTATTTCGATACATCCGTCCATTTTTTCCAAAATAATAATGTTTACCATTGTGGACACGCCAACTGGTAAGCATTTTGCCATTCTGGGCAAAATAATAATAATGTCCGTTAATTTTTACGATACCTGGTCTGGCAGCGCCTGTTACAGGATCAAAATAGTATTTACGTCCTTTGGAACGTGTTACCCAGCCTTTGGCAGGCGTTTTGCCTTTATAGTAATAATATACGCCATTACGCACTACAAAACGGTTCTGCGAAGCAGCTTCTGCCGGCCTTGCAGTTGCGATAAAAAAGCAGCCTGTAAAAAGTATGACTGTCAAAAACAAAGTTGTTGAAAACAGAAATTTTTTCTTTATATAGGAGTTCATTTGTCAGCTCCTTTCGGGAGAATATGTTCGTCAAGGATAATGGTAAATGGTCCGTCATTAGTAAGAGTGACTTTCATGTCAGCCCCAAAGATACCATGTTCTACAACAGGAACAGTTTTGCTGGCTTCTGAAATCATATATTCATATAACTCTTCTGCAGCCTGCGGGTCTCCGGCTTCAACAAAACTGGGCCGATTGCCTTTTCGGCAATTGGCATATAGGGTAAACTGTGACACCAGTAACAGCTGACCGCTTACATCTTTCAGGGAAAGATTTGTTTTGCCATTCTCGTCTTCAAAAATTCGGAGACTGAGAAGCTTCTTGAGGTATTTATCGGCAATTTCCTTTGTGTCATTCTGACCGGCACCGACAAAGACAAGAAGTCCCTTTTGGATCTGTCCTACGGTTTCACTATCTACCTGTACTTCTGCGTGTAATACTCTTTGGATAACTAAGCGCATAATTTCCTCCTGTGTTCTCAAAAACCCTGAAATATGAATCTTATGAGGATTATACTCCAGGGTCTTAGGGTTACTGAATTGTTAAATTGTCAAATGGTAGGTTCACCATACATCATTTGGATATGGCGTCAAATGTCTTTATGGACTGGATAAGCATTTTTACAGTGTTATCGATACCAAATTTGCTACTGTCAATGCAGAGATTATAACTCTTGGCAGCTCCCCATTTTTTGTTAGTATAATAATTGTAGTAACTTGCTCTGCTCTTATCTGTTTTGTTGATCATATCTTTGACTTCTTTTGGGGTTTTTCCATGTTTTTCACAGAGATGCTGGATCCTCCAGTCAAAGTCTGCATGGATAAATATGCTGAAACAGTTCTTCCAGTCTGCAAGAGCATAATCCGCACAGCGCCCAACCATTACACAGGGTCCCTCCCCTGCAAGCTTCTTAATAGCATCAAACTGTGCAAGAAAGATTTTGTGGTTCATTGGCATATCTGAAAAACCAGCGGAAGAATATCCAAAAGAATAGGTATCCATCACCAGGGAATAAAGAAAACTGTTCGTTGGTTTTTCATCATGGTTTTCAAATAATTCTTTGCAGATTCCGCTGTCGTTGGCTGCATGTTCCAGAAGTTCTTTATCATAACACTTGATTCCGAAATATTTGGCAATCTCCTGACCAATCTGTCTTCCACCGCTTCCATATTCTCGTCCGATTGTAATAATTGAATTCGTGCTGTTCATAAGCTGCACACTCCCTTCTGCCAAAATCTATATGCTTTATTATACAATGTCTACAAAGAAAAACCAACTATTTTCGCAATTTATCCAATAATTTAATAAAATATTCCGGCAAAGGAGCTTGGAATTCCAGGTATTCTCTGGTGATGGGATGTACAAATCCAAGGATCATAGCATGAAGTGCCTGTCCCTGAAGATGGTATGGATTTTTAGAAGAACCGTATATGGTATCCCCCAGAAGAGGATGGCCAAGGCTTGCCATATGAACGCGAATCTGATGGGTACGTCCGGTTTCCAATCTGCATTCAATATAAGTGGCGTTACCGAAACGTTCCAGAACCTGATAATGTGTTACTGCTTCTTTTCCGTTTTTGTAGTTGACAGCCATCTTTTTACGGTCTGTAGGGTGACGTCCTACGGGAGCATCTACAGTTCCCTGATCTTCTTTCAGATTGCCCTGTACAATGGCGCGATAGCGTCGTTTGATACTATGGACTTTCAACTGTTCCGCAAGATCCCGGTGGACAGTATCGTCTTTACAGATCAGAAGTGCACCGGTGGTATCCTTGTCGATACGGTGGACAATTCCTGGACGGAGAACACCGTTGATGCCGGAAAGATGTTCTCCGCAGTGTGCCATTACTGCGTTTACAAGGGTTCCCTCCATATGACCGGCACTGGGATGTACAACCATATCTTTGGGTTTGTTTACAACAAGAAGCCACTGGTCTTCATAAAGAATATCCAGAGGGATATTCTCAGGAAGGATATCAGGTACCTGCATATCAGGGATTGTAAGGATAACCTGATCCTGAGGCTGAACTTTATAGTTGGCTTTGATCTGGCGGTTATTTACAAAAACAGCCCCATCTTTTACCAGTTTTTGGATATAGGAACGAGAAAGGTCGGGACACTGTTCTGCCAGATAACGGTCAATTCTTATATTGTTGTTTTCTTCAGTGATATTAAAATTTAATGTCTCCATAAGTTTCTATGATCATCCTTTTGATTTTGGGGCGATAAAATAAAAATCCTCGTCTTTATAATGAAATAGAATAGTGAAAATCAGTGCAATACAACTGCAGACAACGTAAATATCAGCAACGTTAAAAACAGGAAAATCAATCAGGCTGAAGTAGATAAAATCAACTACATAACCACGAACAACTCTGTCTATAAAATTGCCTGTTGCGCCGGATACAAGAAATCCACTGATAATGATCAGCGGTCTGTAATAAGGAATCTTGGGAATCTTTATAAAAAAGTAAATAAGAGCTACGCAAAATATAATACAAAAGAGAATAAAAAGAAATTGCCGCCCTTTTAAAAGCCCAAAAGCCATTCCCTGATTCTCCAGATACTGAAGTTCCAGAACACCGGAAATCAGGGAAACATTACCCTGCTGTTTCAGATATACAACAGCCAGTTTTTTGGTAACCTGATCCGCCAGAATCAGTAACATGGTGCCGATCAGCCAGAAACAGGTATACTTGACAGAACGAACTCTGTTCATAAGCTGCTTTTCGTTCATGCAAGAACCTCCTGTATTCCCTCCAGAATCTCCTGATCAGACAGAGTTTTGTCAATGAAACTGTGTCCGATTCCCTTCATCAGGATAAATTTGATCTGTCCCTGTTCCATTTTTTTGTCATTTTTGGTAGCAGCAAGAACGGTCTGAGGATCCAGCTTTTCTACAGAAGTTGGAAGATGATAAAGTCTGCAGCCCTTGATAATTTCCTGATACTCTTCTTCTGTGAGAAGACCACGATTCAGAGAAATACGGGCAGCTGCTATAAGACCGATAGCGACACACTGACCATGAAGAAGCTGGAAATCCATTAATTTTTCTACTGCATGTCCGATCGTATGACCAAGGTTCAGCAGGGCACGCTCTCCCTGTTCTTTTGGATCACGCTCTACTACACCTGCTTTTATTTCGCAGCAACGACGAACCATTCTGGCAAGCATATGAATTTCCATCTTTTGGATTTCTTTTTCATTTTCATATACAAAATGATAAAAATCTCCATCGCAGATCAGTCCTGTTTTCAGGACTTCACCCATTCCGCATGCAAACTGAACAGGTGGAAGTGTCTGGAGAGTGGCAAGATTCATATAGACAAGGCGTGGCTGGTGGAAAGCCCCTACCATATTTTTGTACTGATCCAGATCTACCCCGGTTTTGCCACCGACACTGCTGTCTACCTGGGAAAGAAGGGTGGTTGGAATCTGGATAAAATCAATGCCTCTCAGATAGGTGGCAGCACCGAAACCGGAAAGATCACCTACTACACCACCGCCAAGAGCCACGATGAGGCTTTTGCGATCCAGTTTTTCGGAGATAAGAGTTTTGTATAACTGCTGTACAGTTCCCAGATGTTTGCTCTGTTCCCCTGCCTCAAAAGTAAAGGTACAGATATGAGAAGCAACGGGAGCAAGTACTTTCTGAACCTGCTCGGCATAAAGAGGAGCTACATTGGTATCTGTAACAATGCAGATACTGCGGCCGTCCAGATTTTCTTTACGAAGAGAGTCAGCCAGTCCGTCAAAATTATCTTCGAAATAGATCGGATAATAAAAATCTCCTGTGCGTTTTACCTGTAATACGTCTGCTTTCATAATAATCCTCCTTAGTTACTGATATCTTAGTAATTTGACGCTTGTTTTTCCTTTTTTTGTGTGTCCGGAAATCGCATCAAAACGGAAGCGTCCCTTGCCGCGGACGGAAATGATATCTCCTTCTTTGGGTTCATATCCATTGGAGGTGATCAGTTTACCATTGACAAATACCTGTCCGTTCTCAATAAAAGATACCATACTGCTTCTGGAACTCTGAAAAGCAAGGGCTATCAGGGAATCCAGACGTACAGAAGCACAGGTACCATTTACAGGCTGAAAACTTGGTTCCGGGATAGAATGCGGATTGTCTGCCAGAGACACCTGAACCGTTGTATGACGGATCCTGGTAATATTCTCCATGAGATAATCTGCTATTTTGTCCTGACAGAATACCCATGCAGATCGATCCTGAATAAGAATGTCACCAATTACAGACCGGTCAATTCCAAGATTCAGAATAGCACCCAGGTAATCTCTGTGTGTCAGTGCTTCGGAAAATTTGATCGCCCTTGGCTCGATCTTCAGACAGGCAATGGGATATTCCCATGTAAAACTAAGAGCGCCAGGATGAAATGCTATCATCTGACGCTCTGCCTGTCCATAACCGCCAAAACTTTCTGTTATTACGCCAGGCATTTGATTTTTGTGGTTGTGTACGATATTCTGTTCATTTAAATTAAGAAAATCCGAAAAAGTGACAATATCTCTCTGGTAAGAGAGATTTGCCAGTTCCCGGATCCTTTTTAAAAAGAATTCGTCTTTCTGCATTTATCAGTATCCTGCTCTTACAGAAGGCATTGGAGCACTTCCGAGAATATTCTGCAAATCACCTGTAATATCCACATTATATGGTCCAAGGATAAAGATATAACTGGATACCTTCTGGAGACTGCCTCCAAGAGAATAACATGCTCCGGAAGTAAAATCGATGATGCGCTGTGCAAGCTCTACATCAAGTCCCTCAAGGTTGAGAACTACAGTAGAATTATCAACCAGAGTATCTGCTATTTCGCGTGTATCTTCCATGGAGGAAGGTTTGATAACACAGACTTCCATATTAGTAGAAGCTGTTCCCTTACGGCTGCTACGCATTGGTGTGATCTTGGAAGAAGTACGAACAGGTTTGTCCTGCTTATAAGAAGATGTCTTGGCTGTAGGAGGAGTCTTGATCACAGGTTTGGAAACTGCTTTTGGAGCTTCCATCTTATCTTCTTCGTCATCATAATCATCGTAATCTTCTTCAGAATCTTTCTTTTTGCCAAACTTCTGGAAGAATTTTTTTACTGGTTTCTCCCCATCTTCATCATCAAGAAAATCATCTTCTTCATCGTCAAGAAGGTCATCATCCAGAAATTCCTCATCATCATAATCATCGTTCAGTTTAACAGCATCAAGAAGTTTATCTAAAACACTCATTATTAATCTCCAATCTTTATTGTCTTGTGCCTATCGGTTATAGTTTCTTTCCCCAAAGATTCCGGTTCCAACACGCACCATTGTAGCGCCTTCCTGTACAGCAACCTGATAATCACCGGTCATACCCATACTCAGAACACTCATATTAACATTATTAATGTTTTTGGCATCAATGTCAACACTTAATTTCTTTAATTGACGAAATACAGGTCGATTTTCTTCAGGATCCTCTACATATGGTGCTATTGTCATAAGTCCCATAATCTTTATATGCGGAAAAGCAGCAATAGATTCCACCAGAGGAAGAACTTCTGAAACTTTTACTCCGAATTTACTCTCCTCTTCCGCTACATTGACTTCAATAAGGATGGGAACCGTTACCTGATGTTTGGCAGCTTCCTGTTCAATAGTTTCTGCAAGCCGCAGAGAATCGACAGAATGGATCATAGCAACCTTATCAACAATGTATTTTACTTTGTTGCGCTGAAGATGTCCGATCATATGCCAGTGGATATCCTGCGGCAGCTGAGGATATTTGTCTGTGATCTCCTGGACTTTGTTTTCTCCAAATACACGTTCACCTGCGTCATATGCTTCCTGTAGCATGGGAACAGGCTTGGTCTTGCTTACTGCAATGAGAGTTACTTCTTTTGGATCTCTGCCAACAGCCTTGCAGGCAGCGTCTATATTGTCATGTACCTGTTTCAGATTTTCGGTTATCATTTTATCAGCCTCCTGTTAATATAAAATATCTTCTTCGTTTACATCATCCGCATTACGAACAATGTGGTCATATCTGGAAAGACCATAAGAGGTGGCCTTGGATACGATTGCATATTCTTCATTTTGGTCAAGGATCTCAATGCGGCGGAAAACAGCATATCCCTGATTGATACAGTAGACACCTTCCAGTACGCCGATGTCGCTGACTACAAACTTGCTCTGGTCTTTCTGACTGATAATCACATCACCTTCTTTGAAATCCTTCTTATCTACATAATAAAGATAACTGGTCTCACCGTCGTCCTTTGAGCCGGATTGTTCTTCCTGAGCGTAAATCGTTGAAGTGACAAAGGTATTATTGTTGCCATTGCTCTGAACCATGAAACCGGTTTCCTGGCTGTCCGTATTTGTTGTGGCATATTTAGATGGGATAATATAAAATTCCTTAGTTACAATGGAAGAAAGCGGTACCTTCAGACCTGTAACGGTATTGGTAACAAGCTCAATCTCCAGAAAGCGGTCTGAAGCATAACGAATCAGTCCTTTGTTAAAATCAATTTTGCCATATTTGGCTCCGTCAATTTCTATGATACTGAAATCACCGCTTTGGGTTTTGTCATCTTTGAGAAATTTTACACGTACTGCGGTTCTGTCTGCCAGCTTGGCAGCCTGTTTCTCACTGAGAGGGAGTATAAGACTCCATTTCTCATCAGTGATCAGCGTATAAAGGCTGTCACCTGTGTTTACGGAACCCTGTGTCTTCAGATCTGTCTCATGATAGGAATTCTGGTCAAAGTCTTCAGTTGTCAGGGAATCTACAGTGCGTCCTTCATATCCGTCTTTGGAGTAAAGAACAATTCCGTCGCTGTCTGCTTTGTTTATGGTCTGGTTGCCATAAGAGACAACAGATGATGTACTGTCATTCTGATCAGAAGTGCTATTGCCGGTAACGCCTGCATACTGCAGGATATTACCTTCCATTTCATACTTAAAACTATAAGTACTATTAAAATTGCTGGAATTAAATCCCTTGGAAAAATTAAGCATCTGATTCCGGATAGAAGAAAGCTCATCTGTGCTGAGTTCTGTCTGGGAATCGGAGGTCTTGGTGCTGCTGATACCATATACAACGCCGTCTGCGTTGATCTTGGATCCTTCTCTTGCATAATAGGTAATATATCCGGAAGTTTCGGCCTGATGAACGGACTCCTCTCTGATCGCCAGTCCGGTGTAGGTCTCGTTCCGGGATAAAGGACCTGCAATGACCTGGTAAGACTCAATCTTGGGAGAAGTCAGATAAAGAATGGCACTGAATGCCATATAAATAAACAGCATACCAAATAACATGGTACCTATGTTCATACTGAAAAGTTTGCGGATTTTTTTTAAAAACCCCATATTTTCATGGGGATTTCTGGAATTACTGGGCAAAAAAATGCCTCCTTTGTTTCTGAAATTAAAATTCAATACGGAGATATTGTAACATTTTCCAGGAGTAATGACAAGAAAAAGAATTTAAACTTCCATAAACGTTACTGTTCACAGGTAATATTCCGCGAACGTATTTTCCGAATATTTGTTTGCGATTCTGAAAAAAATGTGTTATACTGAGCTTATCTAACAAGACTCGTGAATTGGAGGTATTCTTATGGCATACGGCAGAATCAGTAAAAAACAGCAGGAGATTCTGGATTATATTAAAAATGAAATTCTCAACAGAGGCTTTCCACCGGCAGTTAGAGAGATCTGTGAGGCAGTTAATCTTAAATCCACATCTTCTGTACACTCTCACCTAGAGGCACTTGAAAAGAACGGTTACATTCGAAGAGATGCAACGAAACCCCGGGCAATAGAGATTATTGATGATAATTTTAATCTTACACGACGTGAGGTTGTAAATGTTCCTCTGGTAGGTACTGTTGCAGCAGGACAGCCTATTCTGGCTGTAGAGAACATTGAGGCATATTTTCCGGTACCTGCGGAGTTTATGCCTAATGAACAGAGCTTTATGCTGAAAGTGAAAGGTGACAGTATGATAAATGCCGGAATTTTCGATGGCGATCAGGTTCTTGTAAAGCAGCAGAGTTCAGCAGGGAATGGAGATATTGTTGTTGCCCTTCTGGAGGATGCAGCGACAGTAAAAACTTTTTACAAAGAAGATGGTTACTATCGTCTTCAGCCGGAGAATGATACTATGGATCCTATTCTGGTCCATGGAGATATTCAGATCCTTGGAAAGGTATTTGGAGTATTTCGATTCTACAAATAAATACAAAAATAACCGGGTACTGCTTCTATTTCAGAGGCACCCCGGTTTTTTTTGTACAAAATGTAGTTTACATAAAAATATTATCGCAAACCAAAAACAGAATTATTTAAGGAATTCTTCAGTATCCAGTACTTTACCATCTCCCCAGATTCTTTCGAGATCATAGAAGAGACGATTTTCTTCATCAAAAAGATGAACAATAAGATCGCCATAATCCATAAGGATCCAGCTGGAGTTTCTTGTACCTTCAATCTGTTTTGGTTCGTATCCTGCTTTTGCAAGAGTTTCTTCTACATTGTCAGCCATAGCCTGAACTTGATTCTGATTGCTTCCGCTTGCGATCAGAAAGAAATCGGCAATAACAGAAACTTCATGAATATCAATTACTTTAATATCATGAGCTTTTTTTTCATCTACTGCTTTGCAGGCGAGATGAAGCATATTCAGTTCATTTGTTTCTGCTGTCATAAAATACTCCTTTTGTTGTCACGTTGTTAAGATTCTTTGTTCGGATGTTCGGTTGCATTTGTTTCCGGAAATCTGCTGTTATGGAGATCGTTATAATAATCAAAAGCATCTTTTGTAGTGTTGTCGATATCATCTGGATTTTTGTCAAGATAAAGAAGTGTGTCTTTCAGAATCTCATAAATACATTCATTAAGATCCTGGAAAGCAAGTTTCCGAATCTCTGCCAGATGTGGAGCTTTGTCCCTGGCAGGCTCGATATAATCGGCAATATAAACAATCTTTTCAAGAAGAGTCATTTCCGGTTTTGCTGTTGTATGATAGGTGATGGCAGAAAGGACTTCCTTATCTGTAACACCATATTTTTCAGCTGCGATATAAGCACCAAGCTTGGCATGAAGCAAAAAAGGATGCTCTCTTTCAAAATTTGTTACAGGAATGTCATTCTGTGCACAGATTTTGAGTTTCTTTTTGTTTGGTATACATTTGGCACTGTCATGAAGCAGACCGGCAATCTGGGCTGCCTGAAGATCATATCCATGAACCATCGCAAGGGAAGCACAGGTGTACATTACGCCCAGAGTATGGGAAAAACGTGCCTCATCCAGGTATTTTGACAGTTTTTTTTCGATTTTGATGAAATTATATTCAGCCATTATATGGATATTCTCCTTTGTTTCAAAGATAAATATGATTTTCTCCGATATAATCTACCACGGAATCAGGTACATAATAACGAAGGCTTTTGCCTTCCTGATGCCACTTGCGGAGTAACTGACTGGAAATGTCAATATTCAGTGTGGCCAGCCGCACAAAATTCCCATTGTATTGCTTTGAAAGACAGATCATCTCATTTTCCAGACTGTCAGAAGAAATATGATCTCTTGTGGCAACAACAATGGTACATGCTGCGCAGATTCTGGCAGGTTCTTTCCAGGTGTTAAAATTATACAGAGAATCAGCACCGATAATAAAATAATAGTCGGTATCAGGATTTTGTTCTTTCAGTATCTCGAGTGTACGATAGGAATAGGTATATCCTTCTGCATTCATTTCAATCAGTGAAAGTTCAAAATGAGAATTACCGGAAATAGCTCTTCGTACCATTTCCACACGCTGCTCATCTGTGGCACGTCCGATACGGTTTTGCTTGTGAGGAGGATTCCCGGCAGGCATAAACCAGACTTTGTCAAGTTCAAGCTGTTCATATGCTTTTTCACCGAGAATAAGGTGTCCTACATGGATAGGATCAAAAGTTCCACCCATGATTCCTATTTTTTTTCGTCTGCTGTCCATATCATATCCTCTGTCTGTGATTTTGTATGTTGTTATGGAAGAATGATCTTTTTCTTTTCTTTTTTGCCTTCTCTGTAAAGAACGATCTTTCGTCCGATTACCTGAACAACCTGAGAATGTGTTCTTTCAGCCAGCACTTCTGCCATCTGGCGTGGATCATCCAGACAGTTCTGAAGTACGTTAATTTTTATCAGTTCTCTTGCAGCAAGAGCTTCATCTACTGCAGCAGTATTTTCAGGAGTTACGCTGCCCTTTCCAAGCTGCATGATGGGCTCCATTTTCATTGCAAGACTTTTTAAATAAGCTCTCTGTTTACTTGTCATTTCTTAGACCTTTCTATTTATAATAATCAAAATCAAAGCCATACATACGGACAGTATCTCCCTCCTGAATGCCAGCTGCCTCCAGTTCCTCCAGAATTCCGCCTTCCTTCAGGAAACGCTGGAAAAATGCGAATCCCTTTTCAGAATCCAGATTGGTATATCCAAGCATTTTTTCAATTTTCGGACCTTCTACAATAAAAATAGAAGAATCTTCTTTGTCTCTGGTAATGGTATATGGGAGATTTTCTGTCATAAGGGCATCTTCCGGGAAGAATTCCTGCTCAAATACGATTCTTTTAGCAGGAGTCTCATTAAGCAGTGACCTGATACCATATAACAGCTCTTTCAGACCCTGGCCGGTTACTGCCGATATAGGATAAACCTTAATACCCTGTGGTTCAAATTCTTTCTTTAAACGTTCAATAGGATCCTCGTCCTGATCAAAAATACAGTCAATTTTGTTTGCGGCGATAATCTGTGGTCTGGATGCAATCTCAGGATTGTATGCTTCCAGTTCATGATTGATCTTTCGGATGTCATCTACAGGATCACGTCCTTCTGTAGATGCGGCATCCACAATGTGTACAAGTACACGTGTACGTTCTATATGACGGAGGAATTCATGACCCAGACCAACACCTTCAGAGGCACCTTCAATGAGACCTGGAATGTCGGCAATGACAAATCCGCCATTTTCTGTATCTACAACACCAAGATTCGGACTTAAAGTAGTGAAATGATAATTGGCGATCTTGGGCTGTGCATTAGTTACTCTGGAAAGGAATGTAGATTTACCTACATTTGGGAATCCAACCAGACCTACATCAGCGATGACTTTCAGTTCGAGAAGAACTTCCAGTTCCTGTGCAGGCTGACCTGGCTGTGCGTATTTTGGAACCTGCATGGTAGCTGTTGCATAATGCTGATTTCCTTTTCCGCCTCTTCCGCCTTTCAGTACGATCTGCCTCCGGTTTTCTCCGGACATATCTGCAATTACTTTACGGGACTGTGCTTCCATAATAACAGTTCCTTCCGGAACTTTAAGGACAATATCAGAACCGTCGGCACCATGGCAGCGTTTCTTACCGCCTTCCTGACCATCCTGTGCTTTGAATTTACGTTTGTGCCGGTATTCTCCCAGAGTATTCTGACCTTCATCTACTTCAAAGATCACATCTCCGCCTCTTCCACCGTCCCCGCCGTCTGGACCACCATTGGGTACATACAGCTCTCTGCGGAAGCTTACATGTCCGTCTCCGCCTTTTCCTGAACGGATGATGATTTTTGCTCTGTCTGCAAACATATGTCGCTCCTTATATATTTTTATTCAAAGAAAGGCTCCAAACCTGAACGATTTGAAGCCTCACGCTGAACTTGATTATTCTGCCTCTACTGGAACGATAGAAACCTGTTTCTTATCGCGTCCTTTTCTGGTGAATCTTACTACACCATCTGTCAGTGCAAATAATGTATAATCTTTACCACAGCCTACGTTCTCACCTGCATGAATCTTGGTTCCACGCTGTCTGTAAAGGATGTTTCCAGCTTTAACAAACTGTCCGTCTGCTCTTTTGGCACCTAATCTCTTGGATTCGGAGTCACGGCCGTTCTTTGTAGAACCAACACCTTTTTTATGTGCGAATAACTGAAGGTTCATTTTCATCATGTCGTTACACCTCCTTGACTTTTACTTTTAAATAACGTTTTGAATAACTATGTTCAATTTCTGTCAGACCAAGAAGTAATGAATCCATCAAAAGTGTCCCACCCTCCGAAATCGGAGCCGTAAAAGTAAAAGAAACAAAACCGTCCTTTTCTTTTGCTTTAATGGAATCCTTAGTCAGCTGTTCCAGAGAATTGACGGTATTGATTACCAGAGCGGAAACAGCGGCACATATAATGTCCTGCCCCTCTTCTGCATAACCGGCATGTCCTTCAGAAACAAAACTGATATAGGAATTATTTTTCTTGCTGACTGTCACTGTAATCATGCAAACACCAGATTAAGCGTTGATCTTTTCGATTTTAACTTTTGTAAA